>NZ_JCAKNC010000004.1:0-322423 GCF_059515925.1 Acinetobacter sp. CY81
AAACGACTGTTTGGGGTTGTATAGTCAAGTAATTAAGTGCATGTGGTGGATGCCTTGGCAGTCAGAGGCGATGAAAGACGTAATAGCCTGCGATAAGCTCCGGGGAGGCGGCAAATATCCTGTGATCCGGAGATTTCTGAATGGGGAAACCCACCTGTCATAAGGCAGGTATCGTATGATGAATACATAGTCATACGAGGCGAACGAGGGGAAGTGAAACATCTCAGTACCCTTAGGAAAAGAAATCAATTGAGATTCCCTTAGTAGCGGCGAGCGAACGGGGAAAAGCCCATTAAGTCATATAAGTTCTAGTGGAATGCTCTGGGAAGTGCAACCGTAGTGGGTGATAGTCCTGTACACGAAAGGGCTTATATGATGATGTCGAGTAGGGCGGGGCACGTGAAACCTTGTCTGAATATGGGGGGACCATCCTCCAAGGCTAAATACTCCTGACTGACCGATAGTGAACCAGTACCGTGAGGGAAAGGCGAAAAGAACCCCTGTGAGGGGAGTGAAATAGATCCTGAAACCGCATGCATACAAGCAGTGGGAGCCGGCATTGAGTCCGGTGACTGCGTACCTTTTGTATAATGGGTCAGCGACTTACATTCAGTAGCAAGGTTAACCGAATAGGGGAGCCGTAGAGAAATCGAGTCTTAATAGGGCGTTTAGTTGCTGGGTGTAGACCCGAAACCAGGCGATCTATCCATGAGCAGGTTGAAGGTTGGGTAACACTAACTGGAGGACCGAACCCACTGTCGTTGAAAAGCCAGGGGATGACTTGTGGATAGGGGTGAAAGGCTAATCAAGCCTGGTGATAGCTGGTTCTCCCCGAAAGCTATTTAGGTAGCGCCTCGGACGAATACCATTGGGGGTAGAGCACTGTTTCGGCTAGGGGGTCATCCCGACTTACCAAACCGATGCAAACTCCGAATACCAATGAGTACTATCCGGGAGACAGACTGCGGGTGCTAACGTCCGTAGTCAAGAGGAAAACAATCCAGACCGCCAGCTAAGGCCCCAAAATCATAGTTAAGTGGGAAACGATGTGGGAAGGCATAGACAGCTAGGAGGTTGGCTTAGAAGCAGCCACCCTTTAAAGAAAGCGTAATAGCTCACTAGTCGAGTCGGCCTGCGCGGAAGATGTAACGGGGCTAAAACTATGTGCCGAAGCTGCGGATTTGCAATTTATTGCAAGTGGTAGGGGAGCGTTCTGTAAGCCGATGAAGGTGTATTGAGAAGTATGCTGGAGGTATCAGAAGTGCGAATGCTGACGTGAGTAACGACAAAGCGAGTGAAAAACTCGCTCGCTGAAAGACCAAGGGTTCCAGTCCAACGTTAATCGGGGCTGGGTGAGTCGACCCCTAAGGCGAGGCCGAAAGGCGTAGTCGATGGGAAATTGGTTAATATTCCAATACTTCTGTGTAATGCGATGAGAGGACGGAGAAGGTTAAGTCAGCCTGGCGTTGGTTGTCCAGGTGGAAGGTTGTAGGCATGTATCTTAGGCAAATCCGGGGTACTCTATGCTGAGAACTGATAGCAAGCTGCACTTGTGCAGTGAAGTGGCTGATACCATACTTCCAGGAAAAGTCTCTAAGCTCCAGTTACACAGGAATCGTACCCGAAACCGACACAGGTGGTCAGGTCGAGTAGACCAAAGCGCTTGAGAGAACTCTGCTGAAGGAACTAGGCAAAATGGTACCGTAACTTCGGGAGAAGGTACGCTGTCGACGGTGATGGAATTTACTTCCTGAGCGGTTGACAGCCACAGAAACCAGGCCCCTGCAACTGTTTATTAAAAACATAGCACTCTGCAAACACGAAAGTGGACGTATAGGGTGTGATGCCTGCCCGGTGCTGGAAGGTTAATTGATGGGGTTAGCGTAAGCGAAGCTCTTGATCGAAGCCCCAGTAAACGGCGGCCGTAACTATAACGGTCCTAAGGTAGCGAAATTCCTTGTCGGGTAAGTTCCGACCTGCACGAATGGCATAATGATGGGGGCGCTGTCTCCAGCAGAGACTCAGTGAAATCGAATTCGCCGTGAAGATGCGGTGTACCCGCGGCTAGACGGAAAGACCCCGTGAACCTTTACTGCAGCTTGACATTGAACTTTGATCTTACTTGTGTAGGATAGGTGGGAGGCTTTGAAACTCGGACGCTAGTTCGAGTGGAGCCAATCTTGAAATACCACCCTGGTAATATTGAGGTTCTAACTCTGCTCCATTATCTGGAGCGAGGACCATGTCTGGTGGGTAGTTTGACTGGGGCGGTCTCCTCCTAAAGAGTAACGGAGGAGTACGAAGGTGCGCTCAGCGTGGTCGGAAATCACGCGTAGAGTATAAAGGCAAAAGCGCGCTTAACTGCGAGACCCACAAGTCGAGCAGGTACGAAAGTAGGTCTTAGTGATCCGGTGGTTCTGTATGGAAGGGCCATCGCTCAACGGATAAAAGGTACTCTGGGGATAACAGGCTGATACCGCCCAAGAGTTCATATCGACGGCGGTGTTTGGCACCTCGATGTCGGCTCATCTCATCCTGGGGCTGAAGCAGGTCCCAAGGGTATGGCTGTTCGCCATTTAAAGAGGTACGCGAGCTGGGTTTAGAACGTCGTGAGACAGTTCGGTCCCTATCTACCGTGGGCGTTGGAAATTTGAGAGGATCTGCTCCTAGTACGAGAGGACCAGAGTGGACGAACCTCTGGTGTACCGGTTGTGACGCCAGTCGCATCGCCGGGTAGCTATGTTCGGAAGGGATAACCGCTGAAAGCATCTAAGCGGGAAGCCTACCTCAAGATAAGATTTCCCAAGGACTATATGTCCTCTAAAGAGCCGTTGAAGACTACAACGTTGATAGGTTGGATGTGGAAGCATAGTGATATGTGAAGCTGACCAATACTAATTACTCGTGAGGCTTGACTATACAACACCCAAACAGTTGTTGTATAAAGCTCAATTGATTCGATATTCATCAAAACAGCTTGATTCAGAAGCCCGTTAGTATGACAATATTCAACTCAGATATAATCTGTTAATAACTCATTTGGTAGAAAGCTCAGGCACTTTATAAGACCTAAGCAAGTATCCATAAACAGTTGTGCTGGCGACAATAGCAAGAGTGAACCACCTGATCCCTTCCCGAACTCAGAAGTGAAACCTCTTTGCGCTGATGGTAGTGTGGGGTTACCCATGTGAGAGTAAGTCATCGCCAGCTCATTATTCCTAAAACACCCTGTCTTAATGAGGCAGGGTGTTTTTTTATGTGCGGAAATTGAAGATTAAGTAAAGAATAAAGGATATTGGGGAGAGTAGATTAAAAAAGCTCAATTATGAAATAAACTTATAGAATCTAATTGTTTGGCTTAATCATTCATACAGCATAGTAATCATCAGCATTGAATACATTGGCTTGTATCTGAATTAATTTACGGTTCCCTTGCTCACCATTCATGCGCCAGTGCGCAATTTTAATATTATCGACCAGTGCTATATCACCCTTTTGCCATTCTAATAGTAGTGCATTACCATACATTGAATTGAAAAAATGCTGTTTTTCTTCATCTGTCCATTCGATTTTTTCACCAACTTGGCTATAGATTTCCCAAGTTAGCTGCATGTTTTCTGCTGTTGAATCAATATCAATAGAACCTCTGTTTTCAAAGCATTGTTTCGCAGCAGAATATGCAAAAGAATTGGTATTATTAGCGAATGCCCAAGGCTGTACGACGATTTTTTTTGTATTAGGATGAAAAATTACGAATGGCGTTGGCTTTAAAGTAAGCTTGGCTTTTTTGTCTGGACGCATAGAGATGCTAAAAGGGCTTTTTTTTAATAAAAGACGATCAATTACATTGATTTTTCGTGCAGAAACATAAGAAAAGTGATTCCATGCACCTAAATACTTTTTCTTAATACTGTCTGGGAAGTTTTCCCAAATAAGTTCTAAATTATTAAACCCTGTTTCAGCAAGATGAGTAGAAGGCTCTTGACAAAATAATGCAATGTATCTGGATCGTTCAGAACGAACACCTCCTTCAACATGCGGTCCTTGAATTGAGTTTTCGACAGGACCAAGTTGAACAGTATTTCGGTCTATATAACGACGGTAATCTCCAGCACCTAAGATATTTTCACTGTATCTTCTCATGCATGTTGCGATCCAAGCGGGCATATTGGGATTGAAAGCGTTACAAGGCTGAAGCGAAAGACTTTTTTCTATTAATATTTGAAATTGTTCACTGTTGTTATTTTCAAATCCCGTAAATATAACAATTCCATATTGATGAATTTCATCCATAAGTTTTTGCTTGTTATTTTTAAAGTAATCATTTAATTCTCTAAAACTATTATGCAAATTAGATGCAATATATAGCTTTGTATAAGAGTTAATTTCTTTTTGTTCTAGTTGCATTTATTTCTCTTTATTTTAATTAATATTATTCGCCATTAGCCCCTGATTCTGTGCTTCTGCAATTAATCGTTCAGCTGTTTCTCTTGATTTTCTTAAACCAGGCATACGGAATTCTGTATGACCATAGTCATGGATACGTGTCCAACGTCCACCCCATGTCAATCCAACTTCTTCAGCCGTTACACCATATAGTTGATATCCTTTCATTGCCCAAGGATCACGTTCACTAATCACGACTTTACCATCGCGCTTAAAAGCGACATCCGCAGCAAGTCCGAATTGATGGTAGCTTTGATAGGCTCTAGCAAGGGTAGTGGCTTTATTACCTGATAAGCGTGTTTGTCGCTCTGGACTACGATAGCCTTCAAGTAAGACTAATTCATAACCATGGCGTTCTTTCATGAGTTTAAAGACCATGAGTAAGCGTTGTTTGTAACTAGGATGCATTTTATCCCACTTACGATCAATTTTCGTAGTTTCGTAAGCATGGCTTTGACCGTCATTTTCTTCACCGTTATATGTGCCTGGTATCGGGCTACTTTGCGTTATTGGTGATGCTATTTGATCGGCAAGTATGGCTGCTTCAACCAATGCTTCTTCTACGGGAGGCGGTGGAGATAGCATATCTCCATTAAGTAGATTATAAATTTGAGGGTCATTTGATTTTAAGTAATTTGCTTCAACGACTTTAGTTGGATCAACTCGTGAAGTAAAAGCAAACATTAAAATGCTCGATAGCAAGAAAAATCCTGCGATTAAAATCCACCATTGCTGTAAATGCCAATGTGATTGTGTTTGTTCAGAGGCAGCAGCATAATTCATTTCATGAGCAAAATTTTTAGCTGATACCCATTTTTTTTTACTCTGCGGAATTAATCCTTTAAGTGTCTCTATTGTCTTAGTTCTAAGTTCGTATGACATCATCAGCGTGAGGACAACAGTAAGAACGATAAAACTAAAAACAATAAATATAATCACAGCAATTATTCTTTGACTGAACGTGTAACTGAGATTTGCACTGTAGCTTTAGGTAAATCTACGTCATTTTCATTTTCGACAGCTTTTGCTTTTGCTGCTATAGCTTCGGGTTTGGCTTGAATTTTTACTTCTGCCTTTTGAGGTGCAGCTTTCTCAGTCACTGGTTTTACTTTGGCTGTATTTGCTGCCACGATCGGCTTTTTGACGATAATTTTTTCTGAAGCAATGACAGGGGGCTTAGTTACTTCCTTTTGTCCTGCTGCATTGGCAAATGGATTTTGATTGTTTTGAGCTACCATTGCTTGTTTTTCTTGTTTAAAGGCATTGGGTATGTCTTTTAACTTGGTTTGAGGCTCTTCGTAATCATCGGTGCTGTGATCAAGTGATTCTTTTGAATTATCTGTCGCAGCGACTACCGCGTTGGCTTTAGTTGAAGTTTGAGATTCAGCTTGCTCATCAGCAAGTTGCTTATTACTCATACTCGTGTTTTGGTCTTGAGCAATGGTCTGGCTATTTTTAGAATCATCACCCAATACTGAAAAAATTAAAACGGAAGTCACAGCAATACCGAATGTCACACCTGCGATACCATAATATATCGGGGATAAATTCTTCTTTTTCTGTGTCGGTTTTAATACCCGAATTACTTTTTGTCTTTCTTGAGTCATTTTTCTAATTCTTTAAGGTAAATGAATTGTAATATGCGCTTGTTCTGCTGGAGCACTGATCACATTTTGATACTTTGCCATTGCTGTATCTTCATGTTTACCCAACATATAACGCAAACCTGAAAAAGCGAGTAGTGCGAAAAGTAATAAGAAAAGCAAAATCCATGTGAATGGAAGCTCTTTGTGAATGATATTTTTAATCTGATCCGGCAAACCTGCGAAAGGAGAAAAAGCAGCTTTCTTTCCTTTAAGGTAATCAATTTCATCACCAACACGGGCAACCAGATGATTTAAGCTTTCAATTGATTCAATACGATACTTACCTTGGAAACCAAGTAATAAGCAATAATGGAAGACCTCAAGTGCAGGCAAACGATCTTTACCCCGTGCACGAATTTGCTCCAATATATCAAAGAATCGATAACCTGCCAGCTGAGAACCGAACAGACTAAGTTGCAGTGGGCTAATGAGCCATGAGTTTTGAAGATTAAAGAAACTTGGATCTTGTTGCGTTACGATTGTTTCATCAAGCAAAGCGCAATAAGCATATTTTGCATCATGAATATCTTCAGCAGAAAATTGCAGTTTCTTGGCTTGATGTTCAAAACGGTTCAATTGATCCATGATTTTTTCACGGAATTGCTCTGCATTTTCTGGGACATATTGGTTTTTAATCATGAACACAATATAAAAACCGTCATGCATTAAATCCACCAAGTTGGTGGTTTGACTCATCTTGTTCGCATTGAGCGGTGTTGAACCTACACCAATTTGACCATCATCAAAGAGGGAAGGAGCGCCATTTGGATTATTCATTATTATTGTCCTTATTATCCATTCATCACAGCAATCAATTCAATCGTAATATCTTGGAAACCTGCGGGTACATAGATACAAATGGTTTCTGAATCAAGCATACGTTGATAGAGCTCGTGATGTGGTTCAACTTCAAAATAACTTACACCAGAACGTACAGGAATAGCCGTTGGTACTTGCATGAGGTGATGAATTGGAATCGCTGGTAATGCAGAAACAACACGTTGTTCTACATCAACAGTGGTACCCACTTTAAATCGTAAAGGTACAATCTGAACCAATTCATGGGTTTGCATCATGGTACTAGACACAGCGATATATAGACGAGAGTCACGTGTAATTTTGTCTGATTCAAGACTACCGACCCAATAAGATGGGCGAATTTCTTTTAAGCCAATATTGATATAACGACTAGAAATAATGGTGTCGAGTAAGTCACGCAAAATTACATCGAGTTGAGCAAAGCTTTCTTGGAGATTATGATGCTTATACTGAGGTAAATGTTCAACTTCATATGCAGTCGAGAACGTCAGTAATGAACCCGTTAAACGCAATAACTCAAAGAATAAACGTTCAGGATGAATTTGCGGGTTCAACATTAAATGGCTCAATGTCGCATGTGCCGTGTTTAAAGCATTCACCAACCAGAATGAAACAATATCACCTGAACGAAATTCGATAAGTTTTTGTTCATTTTCACGGTTATTGGTTTGAATGGTTTTGATCTTGGCTTTAATGACATTCAATGTTCTTTTTAGATTACTAATTAAAGAATCACACGACTCGATATGTAAAATAGGCGGAATGAATTTGTAATCCAGTTCAAAATTACCGGCACTATGTCGTTTTATCTTACCGATCGGCAAATATAAAAAACCGTCCATGTCATGATTTGGATCGATTTGCGATTCTAATAATTTAATTTCAGCACGTTTACGGACTAATGTGATTTCTGCAGGAACGGCATCAGTATAAAGATCGTGTGTTTCGTTTAGATATGAATGATAACGACTTGGCTGTTTAGAATCATCTAGGGCAACGTTCTTTTTATTCGGTTGTAATATAGAGAGCGCAAGGTAAATCGTCATTTCACCGCGGAAGTTGAGGTCATCCAACTGCACAGGTTCAGGCAATAAGTCTCGAGATGGTGCAGAATAGATTTCACCATCTTGCCACATCATATCGACACTTTCTAAAGCTAGAACGTGTGTTCCAAGCTGAGTTTCATCAAATCGAATGGATTGAACTCCATACGCATACGGAATCGTTGAACGAATGGTTTGATTCAGCCTTTGCTCATGATAGGTATCTTGGACTTGAAAGTGTTGTGGTCTTAAAAATAAACCTTCACCCCAAAGTATTTTTTCCGCTTTAAACATTAATTATTACCATTCATTCGATTCATGATTATTGTTGACGCCCAGCAATTCTTGAACAGATTCGAGAGGACTTTCACTTTTAATAACTTGTGCTAACCATTCGTGTAGAGGCATCTGACTCCACTTGATGGTCTTCTGTAGCATATAGCTCACAGGGCTATGAGGTTCATTGGTTTGGAAATAGTCTGCAATTTCTTGAAGTACCTGCATAGCCTGTTCACGGTTTTGTAAGTGACTTTGAGGCTGAGGCTGAAATGATTGGGTATTTTGATGGCTCTGGATCATTTCTATGGATTGTGTTGTGTGTTCTGTAGGCTGATTTGTCGATGTTTCTGCAATGATGGGCTGTGCTTGGTTGGTGTTACTGAAAGCATCAGCTTTATAAAGTTTTCTAAGCGTTTTATTAATTGATTCAAGTTGAGAGTCGATACTCGCAAAACTTGGAGCATCAAGTTCCATCAATTGATCAAGGACTTGTTTTAGTATATTCCAGTGATTCAATATTTCTGTAAAGTGTTGATAATTTTGAATCTGGAAACTTTTAGATGTATTAAATAGAGCCTGTTCAAAACGATCGAGTTCATCAGAGGCATTGACCTCATTTGAGTCATCTGGTTTTTTTAGACGGTTATTTTGATCATGTAAAATTTTCTCATAATCAAATAAAGAATAAAAAGGCTGCCCAGTAACCAAAGGTGTTTTCTTAATAATGGCTGGTACTTGAGTCGTTAAGCCTTGGAGCAGACCTAAACGTTGGTCTAGATCATCATCTTCAATATCAGGGTGAATATGAAGCCAATATTCTTCTAAGATACGATGCGAAAGCTCTAAACTTTTCGCTAATCCCTCAAAACCATAAAGGTTCCCCCAAGCTTCACTTAACCAAGTCAGTAAACGAATATCCTTGGTTTTATTCGTTAACAGCTCAATGGATTTATTACTCACAAAATTCCAATCAGCCTGTTTTGGTTCAGCAACCCATTCTCCTAATGCAAGTAAAGGATCATCTTGGGTTTTCGCTTTTTTGATTTCATGAAAATCATTTGAAAACGACAGGTCATCGCCACATAAATTCTCTGTAGAGATGGGTTGTAATAATGCTTCGAGATCTAAATTCATTGTGCTGTCTATCTCTTATTTATTGCCTAAGCTTCAGTGGCTTTGGTTTTTTTAGTCGTACGCTTTTTAACTGCTTTTTCAACAGGATCTAAAAGGTACTCAATTTCATTATCTTTACTGTCAATTTTGATCAGTTTAGGTAAGTTTTGATCTGCCAGTGCCATCAATATTTGCGTTGCTAATTCAGGAAGTACAGAGGAATTTAAAATGTTATCGACGTTTCGAGCGCCACTATCCACTTCTGTACAACGACTCAGTAATAATTCAACCAAATCATCTGTATATTCAACACGGGTTTGATATTGTTTTTCAATACGTGCCGTGATTTTGCCAATTTTGTGATGAATGATTCGAACCAATAAATCATCATGTAATGGGAAGTAAGGGACGATACGCATACGGCCTAAGAAAGCAGGCTTAAACTGTTTGTATAAACTCGGTTTAAGCTGATCAAGCAGCTCTTCAGCTGTTGGCCACTCTTCTACAGGATGAGGTAAACATGCTTGCATAATTGCACTTGAGCCAGCATTTGAGGTTAAAAGAATAGTGGTGTTTTTAAAGTCAATGAGACGACCTTCACCATCTTCTAACATGCCTTTATCAAAGACTTGATAAAACAGCTCTTGTACATCTGAATGGGCTTTCTCAATTTCATCTAATAGTACGACACTATACGGATTACGACGCACGGCTTCAGTTAATACACCTCCTTGACCATACCCTACATAACCTGGAGGTGCACCTTTCAATGAAGAAACCGTATGTGCTTCTTGGTATTCAGACATATTGATGGTGATTAAATGAGATTCACCACCATAAAGCTCATTTGCGAGTGCTAATGCTGTTTCTGTTTTTCCGACACCACTTGGCCCCACCAACATGAATACACCTTGAGGTTTATTTGGGTCTTCAAGTTTCGCTTTTGATGTTTTGATCCCTTGAACCAGTTGGTGAAGGGCATAATCTTGTCCCATCACACGCTGTTCGAGTTTTTCTTCTAAACTTAAAATCTGTTTGATTTCATCATTAACCATTTTGCCAACAGGAATACCTGTCCAATCTGAAATGATTTCATTGATGATTTGCGCATTGACACGTTCAAAGACTAAGGGGAATTGACCTTGGAATTGAGTCAATTCATCACGAACCTTTGCAATGGCATCTTTTTCAAGTGCTTCACCATTCTCAGCTTTGACTTCAAGTTCTTTAAGTTGTTGAACCAATTTCAGTTCATGTTGCCATCTTTCTTCAGTTTGCAGAATATCGGCTTCAAGCGCTTTGATCGAATCTTTTAAACTTGCTAAACGTTCTTGGTGAATTGGGAAATGTTGATGTTCATTTTCTAAAATTTGTAATTCTAAATTTAGATTGTGTTGCTGTGCTTTAAGTTGATCTAACTTCACTGGTTGTGCATTTTGAGTCAGTGCAACGCGTGCTGCGGCTGTATCTAAAACACTAATTGCTTTATCTGGAAGTTGGCGACCTGTAATGTAACGATGTGATGAATGAACAGCAGTTACAATAGCTTCATCATCAATTTTTAAATTAAAGTGATTTGCCATAACAGGAATCATGGCACGAAGCATATCAATTGCAACTTCTTCAGTTGGCTCTTCAACTTTTACCACTTGGAATCGACGACTTAAAGCCGCATCTTTTTCGAAATATTGTTTATATTCAGCCCAAGTTGTTGCCGCAATGGTACGTAATTCACCACGTGCTAAAGCAGGTTTAAGTAGGTTTGCAGCATCATTTTGACCTGCTTGACCACCTGCACCGATTAAGGTGTGTGCTTCATCAATAAAGATAATAATTGGATGAGCTGAACTTTGAACTTCTTTAATAACTTGCTTCAGGCGATTTTCAAACTCACCTTTAACACTTGCACCTGCTTGTAATAAGCCCATATCCAATACATGTAAATGGACATTTTTAAGTGCATCAGGTACTTCATTATTAGCAATTTTAAGTGCTAAACCTTCAACGACTGCTGTTTTACCGACACCAGGCTCACCGGTTAAAATGGGATTGTTCTGGCGACGACGCATTAAAATATCGAGCATCAGACGAATTTCAAATTCTCGACCAATCACTGGATCAATTCCACCTTTCAGCGCTTTTTCAGTCAAGTTAATGGTGTATTGATCTAATGCAGGTGTTTTGGGAGCAGCGGTCTCCGAATTACCATCGCTCGATGCTTGTTCACCATTCTGAGACTGAACGTTGTCAGTTTCAGATAGTTGTTCTGCACTTTTCACACAAATATCAAGAAACTTATGCTTCATCGTATCGATTGGGAAAAGGTCGAATAAACTTGAAGCACGAATTGCGATTTGATAAAGATCAGGCGCAGTAAGTAGCGCGACGAGTAAGTGACCGCTACGAATTACAGGGTTCTTTTCAGCAGAAGCAAGTAGCCAAGCTTGTTCTAATAATCTTACGATTGATTTAGCGAAAATTGGGGTACGCGAATTGCCTTTTGGTAATTGGGAAATCGTTTCTTTGATGTCATCCAATAAACCATCTTTAGAAATTTTGTACTTTTCTAAGAGGATAATAAGATCATTTTTCTGATCTTGATTGAGCAATTCGTAGAATAAATGTTCAATTTCGATTTCATAATTTTGTTGCGTGATACAAAAATTCGCAGACTTTTCTAAAGCTGTTCTTGTTGTTGTAGACAGTTTTGTAATTAAAATTTTCAAATTATTCATTTGAGGTCTCTGTAAAATTATAAATTTTTTAGATCAATTTTGCCTGCAAAATAGACAATGACTTTTATACTTAAATCGTTCTAAATATATAAAAAACAACAAATTTTTAAGATATATTTAATGGTTCTACTCGTTATTGTACATAATTTTTTACGATATAAAAACCTTATTTAAGTATCAAACTATATCGCAACTATATTGTTTTGTAACCAAAAATTGATAATTGCATCACTTTTGTGGCACGATTGTTCTTGACGAGCACATGGTTTTTCTAGTTAAATTTCATACGATTTAATAAAAAAGTCAAAACCTTAACAACAATTAAAACTCATTTTTAAATAAACTTTTAATAAACAATGGGGTGGTTAGAACATGAACAAAGTTGTACACGTTAAAACCTAAGAATTTAATACAGTGGTAGAGGTATATTTTGAAAAATGCAATATTATTTACAACACTTTTAATTGGTTCGGTGCTAACAACTTCAGCATTTGCCAATGATCTTAAAAGAAGTTGTTTAAAAGACAATCCTTTAGCGGTTGGTGAAACTGACCCTACTTTGTTACAAATTTATGCTCAGGCATGCGATAAGAAAAATAAAGATAATGTAAACGGATACCTTGCTCAAGCAGCGCAAAGATTCCAGCAAATTGGTAAAAATTATAAAGCACTTCAATTGGTTAATGAGCTCAATTCACAGCAAGTCCAGCATTCTTCTTTAACAGATGTTAAGTTTTTAGCGGGTGTTGCTATTGCAAATGAAGCTTTAACTCAAATCCGCGAAAAAGAAGTGCGCTATCTTTCAGATGAGGGTTATGCACCTGCTGTTGTTTTTTCTGATGCAGTAAGAAAAGCCAAGCCTTTGGCTGTGATTGAAGATAAAAAAGAAACGACTGCATCTGAGTCACGTCCTAGAGCACAGGCTGCGCGCGCGCAGAGTCGTCCTGCAAGAAAAGCACCACCTAAGCGAACAGTTAAGAAAGCAACAACATCTCCAACAAAATCAGCACCGAAACCGACTACACCTGCAAGAGCGCCGGGAAGCAGTCCATTTGCAAATTTATAATATTTAGTTATTTAGGATAAAAATTATGGCTAAGCGTGAAAGTGTACAAAAAAAATTACAACGCATTCGACCACCGCGTGTTCAGTTAACTTATGACGTTGAAGTTGGCGATGGGAAAGAAATTAAAGAATTGCCTTTTGTTGTTGGGGTAATGGGGGATTTCTCTGCAGCATCTGAACTTGAAAAAACTAAATTAAAAGATAAAAAATTCATTAATGTTGATTTGGAAAACATTGATGAAGTTATGGAATCTTTAGCACCACGTGCTGCTTTTCAAGTTGAAAATACTTTGACTGAAGAGGGTGGGCGAATGAGTGTTGATTTGACATTTAACTCAATGGAAGATTTCCGTCCAGAGAATGTGGTTCAACAAGTTGACCCTTTGAAAAAGCTAGTTGAAGCACGTGAGCGTTTAACGGATTTACGTAATAAAATTTCAAATAGTGAACGCTTAGAAGATTTGTTAGATGATGTTCTAAAAAATACAGATCAGATTCGTAAGATGAGTGCTGAAGCGGGAGCAGATGATCATGAGTAATTTACAAGCTGCTCAAGCAACAAGCCAGACCACTGAAGATGTAGGCTTATTAGACTCAATCGTTGAGCAAAGTCGCATTGCACGCAATGATGAAGAGCATGTACGTGCGAAAAGCTTACTTGGTGAATTAGCAAAAGAAGTAATGGCTGGAACAATCACAGTTTCAGAGAATATGACGCTTTCAATTGATAAGCGTATTGCTGAAATTGATGCTTTGATTTCTGCACAATTAAGCAAAATCATGCATAACGAAAACTTCCAAAAAATTGAGTCGACTTGGCGTGGACTTTATTATTTCTGTCAAGAAACACCGTCAAATCCTTTGATTAAAATTCGTATGTTAAATACAACGAAGAAAGAGTTGGTGAAGGATTTTCAAAGCGCAACTGATTTTGACCAAAGTACATTGTTTAAAAAAGTGTATGAAGAAGAATATGGTTCATTTGGTGGTGCGCCTTATGCAACGCTGATTGGCGATTTTGAATTTGATCGTACACCATCGGATATGTACCTCATTGAGCAGATTTCTCATGTTGCGGCAGCAGCACATGCACCATTTATTTCTGCAGCTAGCCCATCCATTCTAGGTTTGGATTCATTTACAGATATTGATCGTCCGCGTGATGTATCTAAAGTGTTTGAAACAGCTGAATATGTACAATGGCGTTCATTCCGTGAAAGCGATGATTCACGTTATGTAGCTTTGACTATGCCTCGTGTTCTTGGTCGTTTACCTTATGATCCGAAAGAGGGTTGGGCGACTGAAGGTTTTAACTTCGTAGAAGATGTAAATGGTGATAACCATGATCAGTATCTATGGATGAATGCTGCATATGGTTTTGGTACGCGTTTGACTAATGCATTTGACCAACATGGTTGGTGTGCTGCAATTCGTGGTGTTGAAGGTGGTGGTTTGGTTGAGGGTTTGCCAGTCCATACTTTTAAAACCAATGACGGTGAAGTTGTATTCAAGTGTCCAACTGAAGTAGCGATTACAGATCGTCGTGAAAAAGAATTAAGCGATCTAGGTTTTATTCCACTGGTACATTGTAAAAATACGGATTATGCAGCGTTCTTTGGCGCGCAATCGACACAGAAACCGAAGAAATATGACAGTGATACAGCCAATGCAAACTCTGCATTGTCGAGCCAAATTCAATACATTATGGCAGTGTCTCGAATTGCTCATTATTTGAAAGCCATGATGCGTGACAAGATTGGTAGTTTTGCATCTGCTGGGAATGTTGAAGCATTCTTAAATGAGTGGTTAGCACAATACATCTTATTAGATGATGGTGCTTCTCAAGAGGCGAAAGCACAATATCCGCTTCGTGAAGCATCAGTAAAAGTTGTAGAAGATCCAGCAAATCCGGGTCACTACAAGTCGGTCGTTTTCTTAAGACCACACTTCCAGTTGGATGAGTTGTCAGTTTCTCTGCGACTTGTCACTGAGTTACCTCAGTCCTCGAATTAAAATAGGGCAACTTTATAATAATGTTAATATAATAGGAAATCTTCGATGAAAGATATATACATTAAATTCACAGGAAAATATAAGATTGATGGTGAATCGCGTGATACTGAGCACAAGAAATGGCTTGAAGTCAATTCTTGGTCTCATAACATTCGTCAACCAAAATCTGCAACATCTTCAAGCGTAGGTGGTCATACTGCTGAACGTGTTGAACATTCTGATATGCTTTTTGTAAAAGATTTGGATGCTACAAGTCCAAAACTTTGGGAAGCATGTTCTGCGGGTTATACATTTGACGAAGTACAAATCGATTTTTACCGTGCAAACGGTGACAAACGTATCAAGTACTTACAAATCAAATTGAAACATGCGTTGATTGCAAGTGTATCTCCAAGCGTTGCTGAAGAAGGTGTTCCACACGAAGCATTTGGTCTTAAATATGCTGCAGTAGAATGGACTTACACTCAACAATCTATTGATGGTACTCAACAAGGTGCTATCACTGGTAAGTGGTCACTTGCGAATAACACTGCTACTTATTCAGCAACTCAATAATCGTTATACCGTGGTAAAGCAAAGACTGATCTTAGATCGGTCTTTGTCTCTCCATTAATTATATAAAGTTAGAATGAAATTAAATCATTTATATCCTTTCGGATTTAGATCAACATTATTTGATCGTTTAATCCCAGAACAAGAAGAACTACTCAGAGGTTTAACGATTAAGGAGTTGCGGGAATCTGTTGCTCACGATTTGGAAGATCTTTTAAATAGTCGAATTGCAAAACTTGAAACCATTGATGATTTTCCTTTAGTTAAAAAATCCATTTTACAATTTGGCATTATTGACTTTGTTGGGCTGTCCACAGCAAATCCAATGGATCGAGATAAAATTTGCCAATCAATCGAAGTTTCAATTGCTGCTCAAGAATCACGGTTAACACAAATAAAAGTAGAAATGTTAATGGATGAGCAGAATATGGGATCGCTTTGTTTGAGCATACAAGCTTATTTGAATATTCATCCTTTATATGAACCTGTAATTTTTGATGCTTTATTAAAACCTACCACGCAACAATATGTAATTTCTGCGCGATCGTAGACCCGGGGCTCCAGTGATAGAAGAACTTTTACCGTATTATGAGAAGCAGCTACAAGAATTTGGTCAGCAATCGCGTGAGTTTTCGCAGAAGTATCCAAAGATCGCACAACGTCTATCATTAAACCAAGAACAGATTGACGATCCGCATATTGAACGTTTGATTCAAGCATTTTCACTGATCGCAGCACGTGTTGATAAAAAGTTAGCTGACAGTTACGATATTTTTACTCGCGCATTATTTGAGGTGATGTTTCCTCAGTATCTCCGCCATTTCCCAAGTTGTACCGTGGTTAGTTTTGAAGATGTAAATAAGATTAAGCAGCTCACCGAAGCACATATTATTCCTAAAAATACGATGCTCAAATCACGTAGTTTTAAAGGGGTGCAGTGTGAGTTTAGTAGTACTCAGCAAGTCAAACTTTTGCCCATTCTTTTAAATAAACTCGAGTTTAAAACCAACCCAAGTGCGCATATTCATCTAAACCAGAATGCAACCATGGTGCTGGGTTTTGATTTATTTAATGATGCGCATAAATGGGTGGCCAATGAAAAGTTACCGATTTATTTGGATGCGATTTCAAATTTTCCACTTCAAGTTCTAGACAGTATTTTTAAAACGACGACGGGTTTTTCAGTAAAAATTGGAAATCAGAATTTTCCTATCAAGAACCCATTTGATGTGAGTGGGTTTGAGGAAGAGGAGAGTGTATTACCGATTGATCAACATACGCATCATGCCTATCGTTTATTGATGGAATATTTTTGCTTTGCTGAAAAATACAACTTTCTCAACCTGAATCTAGGTTTTTTGAAGGGGCGTATTAAAGAACAGACCAGCTTTGAAATTCATATTCACTTTAAATTGAATTTGAATGATCAAGTGATGATTCGCAACTATTCAGAGCTAAATATTGCGAACTTTAAATTGTTCTGTGCACCTGCTGTGAATCTTTTTGAGAAAAGTGCAGAGCCGCAAAAAATCAATCATAAAAATATGGAGTATCCATTACTTACGGATACACATCACCCTGAATTCTATCAGGTCTATTCAATCCTCAGCATGAATATGGTTCGTGAGAAAAATAGCGATGATCAGGTTTTTTATCCGATCTTGCCATTTTTTGCCATGAGTCATTATAACGATGAAAAAGTGCAATTTTTCTATGCATTAAATCCAACTCTGATGCATAGCAAATTCGTAGAAACGGGTTATTCGATCATCTCTAAACAATTGAGTCCATTCGATACCAAATCTGATTTTATTAGCACCAAACTGTTGTGTTCAAACCGAAATTTGCCACATGAAGCGCTAAGTCAGTCGAATAATGTACTTAATTTAAATGACAGTAGCTTGGCGCGCCGTGCGTTGGTATTGAAGCGTCCAACTTTACCGAATCAGTTTAAGCAAAATCAGCAAGAGCAGTGGCGCATCATTTCGCATTTGTCGTTAAACACTTTAGCGTTGATGAAAGGGGATGCCGTTAGTCATGTTAAAGAGTTATTGGAACTGTATAACCTACCAAAGACTAAAGAAAATCATTTATTGATTGATGCCATCAAGCAGGTTGAGTTTGGATTGACCAATAAGTTGGTTGAAGCTAAACCCTTCCCGATGTTTGTTCGCGGTGTAAAAGTTCAAATTTATATCGATGAAAAAGTGTTTCATGGACACAGTTTGTATATTTTCAGTCAATTATTAAGTCATGTATTTAATTTAAAAGTTCAAATGAACAGTTTTGTTGATGTCATTATTTATGATATGAACTCACAACAGGAGTTATACCAATGCGTTCAGAACGTTGGTGGCAAGAAGCTTCTGTAATTGATGAGTTATTTAAAGCGCCGACTTCCTTTGAGTTTATTCAAAGTATTCGACTGTTAAGGCATGTTCCATATCAACAAAATTTAAAATATTGGGCAAATGATTTTCGATTCGAATCATCGATTGAATTGAATTTTCCTAAGACTGAGATTGAATCCTTACAACTCGTGGATGAGAAAGTTGAGCTGACCAATTTAATGGTTGGTTTAACCGGTATGCAGGGTGCATTACCTTATAGCTATACCAATAAAGTTAAACTCGCACCACGGAAGGCGAGAGAGGAAACACGTAAATTTTTAAGCCTATTTAACCATAAGCTTACAGCGCAATATGCTGAGGCAAGTGTTGCTTATAATTTGCCGATCCGTTATGAAATTGAAGAAGAAAACCATTATTTAAAAATTCTACATGCACTGAATGGTTATATCAGTGAGCATCATCAACAAACTGAACTCGATGATTATTTTGCTGAATTTGCAGGTTTAATGCAGGGTCAAAACAATACTGCTCATGCATTAAAAACGATGTTGAGTAGTGTTTTTAAAACTGATTTTCATATTCAAGAATTTGTCGAAGAAAAATTTAAATTAGCGCCTGAACAGCGCACGAGCCTTGGTGGTACAAATCCGAGTCTATTGGGTGTAAACACGTTTTGCGGTGAAATAGTCAAACAGATTGATGGCAAAATTGAAATTCAGATTGGCCCTTTAGATCGTAAAACTTATTTGGATTTTTTACCGAATAAAAAACGCAGTCAAAAATTAAAGAGCATTATCCAGAGTTGGTGCAGTCCGACCTTAATGGTTGATGTGAGATTAATCCTAGATAAAAAAGAAATTCAGCCAATCTGTTTGTCATCAAATTTTGATATGGGTTTAAGTCAAGGGGCTTTTTTAATGCCTCAACAGCCGGAACATAATAATGAAACCTGTTATGCACTACTTGGGGTTGCTTAGATGATTAAAATGATTTTAGGTGTGTTTATCACTATTTTTGTCATTGTAACGGCAGTTGTGGTGTTCTATTGGCGTGATATTAATCATGATCCATCGACACAGGATATGTTGTTATTTTTTGGCTTATTACCTTTGGCTCTTTCGATGCTCTTTGTTATGCCATTTATGATTCGTAAATGGTATCAAGAAAGTCAGGAAAAGAAGCAAAAGGAACAACAAGCAGATCGTGATCAAGATGATGAAGTAGCAGAACTCCCACCCGAAAAAATCATGTGGACTGATTTGAATGTATTTTCGAGTAAGTCTTTAAGTGCATTGGGTGAGGATGAAGCAATTTGGGAAGAATT
The DNA here is from genome assembly GCF_059515925.1 of Acinetobacter sp. CY81. Classification (NCBI taxonomy): domain Bacteria; kingdom Pseudomonadati; phylum Pseudomonadota; class Gammaproteobacteria; order Moraxellales; family Moraxellaceae; genus Acinetobacter; species Acinetobacter sp. CY81. The sequence continues at coordinate 19,387 of NZ_JCAKNC010000004.1, forward strand.
AAAAAATTTCAAAAGCCCAGAGCTAGATTCAAAACTTTTAAACGGTTATGGCTTACCTATTCTAAGTTATCGTATTCCTGAAATCGACGATATGCTCGAATCAGAGGAAGAGGATGAATTTGATCAAAGCAATAAACGTCAACAGCGTATTGAAGCTTTGTTGAAGTATCAGCTCGAACAGAATACAGAAACACTTTGGGCGATTGCAGAGCATTTAAAACAGTCCGCATTGTTTTATGAAGGGCAACTGGTTCATGAATATCGTATGCATCCAGCATGGATTGACCCAAATGCAGATCGTGAAGATGATGATCAAATTGAACGTACGATTGAACAGGTTTCAAAATTAAGCCGTTTAGATGTCCATCTAATTTTGGCAGAAGATTTGCTTCATATTTGGGATGAAGAGGCGACAAAAGAATTAATCGGTGATTTCTTTACTGAGCTGGGTATTATTCCTCAAAAGTTCCACGTGGAACTTCACTATTGGGGCAAAGAAACAGCATATAAAGAATGGATGAATTTATTACAGCAAGTTCAAAAAGCTGAAGATATTGTGAGTTTTGTTGTCGTTGCTGATTCTGAAATTGATCAAGACACAGTCGATGAAAAAACATGGGTTTCTGAACAGTATCTTCCGTCGGAATTTGTAGGTAGTTGTTGTATCGCAAAAACTTCAGTGCTAATAAACAACATGCAGCCATTAAAAACCATTAAAATTGCATTAAATGAAAGCAAATTACAGAACACTTTAGAACAGCTGAATATTCATCAACTGGAACAATATCAACAAGAACAACCTTTCGTGATTCAGCTGGATGACATTACTGATTTAAAAGTAGTGAAACGTTTAAATCATAATTTTTCTGATACGCCAATTGAACAACATCATTATTTATATATGAAATCGAGTGTGGGACAAACGGAACATGTGGCGAAAATATTTGGTTTTATTCTCGCTACGCAAGCATCTGACGAGTTAATGTCTATGGTGTATTGTTGTGATTTGCCACAAACCCAGAGCTTTATTCAAGCCATCACTGAACAAGATACATCGGTTGAGCGAGATGCTTAGTCCTCATTTGGCTAAGCAAATCTGCATGAACGTATTTGAATTAAAGAATAGAACGAGAAAAAAATGTATATTATTTTAGGCTACTTGTGGCAATACATTACAAATCCAAAGGCAATCATCGCATTGTCTATATTTGTTTCAATTATGGCGTTGAAAAATACCATTCCCAATAAATTCTTTTTCCCTTTGCTTGGTGCCTATTTTGTCGGGTTAATTATTTATGGAATCTATTTTTTATTCCAACGTCGAAAACACGCACAACAAGGCGAAGAACTTGCTGAAGCAATAGAAAAAGACACTGAAGCTGAATACGGTAAGCAGAAAGATAAAGAAGAGCTACAACTGGTTAGCCAGCAGATGAAAGATTCAATTCAATTGATTCGTAAATCAAAGCTTGGCGATAAGAAAGGCAATGCAGCTTTATATGAATTACCTTGGTATATGGTGATTGGTAACCCAGCTGCGGGTAAAAGCTCTGCCATTTATAATTCGGGTTTGAAATTTCCATTTGAAGAGACACATAAAAGTGCGGTTTCATCTGGCTTGAGTGGTACGCGTAACTGTGACTGGTTTTTCTCAACAGAAGGGGTACTGTTGGATACTGCTGGTCGCTATTCTGTCTATTCAGAGGATCATTCAGAATGGGTTGGCTTTTTAGATTTATTGAAAAAGAACCGATCTAAAGCACCAATTAATGGTTTGATTGTCACCGTCAGTATTGCTGAGTTGGTTAGTCAAAGTCCTGAAAAATCTTTGAAGTTAGCTAAAAATTTACGTGCACGTATTCAAGATTTAACTGAGCGTTTAGAGATTTTTGCACCTGTGTATCTGGTCTTCTCAAAAATGGACTTGATCGCAGGTTTTACGGAATTTTTTGATTGCTATGAACAGGAAGAGTTTGATCAAGTTTGGGGCGCAACATTACCGTACGAACCTGACTCTTCAAACAATGCAGTCGACTTGTTCGAGCAACACTACAATATTTTATATGATGGATTGAAGAGCGTAAGTACGACGCATTTAAGTCGCCGTCATTCTCAAAATATTTCACCAAGTGTTATGACTTTCCCACTTGAGTTTAAGACGCTTAAGCCTGCGTTAAAAACATTTATTGGTACGTTATTCGAAGAAAACCCATATCAATTTAAACCTGTTTTCCGTGGCTTCTATTTTACCAGTGCACTACAAGAAGGTGTGATTGAAAGTCCAATGACGGAGCAAATTGCTCAAGACTTCCGACTGACTAAAATTCCGAACAGCGAACATGGTATTCCCAAAACATCGGTTTCTCAAAACCATGGTTATTTCTTAAAAGGTCTTTTTTCAAATGTGATTTTGAAAGATAAAGATTTAGTAAAACAGCATATTAATCCAGCCAAAAAACGTCAGCGTTATTTAACATTTATCGCGGCTTTGTTGGGGATGTCGATTATTCTCGGTTTATGGGTATGGTCATATCGTAATAATCAGCAATTGATTGCAGATGTACAAGCGGACTTAAATAAAGTTGTGCAAATGGAGCAGACCTCTGGTCAAGCGCTTTCAACTCAATTGGATGCACTCTTAGTATTACAACAACGCTTACAACAGCTCGATGATTTTGATGATAATCGTCCATTAAAATTTGGCTTTGGTATGTACCAAGGTAATGAGCTTCGTGAAAAGTTGAAAACCGAATACCTAAAAGGTGTGAAGCAAATTGTGCTTGAGCCATCTCAACAGAATATTTCGCAGTTCTTACAACGTGTTAAAGCCAATGAAATAACCCTGAAAGCCAATCACGTTAATGTTCAGATTGAACAGGCCTCGAGTAAATCACAACAGAATTTAGAACCAAGTGATACCAGTCCGCAAGATGCGTATAACGCATTGAAAGCCTATTTAATGATGAGCAATCCACAATACATGGAAGCGAGTCATTTAAGTGATCAGGTGACTCGTTTTTGGCGTTCATGGCTAGATGCCAATCGTGGGCAAATGCCACGTGGTGAAATGATTCAACGTGCAGAACAAATTCTGACTTATAGCATGACGTTGGCAAATGATCCGAAATTCCCAACCTTGTCTGCTGATGCGCAATTGGTGGATCAAAGCCGTAATGTATTGCTTTCAGTGATGAAAGGTATGCCTGCGCGGGATCGTGTTTATAACGAAATTAAAATGCGTGGCGCAGCGCGTTTCCCTGCGGTGACAACTGCTCAAATTGTAGGTGAAGCAAACCGTTCAGTGGTTTTGGGTTCATATGCATTGCCAGGTGTATTTACTCAAAAGGCATGGAGTGAGTTTATCGAACAAGAGATTGATAAGGCAGCAAATAGCCCGACTGAGTCTAAAGACTGGGTGCTCAATGCTAATCAATCTGATGACTTAACCTTTAGTGGTAGTCCAGATCAAATTCGTAGACAGCTTACTGAACTTTATAAGAAAGAATATATCGCTGAATGGCGTAAGTTTTTAGGTTCTGTTTACTATGCGAAAACACCTGATTTTGAACAGCAACGTAAAGCAATTGATTTATTGGGTGAACCACAGAATTCTCCAATTCGTACATTGGTCGAGCGTACAGCCAAAGAAACCAGTTGGGACAACCCTGTGGTTCAAGCTGAATTAGCTGCACCGCAAAAAGGTTTTGTGGCATGGTTTAAACGTAAAGTATTACGTCAAGATACCTCGAATGCTGTCGAACGTGCTGCGAGTCAAACTCAAGGTATTATCTCGAAAGAGTTCAATGTGTTCTATCAATTGGTACGTAAGCGTGATGATCAGCAGAACAAATCATTGCTAGATGAGTACTTAGAAAGCCTAAGTCAAGTTCGCAGTAAAATGAACGATTTGAAAAATGCGGGTGACATTGGACCGAACTCAATGGCTTTGGTGAAACAAACCATCAATGAACAGACTTCTGTACTAAACGTGACTCAAAAGCTAGTTGATGAAAAACTATCGGTTGGTTTAAATGATTTAGACAATAAGATTGTGCAAAAGCTATTTATTAGCCCATTAACGCAATCATTTGAAAGTCTAATTGTGCCAACGCAGGAAGAGATCAACAAACTTTGGACGATGCAGGCTTATCAACCTTTTAATCAAAATTTAAGTAAAAAAATACCATTTAACTCTTCTGCTTCACTCCAAGCGACTAGTGGTGAAATTGGTCAAATTTTTGGTGAAGCAGGTAGTATTGCGAACTTTGTGAAAGAAACCCTAGATCCATTTGTAGTTCGCCGTGGTTATACATTGACCTCTAAAACATGGAAAGACCAAGGGATTATTTTAAACCCTCAATTTGTGATGAACTTCCAGCGTTATGTAGCGCCGTTAAATGGTGTTGCAACAGGGTTATCTGCGGGTGGTGCAACTGCTGCGCCTGTTGCTGCAAATCAGTCTAACTTCCAGTTCTATCCATTGCCAAATCAACAATTATTGTCTTATACCATCGACATCGATGGTCAACGATTGATCTTTGAAAATGGCATTCAACAGTGGGTGAACTTTGTCTGGCCAAATGCGGGTGCAATCCCAGGTGCGCGTATTACTGCGGTAGATTTAGAAGGTAAAACACATACTGTATTTGATGCACCAGGTGAATACGGGATTAACAAGCTGATCGATTCATCACAACGTGTAGAACAAAATGGCGTTGTTCAAATGACATGGTCTAGTCCACAAAATCCTCAAGTTGCAGTCAAAGTAAACTTCCGCTTGATTAGTGGTAATTCAAGCCAAGGTGGCAATCCAAGCGTTGGTTCGAACCGTGACTTTAACGGTCTACAATTGGTTGATAAAGTCACCACCAATAAGACTGCAGTTCGTGTAATTTCAGCACAAGCAGCGCCTATCGCACCGTCAACAGGTACGGCTAATCCTGCAACAGCTACAGCGCTACAAAATGCGACAAGCTCTACTGCTCCAGCAGCAGGAGGTGCAACACCATGATGATTCAAGGAAAGAACAGACAGGGAGATCAACCATGCAAATCGTAAAATCTACGCCGTTGTATTATGGTAAGAGCCCTGCGCGAGGGGATTTTCTCAAGAGCAAAGGGCAGTATTCCCTGATTCAAGTCATTGATCAGTGGATTACTGAAGCTCTAGACCTTGCGATGAAGAACCCTAATTTTAATGAAACGTATCAAACATTGGCTTCTTTAGATTTCTTCATTGCAAACCCTAAAGAAAATATGTTTATGGTCGCGAATCTGATTACCAGTGAGGATAGCTCTGGTCGTCAGTTTCCCATGGTACTTAGTCACTTATTAGAAGTGGATTCACCTTTCCAAAACTTGTTGTTTGCACCTTATAGTTATAAGCCTGTTTTGATTGATCTGTTCCAACGTAACCGTGTGATTCGCACGGTTCGAGACCCAGACATTTTATTGGATAAATTGGCGAAGCTTTCAGATGAAATTCAAATTTTAGATCCGTCTGAAACCAGTCGTTTTTTTGATAACCATACCATGCATTCATTTGCACAACTGATGAAAGTCAGTGTGTACGAACTTGCACAAAGTATGATTGGACTGGGATTGCTTCTTCAACCTGTATTGAAAAATGGCACGTCTAAGCTGAATAAGATTCTAATTTTGCCGATCAATAATCCAAGTTATTGCTATGAAATTGCAGCATTCTGGGTCAGTTTGATTTCAAGATTCTTATCTAAAAATAATACTGAAGTTTTAATCGGGATTTTGCATTCGGATAATCCAGTCTTATTGTTTGGATTCCAAGGTGCCGATATTGAAGCATTGAGCGATATTTTTACGCAAAATATGCAAACGGAGCATTGGGTGTCACTGATTGAAGCAAGCTGGATAGATGCTTATTTAGAGCAAAATGCAGGGCTTGCAACGCTAGAACAAAACTTGTGTGAAAGACAACTCAGCCTGAATCAAGGTATGAAAATCTTCCGTCAGACATTTATAGATGAATAGTTATGAATATAAAAAATAAGATTGCGAGTGCGGTTCAACTGGGTTGTTTTTGTATTGGTTTAGGGATCAGCGGAATCGGTTTTGCGAAAGATATTATCGTTGAAGGGGTTGTTCCAAATGAACAGTCTAAACAAGCGATTTTAGCGAAAACCCGAAGTATTTATCCTCAAGATCAAGTGATTGATAAAATCCAAGTACGTCCAGTTTCAGCGCCAAATGGTTGGAGTGAATCCGTCACCAATGTGATTACACCAGATTTGAAAAAAGTTTCGCAAGGGAAGTTGTCTGTGCGCGGAACGCAGGTGGATTTATCGGGTAAAATTTTAAATCCAAATGAAATTCAGTCGATGACTGCAACTTTTCAATCGTTAATTCAGGCGCCTTATCGTTTTAGTGCTCAACTAGGGGTGAACCATGCTGAGCAAGCTGTGATTGATAATGCACTGAAAAATCGTATTATTGAATTTGAATCAGGCAGTGCAGTGTTATTACCTGCGGGAACACAAATTCTTGATGAGATGGTCATTGCACTGAATAAAGTTCAGGGTAAAAATGTCAAAATCATAGGGCATACCGACAGTCAAGGTAATCCAGTTAAAAATAAAGAATTAAGTCAACAGCGCGCTGAAGCAGTAAAACAATATTTAATCTCTAAAAGTATTGTTGCAACGCGTTTGACCACTGAAGGTTTAGGTGCGGATAAACCCGTTGCTGATAATGCAACAGCTGAAGGTCGTAAGAAGAACCGCCGTATTGAATTTGAAGTTTTATAACTTCAAATTTAATACATTCAAGAATAAGGATAAATAAGATGGCTTTTCCCTATATTACGATTGGCTCTCCAACCACAGGTGGGGGGCAAGTGATCTCTGCCAATACCGCTTTTTTAATTGAAGGTAAACCTGTTGCCTGTGTAGGTGATAAGGCAACGTGTCCTAAACATAAAACAGTGACAACGATTGTCGCTGGTGACAATAAAATGGTGGTCATGGGCAAACCCGCAGCACAGCATAATTCACCGCTTGCATGTGGTTGTAAATGTATTGGCAATCAAAATTTAACAGTGGGTCAAAATTAATGATTGAATCATTAAGAATATTATTTTGATGATTTTTCCTATTTAATATAAAGATTCAAACTTGATTACATTTAAATGTGATTATTTTATTGATCATTCCTGTTTTTTATATGACATTGAAAAGTCAAAAGGAAAACATGGAATGATTCTAATGATAAAAAGACTTCAAAAAACACGCCTGAACACTTCAAGCACTCTAAAATATTCGATACTTCTATCGAGCTTATCTTTCTCCGCAATACTATATGCAGCTACACCTGAACAAATTAAAACTGCGGTACAGGCAGAAGAAACAGCCTATTTAGATACATTGAAAACGTTGGTCAATATTGAGTCTGGCAGTAAGGATATTGAAGGGCTGAATCAAATCGCCAAAGTTGTAGCTGATCAATTAAAAGCAGTGGGTGCAGAAGTCAACATCATTAACAGTACTGATATTTATCGAATGGATGATACCCCTGAAAAAATGGGTCCTATGGTCAAAGCCGTGCTCAAAGGGCAGGGCAAAAGTAAGATCATGATGATTGCGCATATGGATACAGTTTATCAACGTGGTATGTTGAAAAATCAACCTTTCAAAGTCGATGGTAATCAGGTGTATGGCTTAGGAATTATTGATGATAAACAGGGTGTCGCTTCAATCTTGCATGTACTCAATACGCTTAAAAAAATAAATTATAAAGATTACGGTACGATCACTGTTTTAATGAATTCTGATGAGGAAATCAGTTCACCTGCCTCTCGTAAATTGATTACTGAAACTGCTCAGGATCAGGAAGTTGTCTTCTCATTTGAAGGCGGGGGGAAAGATGGTAATTTACGTTTAGCGACCAGTGGAATTGGCGCTGCGTATTTAGATATTAAAGGAAAATCTTCACATGCAGGAGTGAAACCAGAAGCTGGCGTGAATGCACTCACAGAGCTTTCACACCAAATTGCACAGCTACAAAACTTATCTGATGCCAAGACAGGTTTAAAGCTTAATTGGACGGTTGCTGAAGCGGGTAAGACACGTAATGTAATCCCTGACCATGCTACTGCTCAAGCAGATGTTCGTGCTTTACGAGTACAAGATTTTGAGGCTGTTGAAAAGACACTGAATGAGAAGGTTAACAATAAAAAATTGGCAGATAGCCAAGTCAGTGTCAAATTCGAAGTACGACGCCCACCTTTGGCAGCAAATGATGCTTCTAAAAAGTTAGCCGAGCAAGCTCAAGCGATTTATAAAAATGAGTTGAATATACCACTGACAGTTTCTCTTACACCGACTGGTGGTGGCACAGATGCGGCATTCGCTGGCGTAAAATCTAAAGCTGCGATCATTGAAGGAATGGGGCTGTCAGGGGATGGTGCTCATTCGAGTAATGCTGAGTATATTTTAAAAGATACCATTGTTCCGCGTTTGTATTTAGCGACGCGATTGATTGTAGAGGTCTCTAAATAGGGATGTTGAGATATTTTAATGATGCGGAATTTCAACAACTCAGAGCACAATAGTTAAAGACTCATCTTATTCAGTCACTGTTTCTAATGATCGAATTCTAATCATCGAAAATAGATAACAGTGGCTTTGGCTGAAGAGATTTATTTTGTTATCCAGAGAGTGATGACATGTATTAAAAAAGCCCCAACATCCTGTTGAGGCTTTTTTATATATTGCTGAGATTTAACTCCTGTCAAATCTATTGCTTCCTGCATCTGATATTCTTTTTATTTTATGAGACTTCCTGTCTCTGTATGAGTTAAATATAAAGCGTATATTAAAATCAGCATAGAGGTCAGAGACGGATTCGCATGTAAGCATTTTCTTACACAGGTGCTGATCTAAAATTGATTTAAGCACTCACATATTGAACCAATTTATCGAAAACTGATTTTAATGCTTTATCATCAAACTCATTGCCTTCAAAAGTTTCACCACGATTACGTGCGAAAATATCACGAATTTCCACGACTGCATTTGAATCAACCAAACCAAGTTGTGTTGCCACTTGGCGAATTTGATCGATTGAACGTGAACCATTACTGCCTCCGTAACTGATATAGCCAGCAGGTTTGCCTTGCCATTCTTTACCTAAGTAATCCAAAGCATTTTTAAGCGCAGGGCTGTAACCATGGTTGTATTCAGGGCTAATGAAAATAAAAGCATCACCTTGAGCAATTTTATCTGCCCAATCTTGTTGTTTAGGCTGATCATAAATGCCTGTCAGCGGAGGGTGAGCTCCAGCAAAGAAGGGCAAATCCCATTCTTTTAAATCGACAATTTCTGTCTTCACTGTACTGAATTCGTAAGATTGAATTGTTTTTTGAATCCAATCTGCAACCTTAATCGCAGTACGACCTTCACGAACACTACCTACAACAATGAAAATATTCATTTATTATCCTATTTTGAGTTTATATCTCTGAGATTAAAGCGTTTATTCGTCTGTAAATATTCGATTATTGTATTGAAATGCTGATCTCAGAACAAATGTAATCGCATAAAAAAAGCTCCCGAAGGGGAGCTTTAAACCATATCAGTCAGATAGACTTACATAATTTTAATGCCTTGCTGACCTGCTGGCGTCACTTTGAAGATTTCAACTTCAAAAGTAATGTCTTTACCTGCAAGTGGATGGTTAAAATCAACTTCAGTAATATCATCACCGATTGTTTTAACCACACCAAATAAGCTTTGTTTAGCCTTATCTTCAAACTCGATCATTTCGCCTTCAACAGGACGTTGTTCGAACTTCACTGTATCAAACTTTTGAACGTTTTCAGGGTTCCAAGGGCCGAATGCATCTTCAGGTGGTAGGCTGACAGTACGGCGATCACCAGCACGTAAACCAAACAGTGCTTTTTCAAAACCAGGTAATAAGCTACCGTCACCCATGACTAAGCTGACTGGCTCTTCACGGCTACGTGTATTGTCAATTTCTACGCCATTTTCAATGGCCACTGAAAAGTGTAGATCGACTTTAGCACCCGCTTCGATGCGAGTGTCTTCATTTGGATTGATAAAATCAGTCATTTTTTTGCGCTTCCGCAGCTTGAATACGATGTTTTTCTAAGAAGAAAGTATCGATAAGGAGCAAGATTGTACCTAAAGTAATGGCACTATCAGCGATATTAAATGCAGGGAAGTGGCTGTTGTTGTAATACACATGAATGAAATCGACCACATAGCCCAAAGCGACACGGTCAATTAGATTACCCACAGCACCACCTAAAATCAGGGCGATCGCCAAAGGTAAAATGGTCACGCTCTTTGGCATACGAACCAGCCAAAATACGAAAATAACAGACACAATCCCTGCAAGAGAAGTAAAGAAATAGCGTTGCCAACCACCAGCATCGGACAAGAAACTAAAGGCAGCGCCGTAGTTATGTAACAATGTCCAATTTAAAAAGGGCAATACAGGGACAGGATCTGCATAGTTCAGATGTGTCGTTGCAATCCATTTGGTCCATTGATCGAGAATAATCGCGATAATAGACAAACCTACCCACCACAAATTGTGTGGGTAAAACTGGAATAAGCCCTTTTTATTGTGTGGATTAGGCATATTTTCTCTCTTCACCTTGACCTGTTGGGAGGTTAATAATACAACGAGAACAAAGACTTGGATGTGCATGATGTGTATTCACATCAGGAAGTACATGCCAGCAACGTGCACATTTTTCACCGTCTGCAGCAGACACTTGTACACGTAAACCATCTAGATCAGATGCGTCACCTTGAGCTTCATCAAATACATTTACATTCACTTGTGACGTGATTAAAACGAAACGTAATTCATCGCCTAAGCGATCAAGTACTGCTTTTAATTCATCATTTGCCCAAAGATCAACTTTAGCAGACAAGTTAGAACCTACAGTTTTTGCTGTACGCGCAGATTCAATGAATTTATTCACAGCAGATTTCACAGAAATCAGAGTTTGCCATTCAGCTTCAGATACGACATTGGCATTTGATGCAGCAGGGATGTCATACCATTCAGTAGTGAAGACGTATTTCTCAGTTTGACCAGGGATCAGTGGCCAAGCTTCTTGTGCAGTGAAGGTCAAGATTGGCGCCATCCAACGTACAAATGCTTGAACCAAATGGTACAACGCAGTTTGTGCAGAACGACGTGCTTGAGAATCTGATTTTGTGGTGTACTGACGATCTTTAATGATGTCTAAGTAGAAGCCACCTAAATCGTTAATACAGAAGTTCGTTAAAGCATTGGTCACGATATGGAAGTTCATATCTTCATAAGCTTGTTGAATGGTTTTCTGTACTTCAGCAGCACGTTGTAGGATGTATTGATCAAGTGCGATCAAATCATCAATTGCTAGACAATCTGTAGCAGGTTGGAAACCATTTAAGTTTGCTAACAAGAAACGTAAAGTGTTACGAATACGACGGTAGCCGTCAGACGCACGACTAAAGATTTCTTTACCTGCGGTCATTTCATAACGGTAATCCGCTGATGCGATCCAGAAGCGTAAACCATCTGCACCCATGTCTTTAATGATGTCTTGCGGGGTAATGATGTTACCCAAAGACTTCGACATCTTACGACCTTTCTCATCGACCACGAAGCCATGCGTTAACAAGCCTTTGTATGGCGCACGTTCATTGATCGCAATCGAGGTAAGAAGTGAAGATTGGAACCAACCACGGTGTTGATCTGAACCTTCAAGGTAAAGATCAGCAGGATCTGATAATTCTTCACGTTCACGGAGTACCGCGAAGTGAGTTGTTCCTGAGTCGAACCAAACGTCTAATGTGTCACGAACGGCGTTATAGCAATCTGCATCATCACCGATAAACTCACGAGCATCACGGTTGTACCAACCATCTATACCTTCTTTCTCGATCAGTTGAGCCACTTCTTCGATGAGTTCTGCTGTGCGCGGATGTAATTCATTGGTGTCTTTGTGCACGAAGAATGGAATTGGCACGCCCCACGTACGTTGACGTGAGATACACCAGTCAGGACGCCCTTCAATCATCGATTGAATACGGTTTTTACCCCAATCTGGTACGAAACTGATGTCGTTTTCAATGGCATTCAAGGCTTTTTGACGTAAGCCTTGCGCATCCATGCTAATGAACCATTGCGGCGTTGCACGGAAAATAATGGGTGTTTTATGACGCCAGCAATGTGGGTAGCTATGTTTAATCGCAACATGCGCCCAAAGTTTGCCACCTTCTGTTAATGCAGCAATGATTTTTGGATTGGCTTTATAAATGTGCTCACCCGGGAAAATCGGTGATGTCGGTAAATAAACACCATTACCGCCTACAGGGTTTTCAACTTTAAGGTTGTAAATCAAACCGACTTTATAATCGTCCACACCATGACCTGGTGCAGTATGTACAGCGCCTGTACCACTACCAGCAGTCACGTGTTCGCCCAAGATTACAGGTACTTGGCGGTCGGTAATCAGTGGATGTTGTAAGATGAGTTTTTCAAGTTTGTTCCCTGTAAAATCAGCAAGGACTTCAAATGCTTCAAAGCCATAACGCTCAGAGGCAGATTGAACTAGGTCTTTTGCTAAAATTAGGTTTTGCGCAACTTTGTTTTCAGCAGTTGCTTTCACCAATTGGTATTCAATATCAGCATGCAATGCAACTGCTTGGTTTGCAGGCATCGTCCAAGGTGTCGTTGTCCAAATCACAATGTCTGTTGAATCGGTAACAGTGACACCTAGGCGAGCAGAAAGATCAGCTAAATCAACAACAGTGAAGCCGACATCAATGGCATCTGATTTTTTATCTTCATACTCAACTTCAGCTTCAGCCAAAGATGAACCACAGTCTAAACACCAGTTGACTGGCTTAAGACCTGGTTCGATATGACCAGCTTTTGCGATTTCACCCACAGAGCGAACAATATTCGCTTCTTGTTTGAAATTCATCGTTAAGTAAGGATTATCCCAATCACCGAACACGCCCATGCGTACGAAATCTTTCTTTTGAAGTTCGATTTGCGTATATGCATATTCACGGCAGGCTTTACGGAAGGTTGGTGCATCGACTTTCACGCCGACTTTCCCGACTTTTTCTTCTACTTTAAGTTCAATAGGCAGACCGTGACAGTCCCAACCTGGTACATACGGTGCATCGAAGCCATCCATAATGCGGCTTTTGATGATGATGTCTTTCAGTACTTTGTTGACTGCATGACCTAAATGGATTTGACCATTTGCATAAGGAGGGCCGTCATGCAGCACATATTTTTTCTTGCCAATACGCGATGTACGAATCTGCTGATAAATGTCGTCGGCATACCACTCTTCTAACCATTTTGCTTCACGTACTGCGAGATTTGCTTTCATTGCAAATTCAGTACCTGGGAGGTTTAGTGTGGCTTTGTAGTCCACAGCATTTTCAGGAGTTTGCTTATCGCTCATGCAAGTTGTCTTCCAAATTTATCAGTGATTAGACTGACGCGTTTTACAATAAAAAATAGGGATTTAAAAAGGAAAATGGGGGTGACTTTGACGAAACTCAAGGAGCTTCTCTACATCATCATCAATTCCAGATTTTAAGGCTTCAAGCGAAGGATAATTCTTTTCGCCATGTAAATAGTTCAAGAATGTCACCCGCATAAGCAGGCCATACAGATTAGCAGAAACATTAGGGAAATGTACTTCTAATCGCCATTCAGGATGATCTTGTTTGATCGCAGGTCGAGTACCGACATGCCCAGCACCAAATAGAGCAGATTCACTATAACCCGCGATACCTGCTCGGGTCGGCTCGTCTGCGAGTACTTTCTCTTTTAAAGAGCGTGTTTCACAGATGACATCGACACCATAAATGCCATTTAAACAAGGACGGTGTCGGTTTAAACGGACATTGATGGTTGGGAAATCAATGGTACGACCAATTTGATCACCATATTGCACTCGTCCAGTAATGCTATATGGACGCCCAAGCAGTTGCGCAGCTCTAGCTAAATTACCATCCATCAATGTTTGGCGAACCAGAGTCGAACTGACGCGTTCGCCATCCACTTCAATGTTTTGTAGATCGGTGACATGAAAACCATAGTCACGTAAGAATTGACTATTACCTTGGCGGTTTTTACCGAAATGATGGTCTTCACCTAAGACTAAGCTTTGGGTGTTGAGTTTGTCTTTTAATATCTCTGCAAACTGTTCTGCACTGAGGTTACGAAAGGCATCATCAAACTTTGCTACCGCAATATAATCCACGCCCAATTCCGTTAAATATTCTACTTTTTCACGGAGTGAGGTAATACGAGGCGGGGCTTCGTAAGCTTTAAAGTATTCAAGGGGTTGTGGCTCAAAAATCATGACCACTGTTTTTAGATTTTGTTGTTTGGCAATATCTTTGAGTTGGCTCACCATCGCCTGATGACCCAAATGCACACCGTCAAAATTACCGATGGTTACGGCAGTTTCTGGCAATTTAAAATTTGGCGCTAAAGCATTCAGACGGAGCAGCTTCATGGGCGATTAAGTGACTAATATGAATTTGGGCTATATATTGCCATATTCTGACAGTTTCGTCTTGTTGTTGTGTTTTTACACAGCTTTTTTTCTGTGAAAATGATTTTTAAGGTTTATTGAGCACGTGATTGCATCTCAATTTTGTACAGATTAAATTGCGACAAGTTGGTTTTTCATTTCTAATATGGGTTTTTAAATCACGTGAAATGAGTGAATAAATGTCCGATTTAGCTTTAATCATGGCTTTGCCGAACGAATCGAAAGGCTTATTTGAACAAGCAGGGATTGAGGTGCATTACAGCGGAATCGGCAAAGTAAATGCTGCATTTAAAGCCTTTGAAGTGATTCAAAACACAGGCTGTAAAACGCTCATTAATTTAGGAAGCGCAGGTAGTTCTTATTTTGACGCACATGCTTTAATTGAAGTGACTCAATTCGTCCAACGCGATATGGACGTTTCACCGCTTGGTTTTCCTGTGGGATTAACGCCTATGGATGATGATCATCCTGCTGAGATTGATCTTGAAAGCTTTTTTGACCACTTACCGAAAGGGACATGTGGAACAGGAGATAGCTTTGAAACAGGTCAACCGAAAGTGTCATGCAACTTAGTCGATATGGAAGGCTATGCGATCGCCAAAGTATGCAAGAAACTCGGTGTTCGATTCATCTCTGTCAAATATATTACCGATGGTGCCAATGATACGGCTCATCTTGATTGGGAAGAAAACTTATTGTTGGGCGCTCAAAAATTATTATCGTTATATAAAAGCATTTAATATTTGTTGATCAGTCTGTCAAAGTTTCAATTCAGAGCGTATCTCTGATTTCGGCGACCATAGAGAGCTATGGTCGTATGCCAAATCAATATGTGCTGGCAAATATTGATACGAATGATGTCTATAAAATCAGAATATTGAAGACAGTTAACGAGGCATGATGCCGTATAACATCATGTGAACAGTGTGCTCAATGGTACGTTGATACATGCTGCGGTTACTGAGTGTTTTACCTGTGACCATTTCAATTTGGGTACTAAAATCTGCATAGTTCTGGGTAATTCCCCATAAATTTAAAATCAACACTTCAGCATCAATTTTATCCGAGATTTTGCCTTGTTCTTGCCAGTTTAAAATCACTTTAGATTTGCGCTTAAACAATTTTCTTAAAGGACCCTTTAAAATTGGCAAAATATGTGGTGCACCTTGAATGATTTCGAGTGCAAATAATTTAGATGCTTTTGGTTGAGTACGAGACACTTCGATCTTCTGCATCAAATACTGAGTAATCGCTTCAGCAGGTTCAAGATCTGGTTCTAAAACTTGCAAAGGTGCAAGCCATTTTTGCATCACAGTCGTCAGGACTTCGACATACAAAGCTTCCTTATTTTCATAATAGTAGAAAATATTGGATTTATGCATATCTGCGCGTTGGGCGATTTCATCTAAGCTCGCACCACTGAACCCATAAAGAGAAAAGACATCGAGTGCTGCGGATAAAAGCTGTTGGCGTTTTTGCGTACTTTTTTTCTGTTCCATCTCATCTATAGCTAAAAAAAGGGATTCGTAAATTGTACGGCAAAATGTCTGATTTGTGCACAAGCGAAATGGCATTTCAAATTGATTATTAGAATTAATTGTGAAGATTAGTTATTAAGTTGATATTTAGTGATCAATCTAAACTTTTGAATAAACAATAACTAATAAACTGCTTAAAATATTATTAGCGATTAAATATTTAAATTTATTTAAAAAGCGATGGTCTATATAGATTAATCCCATCAATAAATCCGACAAAAATAAAAATGAGTTTAAAAATTAGCTATGTTTCCTCAGCCTCAACACCATGCTCAGTTAAATTTAAACGAGCATGGACAAATGGATTTAAGTGGACAAGACAGCACTTAAAACTTGTTGTTCTAACTCTACAAAACGTGCATTTTTTTGACGTGGACGAGAGAGGTCGACTTTAAATTGATGTGCAATATGTCCTTTGTCTAAAAGAATAATTCGATCTGCCAATTGAACAGCTTCACTGACATCATGTGTCACTAAAATGGTGGTAAAACCTTGTTCCAACCACAGTCGTTCAATCAAACTTTGCATGTCTAAGCGCGTGAGAGCATCTAAAGCACCCAAAGGTTCATCGAGTAATAAAATACGCGGTGTATGTGATAAAGCACGCGCTAAAGCTGCACGTTGACGTTGCCCGCCTGAAAGCTGAGCAGGCCATAGATCTGCTTTTTCATCTAGCCCTACTTTTTTCAGTAGTTCGTGTGCTTTGCCATGTTGTGATTTATCTACACCCAATTGCACATTTTTCAGAATGTTTTTCCACGGTAGAAGGCGTGGGTCTTGGAACATCACACGAATATCGTCTGAGGTAATGCCTTCACGAAAATTCAAAGCAGATTTGAATTTGATTTCACCATAACTGGGTTGTTCTAAGTCAGCGATAAGTCGAAGCAAAGTACTTTTACCACAACCACTTCTCCCGACAATCGCAATAAACTCACCGGGCGTAATGTGTAAATCTAAGTCTTCTAAAACTTTGACCTTGCCGTAGAATTTATGCAGTTGTTCAATGTTGATTTCTGCACCAATAATTTTTTGATCTTCAGTTTGAATATTGTTAGGTGTTTGACCCGCTGCATCTGTATCCGAAGTGTTTAAGTCAGATGCATATTGTTGAATGCTCAAGTCAGTCATGATGCTCTCCTATTTTTGATAGCCGGGGTGCCAGCGCAATAGATATTTTTCTAAGCCAACAGCGAGTACATCGGCCAGTTTACCGAGTAAGGCATACAGTAAGATGCCAACCAAGACGACATCCGTTTGTAAAAACTCACGTGCATTCATGGTCATATAGCCGATACCTGCTTGTGCAGAGATGGTTTCCGCGACAATCAGCAAGACCCAAACCAAACCTAGGGCGAAACGTAAACCAACTAAAATTGAAGGCAAAGCACCAGGTAAAATAATTTCTTTATATAACTGCCAACGGGTTAAACCGTAGCTTTTACCCATTTCAATCAGTTGAGGATCGACTGAACGAATACCGTGATAAGTATTGATATAGATTGGAAAGAACACACCAATAGCCACTAAAAATAATTTAGCGCTTTCATCAATCCCAAACCAAAGAATCACTAAAGGAATTAAGGCAAGGGCAGGAATATTACGGATCATCTGTAAAGTAGTGTCGAGAAGAGTCGACGCTACTTTGGAAGAACCATTGAGTAATCCTAAAAAGAGTCCTAATCCGCCACCAATTAGTAAGCCAATGATCGCTCGTCCTGCACTAACTTGAACATGCTTCCAAAGCTCACCACTGACTAAAAGTCCCCAGAATGCAGAAACCACTGCTGTTGGAGCGGGTAACACACGACTTTCAAGTAAGCCGGTCATCGAAGCGACTTGCCAAATCCCAATCAAGAAAATGGGAACCAACCAAGGTAATAAGCGTCGCCCGATTTGTTTTGAACCACGAGTGATTAAACCATCAGGTTTGATCACATTACTTTTACTCAACACAATCGTGTTGCTTGGGTTTTTATCTGTGAGCGTGGTCATGCTGGCTCCTGAGTTTTCACCTCTTTTTTAGCGTCATCTGCAACATAATTATTTGCAACGATTTCACCAAATGGGCCTGTTAGATTCGGTTGTGTTAATTTCTTGCGCGTTTCAATGGGAAGCAGAGGGAAGACTAATTCCGCAAAACGAATAGATTCTTCTAAATGTGGGTAGCCTGAGAAGATAAAGGTATCGATACCCAGATCAGCATATTCCTGAATACGGTCAGCGACAGTTTGTGGATCACCGACCAATGCTGTACCCGCACCACCACGGACTAAACCTACACCTGCCCAAAGGTTTGGCGAAACTTCAAGCTTAGTACGATCACCATTGTGCAATTCAGCCATGCGACGTTGGCCAATTGAATCCATGGTTTTAAATTTGGCTTGAGCAGCTGCAATCGTTGCATCATCCACATATTGAATGAGTTCTTCAGCAGCAGCCCATGCTTGTTCATTGGTTTCACGTACAATCACGTGTAAACGAATACCATAATTTAGCGTACGACCCTTGGCAGCAGCTTTAACACGGACATTTTCCAATTTTTCTTTCACTGCTGCAGGTGGTTCACCCCAAGTCAAATAAGTATCAACTTGCTCAGTTGCAAGCTCTACAGCATCGTCTGAAGAACCACCAAACCAAAGCGGTGGGTAAGGTTGTTGAACCGGTGGATAAAGCAGTTTGGCATCTTCAACTTGAAGGCGTTCACCCTTGAAGGTAAAGCTTTCACCTGTATGTGAGCGCGTTAAAATTTCACGCCAAATTTTGGTGTATTCAGCTGCAGTTTTATAACGAGTAGCATGGTCTTCATAAACACCATCGCCTTTAAGTTCTTGTTCATCGCCACCTGTCACTAGGTTTAATAGCACACGACCATTGGATAGACGGTCAAACGTTGCAGCCATACGTGCAGCCAAAGCTGGTGTTGTTACACCTGGGCGCAATGCCACAAGAAATTTTAAATTTTTGGTTGCATCTATTAAGCTTGCTGCTGTAATCCAAGGGTCTTCACATGAACGACCTGTTGGAATCAAAACCCCTTCATAACCCAAGTTATCCACTGCCACAGCAATTTGTTTCATATATGCATGATCAACTTGGCGCGCACCTTTGCTTGTACCTAGGTAACGACTGTCTCCGTGTGTCGGAATAAACCAAAAAATTTTCATGTGAATGTCCTTACTAATACGTTTAAATAATTTGTCTAAGTTAGTTACTTGAGGTTATGGGTTGAATCGCATCTCGAATATTGATTTGCTTCGGAATCAATTTTTCTGCGAAGAATAGATCTGCAATTTTTTGCTGAGATTGAATGTTTTCATCCGTCAATGGACGAATTGGAGAGGGTTTTAAACGACGATTGATCGCTGATTTCGCAACGTCAGGAGCTAAACCTGTACTGCTTGAATAGAGGTCGACTGCTACTGTTTGGTTATTCAAAATCCAAGTATCTGCTTCATTTAAGCTTTTGATCACTTTGTCTACAGCATGAGGATGTGCAGTGGTGAATTTTGGATTGGCGATGTAATAAGAATAGGTTTTAGGGAAATCTTTACCGTCAATGAGGACGTCTACTTTTCCTGTCAGCTCTACTGCAGAAAGATAGGGATCCCAAATTGACCATGCATCAATAGAGCCTTTATCGAGTGCTGCACGCGCATCCGCTGGGGGTAACCATATCGGTTGAATGTCTTGCCAAGTCAGTCCTGCTTTGTCTAAAACTTTGGCTAATAGTTCGTGTGCACTTGAGCCTTTTTGAACCGCGATGCGTTTACCTTTCAGGTCTTCAATTTTTTTGATCGTAGAGTTTTTAGGTAAAACAACAGCTAAGGCATTGGGTGGATAAACTTCATAGCCGACATAACTAAGATCTTTATCGGCAGCTTGAGCAAAAATAGGAGGAGTATTCCCGACATAACCGACATCCACAGCACCGATTGCAAGTGCTTCAAGCATTTGTGGACCCGCAGGGAATTCACGCCATTCTATTTGCGCACCTGGGAACTGTTTTTCTAACAGTTTCTGTTCACGTGTTACCAATAGATTCAAAGCAGATTTTTGAAATCCAATCGAAATATTGTCAACTTGCTCAGTCTTTTCCGCTGAAGCTTTTTCTAGATCTTTTTGCTCAGTTTTTTGGCATGCGCTTAGCCCTAAGCTCAGTGCAGTGAAACCTGTGATTGCAATAATTTTATAAGTCTTCATGTTGTATGCTCATTATTTTTCAGAAGCTGAACTTAAAATGGCAGCTTGAATATTGATTTGATTTGGAATCAATTTTTGTTGATAGAAGGCATCGGCAACATACTGTTGCTCTTTAGCGACCTGTGCTGAAATTGGACTAACACCAAAGCCCATACGTGAAATCGATGATTTAAGAACATCAAAAGACAAGCCTGTTGGTTTTTCTAAAAGTTTGCTGGCTTCATCTTGGTTTTTTGCAACCCATGCAGTGGTGCTATTTAACTCATTCACCACAGTTGTAAGCACTTTAGGATTTTGTTCTGCAAACTTACGATCAGCCAAATAGAATTGATGGTTGCTCACCAAGTTTTCACCTGTTGCAATCACGCGCGCGCCAATTTGTTGTTCTGCTGCTGCAAAGAACGGATCCCAAATGACCCATGCATCGACAGCACCACGCTCAAAAGCTGCACGTGCATCTGAAGGGGGTAAATACACCACTTCAATATCTTCAAGCTTAAGTTTGTTTGCCTCTAAAACTTTGAGTAATAGGTAATGAACATTTGAGCCTTTATTCAGGGCAACACGTTTACCTTTTAAGTCTTGTACTGTTTTGATGCCTGAATCTTTTTGGACGATCAGTGCTTCAGCCTTCGGTGCAGCTGGCTGATTGGCGATATAAACTAAATTGGAATTGGCTGCTTGAGCAAAAATCGGAGGCGCTTCACCTGCTTCACCAAAAGATACGCTACCGACGTTCAAACCTTCAAGCAGTTGAGGTCCAGCAGGAAACTCAACCCAACGAACATTGATACCTTGAGCTTTAAGCGCTGTTTCAAGTGAACCACGTTCTTTAACAATAGGTAGAATGCCGTATTTTTGATAACCAATATTGAGCGTTACGTTTTCCGCTTCTTTTTTACCGCAGCCTGAAAGCATCATGACACCCGCAACCACCGAAGAAAGAATCAGTGTTTTTTTGAAGCGTTTTGAATTGGCTGTAGTCATGAGCAGTAGCATCCCTAAATAAAAGTTTTAAAAACTAAAAATTTGAATCGCTAGAAAAGTTTGAACAACTTTAATAACTAAGATGCATAAGCTAATGAATTTTCTATTGCGAAAAAAATAACAAATCAGGAATTCCTAATGAATAAAAAAGATAAAACTAAAAGTGCAAAACTTATCCGAATTTATGCAAAAGTAGAAATGAATAAAGAATATTTTTATTGATTTAAGTTTATGAAAAATAATATTTTTATTCTTAAATATGTGAATAAGATAAGCTTTTATTGTTTAGTGCTAAGTTGTTGGAGATTCAAAATGAAGTGCTGTGAGATAAAGTTATTCAAAATAGAGATAAAGCGACAAAAAAAAGCCACTGATTACAGTGACTTTTTACACACAATTGAATTGCGTTGAAAGTTATAAAGGGCTTGTCGAGCTTGAGGCAGATCATCTACTGATGCATTTTCAAAGCCTTGTTCCAAAAACCAATGTGCTGTTCGTGTGGTTAAGATGAACAATTGCTGAATCCCTAAATCTTTGGCTTTTTCTTCGAGGTGATGCAGGATTTGACTACCACGATTCGATTTACGATAGCTTGGGTGAACTGCTACACAGGCAATTTCAGCTGATTTCAATTCATCTTCAGCGGTTGGAATAGGATAAAGCGCAGCACAGGCCAAAATCATTCCATCTCGTTCAATCACTGCAAATTGTTCAATTTCATTTTCTAAACGTTCACGCGAACGATAAACCAAAATCCCTTCTTCTTCTAAAGGACGTAATAATCCAATCAATCCACCGACATCTTTGATATTGGCGGTACGGACTTCTTCATAGTGAGCATCGGTGATCATGGTGCCATGACCATCACGTGTAAATAGTTCTTCAAGCAATGCGCCATCATGGGCATAAGAAAGGAGATGAACACGCTGTACACCTTTTAACGATGCCTCTTTGGCTTTTTCTAAATGTAATGCAATTTCAAAATTAGAATCTACGTATTTGGCAATATGTTGATCCAACTGTTGCGGTGTCACTTCACGCATCAATTTGCCAAATTCATCCAAAACGCCTTGTTGACTCCCTAAGAATATCAGTTTGTCAGCTTGTAAATGGATTGCAGTTTTAGTCGCTACCTCTTCAGCCAAAAGATTATAGACTTCACCTGTGGTTGAATAACCCGAAGGACCTAGCAGGACAATATTATGATTATCCAACTGTTTTAAGATTGCTTCACTGTCAATTGAACGGACTTCACCTGACAGTTGATAGTCGACACCATCGCGAATGCCATAAGGTTTAGCCGTGACAAAATTGCCTGAAACCACATCAATTCTTGCGCCGTACATCGGTGAATTGGCAAGTCCCATGGAAAGTAAGGCTTCAATTTCTAAACGAATTGAACCGACTGCACTCATGACTGCGCTTAAAGATTCGCGTGTAGTGATCCGACGGTTTTTATGAAATGGACTTTTTAGATTCTTTTCTTTTAAATTTTCACTGATTTGTGGACGTGCACCATGTACCAAAATCAGTCGAATCCCTAGAGAATGTAATAGGGCAATGTCATGGATAATATGTTGAAAATTATCTGACAGTAAGGCTTCTCCTCCAAACATCAGCACAAAGGTTTTGTTGCGATGAGCATTGATATACGGCGCAGAGTTTCGAAACCAATGCACATATTGTTGCGCTGTGCCTTGTGTTGTTTCTGATGAATCTGGATGCATAGTGATACCAATATGAAGAAGGTTATTTTTAGATTCTAAACAAAAAAAACCAATTCCACACCTTAGATCGAATTCAGCGCATAAAAAAGCCCAAATTAGATTTGGGCTTTTTGCAGGAAAGGCAGAGATTAGCCAATAATTCTTAAAATACGGTCGTTACGTTCATTTACCAGCACATAGTCACCGTTGATTTTTAACCATTGTTGGTTACGCCCAACTTTAGGTAAACGACGCAACTCATTATGATTTACTTCGTAGCGTGATGAACTAAATTGACGTGGCAACTCTTGCCCTGTACGCCATTGACGGCTTGGGTTCACCGATGATTGATAACGAGATTTGTTGTCATAGCGATCATTTTTACGGTGATCGTTATAGCGTGAATCACGATGGTCTTTATTCCAATGTGCACTTGGTTTTGGCTGATAACGATCATCGCGATGATCATTTGGTCCAGCCATTGCTGTGGTTGCCATGAATGCACTCATAGAAATTGCGATAGCAGTAAATACTTTTTTCATTTCAGAGACCTCAACATTGTTCTATCTATATTCGATGGTTCTAAGTTAAAACATCATTTGAGATAAACCGTGGAGAAATTTAGTTGAATTGTGAAATATGTGAAGACATCATGAAGACTGCTATATAAGGCTTTCAGTGTTTTTATGTGGAATTTTTTAAGCAGAACTTTAAGTAGAAATAGCGGGCTTCAAAGCTGAATAAAAAAAGCCCAACAAAAGTTGAGCTTTAGATTTGAATCTTTTGGAGCAAATATGAATTTAGTCTTCTTGGATTCTCAAAATATTATTGTTGTCTGAGTCTACCAAGATGAAATCATTGTTGATTTTGTACCACTGTTGGTTACGAGACGGTTTTGGCAGATTATTATTTTTATAATCTGTTTTATAACTATTGCCTCGATAATGCTGTGGCATCACATAACCCGTTTGCCACTTATGCTGTTTTAAGCGTTTAACGCCACGTTCTTCACGTACTTTACGACGATCTTGAAAGTCTTGTTCGTCCTCACCATCTCGATAGCCGCGCTTTTCAAATCCTTTACCACGTTCAGGTCCATTGTCACGAAACTCTTGAGAATGAGGGGATGCAGGTGCAACTGTTGAAACGAACAGCGTACTGAAAGATATTGTCAAAACTGTCAAAATCTTTTTCATATTGCGACCTCATTTACCCTTAATGGCTTGTTATTCGACTACTGTACTGAAAAATTGCAGAGAAACTGTGAAGATTAAATGTATATTCAATTAAAAAAGCAGAGATAATAAGAACATAATTTCATAAAAATAGAAACCAAGACCTTGATATGACGCTTTGATGGGCGATTTGAAGCTTGTTGAGTCTTTGATTTTGATTTAAATCGAATATGTAAGATTTTATAAAAAATTCAATACAATGGTTTGGGAAGAGGACTTTTTCGGCTGTTTTGGAAAGAATGAGTTTGTTTTAAAAATAAAAAGAAGTAAAAGGCAATAAAAAATAAAAGGTGATGATCTAGATAGGTAAGTGAATATTTTAGAAAGCACTGAGCTCGATTTGAACTCAGTACCATTCGTTGCTAAATGCCATTAAAGCTTCTACAGCTTCAACCACTTGTTCTGCATCATGTGCATTGTCTAAAGCTGAAATAAGCGTATGTGGCAATTGAAGGTTTTCAATGCTGTGGATCGTTGCAGTTTTACGCACTTGGTCCGTCATGTTCAGTCCTTTTCGATCATGGGTTTCAATACAGTCATATTAGAATGAATTTATTAATTTGAAAAACCGAATAAAATTATAAATTTAATCAAATATAACGATTGTTTAATTAGTAGGCGTCTTGGGCGGTGCAAATCTGCATGATTATTTTTAGGGTATTTTTTGTTGGGAACTTAGCGTCTTTGTTGAGTTTTGCTATAGTAAGAGCAATTTTGAATCAACATTAGGAATATGTTATGTCAGCAGCTCCACGCATTGGTGTATTAGGTGCAGGCGGTCGTATGGGACGCATCCTTATTCAAGCTGTTAAAGAAGCAGGTTTTCAGTTGGCAGCCGCAGTTGAACGTCCTGAAAGCAGCTTGATTGGCTCTGATGCAGGTGAACTTGCGGGTATTGGTGCTGTTGGTGTCAAAGTCGTTGGTAGCTTAGAACAAGTTTTAAAAGACTGTGATGTGGTGATTGATTTCACTGCGCCTGTTGCGACTCAACAGCATTTGAAACTGTGTCGTGAAGCTGGTGTTGCAATTGTGATTGGTACGACAGGAATGAATGACGAACAGAAAGCATTCCTTGAAGAATCAGCGACTCAAGCACCTGTAGTCTATGCAGCAAACTATTCAGTGGGCGTGAATGTATCGATCAAATTGTTAGAACTTGCGTCTAAAGTCTTTGGTGATACGGTTGATATCGAAGTGATTGAAGCACATCATCGTCATAAAGTAGATGCGCCATCGGGCACAGCATTGATGATGGGTGAAGCGATCGCAGGTGCTTTAGGTCGTGATTTAAAAGAAGATGCTGTGTATCACCGTGAAGGTCATACAGGTCCACGTGAGCGTAAGAGTATTGGTTTCCAAACGATTCGCGGTGGCGATATTGTGGGTGAACATACTGCGATGTTTATCGGTGAAGGCGAACGCGTTGAAATTACGCATAAAGCGACCAATCGTATGAACTTTGCTGCGGGTGCTGTGCGTGCTGCGGCTTGGGTTGTCGGCAAAGAGCCGAAAAAATATGATATGCATGATGTATTGGGTTTTAACGAGATTAAAGTTTAATTCTGAGCTACGAGCCGTTTGAGCTTAAGCCAAATGAACTATCGAGTTAAAGCACGATTTAAATTGAGTGCGATTAAAAATAATTAAAATAGAAGCATTGAGAAATGAAAAATATAACAATCAAATTAGGACGCCGTCCTAAACTTTTCATGATGATGTGTGTTGTCAGTGCAAGTTGCCTGACAACACCTGTTTTTTCAGCTGAAACAGCGAAACTCAGCATTAATAAAAACAATATCAAAGTGTGGACGATTCAAAGTCCAAATAATCCGATCATTTCTTATAAAGCCGAAACGACTTTAAATACGAGTTTAGAGCGCGCAGTCGGACTTGTTTTAGATGTTGAAAATGCGAAAGCGTGGATTCCGAATGTGTCATCGACACAAGTACTTTCTCAAGATTTAAATAAGGGTGAATTCAAGCTGTATATGGTGTTGGATTTTCCATTTCCATTGAAGGATAGAGACCTGATTATTCAAGGGAAAATGTATAAAGATGCCAATGGTACGATTCAAATTAAAAACAAAGTCACTCAACAAGGCAAAGCACTTAATCCAAATTATATTCGATTGAAAAAATACGAAGGGGATTGGACTTTCAATCAGCTCAGTGATGGCAAAATAAAAGTGGTGACCACAGGCTATGCTGATCCTGAAGGGGTGATTCCACAAAGTGTGACCAATATGTTTGTGCAACAACAACCTTATCAAATGCTACAAAAAATGAAAACAGAATTAGCAAAACCTAATCGTAAGTTTCCACATTTACCGAATATTTTAAAGTAAGCCTTTCTCCAAATTTGATTCTTAAACGCGTTATAAAAAAGCCTGCAACTGCAGGCTTTTCTTTTTATGGATTATTCAGTGCATAAGCGGTGAGTTGCTGAATTTCATTTTTGGGAGGAAGCTCTAAGCTGATCACTTGATATTGGGTATGTTGTGTCAGATTGCGTAATTCAACTTGAAACTTTTGAGCAGAACTTTGATTACACAAAAATTGTAAATTATTTTGTCGAGGATAATTCAATTTGAT
Source organism: Acinetobacter sp. CY81 (assembly GCF_059515925.1). Classification (NCBI taxonomy): domain Bacteria; kingdom Pseudomonadati; phylum Pseudomonadota; class Gammaproteobacteria; order Moraxellales; family Moraxellaceae; genus Acinetobacter; species Acinetobacter sp. CY81. The sequence continues at coordinate 46,225 of NZ_JCAKNC010000004.1, forward strand.
CTGGCTAGCGCTAGTGACCTTGTAGGTGTAATCACGTTGCGGTGAACTGTGTTCAAGTGTGGGTTGTACTTGATCAAACTGGTATTGCCCTAAACTTTGAGACTTTAAGTATCCATCGATCAATGATTTGCAAATAAAGTGCTGTTCCTGCGCTGCTAAATTCAGTTGTTTTGTTTCACATCCTTGGAGGATAGAGATGAAAGTAATCAGGCATAAACCGCAAAGTATCTGTTTTTGAGCGAATTTCATTATTGTCTCCGATGTTATTTTAAAGCAGTGAAGACACCATAATTCTGCTAAGCTGATAGATACAGATACAACAAATATTAAAAAACGAGTACAGATATGGCTTTTCAATATCAGATGCTTGCTCAGCAATTGGCACAAAAAATTCAGCAGGGTGAGTTGGTTTTGGGGCAGCGCTTAAATTCATTACGCCATTTTGCACAGCTCAATGACATTAGCCTGAATACGGCAAAAAGCTGTTATGAATTGTTAGAAGCGCAAGGGTTGATTTATGTGAAGCCGAAAGCAGGCTATTTTGTCCAAGAACAACAATCGGAAATGGTCAAAGCCCCTGTTCCTCAGCATCCAGATTTTGTGTCGATGCCACGTGAAGTGACCAATTTAGAGTTACAGATGGAGATTCAAGAGGCGTCGATTAATAGCCAATTGATTCATCTAGGCGCGATTCAGTTATCTCCGAATTTAGTGCCAGTGGATGCAATGCGTCGTTCACTACAACGGGCGCTCAAACACAGTAAACCTGAAGACTTTTTGTATAGTGATCGCCAAGGGCATCGTATATTGCGAGAGGCTTTATCGGTACATTGGGCAGAGGATGGTTTTCATATTGCCCAAGAAGATATCTATATTACCAATGGCTGTATGCCTGCATTGTCAGTGGTGTTGCAAAGTATCAGCCATGTGGGGGACAGCATTATTGTACCGACGCCAAACTTCAATGGTCAGTTACAACTATTGGCGGTGCTAAAACGAAAAATTATTGAAATTCCAGCCAGTACTGAAGGTATTGATTTGGAGCGATTAGAACTTGCGATGCAAAATCCTGAAGCAAAAGCATGTCTACTGACTTCGAATTATCAAAATCCTTTGGGCTTTTGTTTGAGTAATGCTGAAAAAGAAAAGATCGCACAATTGGCAGCCAAATATCAATGTTTCATCATTGAAGATGATATCTATGCCGAATGTAGTTTTGATCTCAATCGACCTTTGCCGATGAAGTATTGGGATAAAGAAGGTTATGTGATTTATTGTAGTTCGATTTCAAAATCACTTTCGAGCTCCTACCGAGTCGGCTGGTTCTGTGTACCTGAGCGTTTAAAACATCTACGCTATAAATTTATCAATAAAAATGTCGTGGTGAATACGCCCTTACAATTGGGCTTAGCTGATTTGATTTATAGTCGTGCTTATCGTCAGCATTTAAAGAAACTTAGACCCATTCTAAAGCAGCAAGTGGAGCAATATCGTCAATTTATTATTCAAGCATTTCATGGCGTGGAGCTGAGTATCAATCAGCCTGAGGGTAGTTATTCTTTATGGTTACAGTTCCCTGCGCAGATTGACAGTTTGGCGATGTATTACTTTGCTCAAGAGCAGGGGATTAATATCGTACCAGGCAAAGTTTTTGGTGAAGATCAGCGTTACAACAATTGTATTCGCTTAAATGCAGGACATGAATTGTCATCACCGATTCAAGAAGCAATCCATCTCTTAGCCGATTGGACACGTAGCGAATTAGCTAAGGGCATGCAGGATTCTGTGGCTTAAGACAGATAACAAAAGCTGTATCCATACTGATTTGAATCATGGATGAGATTTGGCGAAACAGTCATTTTCATGATCATCAACCATGCCAACTGCCTGCATAAAGGCATAGATTGTTGTTGGCCCGACAAATTTAAAACCATTTTTCTTTAAGATTTTAGACAGCTGTAGGCTTAAGGCTGTTTGTGCAGGTGCTGTCTTATAGTTTTCAACATCATTGATCATGGCTTTTTGCTCGACAAAGTCCCACAGCCATTTCACCATATCTGTTCCATGGCTTTTCATTTGTTCCCATGCGATGGCATTGTCACGAATGGCTTTGAGTTTGCCAATATGGCGAATCAATCCCGCATCGAGGCACTTCTCTTGAAGTTGCTCATCACTGAGTTGGGCAATTTGAGCAATCGGATATTGAAAAAAATGTTGGCGATAGCTTTCTCGTTTTTTCAGTACCGTAATCCAAGACAAGCCTGCTTGTTGACCTTCTAAGCATAGCATTTCAAATAAATGTTGTTCATCGAACTGAGGTTTTCCCCATTCGTGATCATGGTAAGCGATATAGAGAGGATCATTGGAGCACCAACCACAGCGTTGTTGATTCATATTGGGGTGCTCCTGAATGTGATTATTTTTATTATTTGATATTGAGGTACTAAATTACAAAATTAGATTTTAAATTCAACCCAGAGATCATTTTTATTGTCCCAAAAATAAAGCTCGGCTTGAGTTAAATCTTCAAATTTAAGCCATGCATCGTGACCTGATTTTTCTGCAAATCCTGTGCTAATCATGAGGGCTTCATCACTGATTTCCATGATCCAGCCTTGATGGCTTACACCATTGAGTACAATCCTTTGCTGATTGCCTGATTCTGCAAATTCAACGAGACGATTGATCAAAGCTTCTGACATGAAAATTTCCTAAAACTAAAATAAATGAACGAATACATTAACGTAAATATGGATATGGATTTACAGCACCACGTCCGCGACCAGACAGATACAATCCATAGTGTAGATGGGGAGCAGTATGACGTGCATTTCCGGTATTGCCAACATAGCCGATATGCTGACCCTTACGGACCACATCACCTTCATTGAGACCACGTTTATGGTCATCAAGATGGGCATAATAATGCCAAGTATTACTTGGACCTAAAATCCAAATGACTTTGCCACCCAAATTATTGTTTCTCATACTACCAACCACGCCATCGGTTGTACTATAAACCTTTGTGCCTTTGGGTGCCAAAATATCAATCCCTTCATGGGTACGTCCACTACTACGTGATGCACCCCAAGTGTCTTTTAAATGTCTATTTTTTACATTTTCAACAGGGATTGGAAGTTTTGAAGGCAGTGGCATGCTTTTCAAGCGTTGTGTGATATTGGGATCTAAGTGCTGAGGCTTTTTGGGTGCTGTGGTACATGCTGAGATCAAAAGTACAAAAAAACTGATGAAGCAAAAGCGTAATAACATAGTCAGCACTCAATCCTTGTCTCAAACGATGGCAGAAAAATCTCTCAATTGAATATGTCACAGTTCAACGGCTGAGATCAATTTTTTCATCGCTGTAGGAATGCCCATTTCTGTTGCTTTTTGTGGTGTTAACCATTCACCACTCATTTCAGCTTGTAAAAACTCAAGTTGATCATCTTCAACCTGGAAAATGTGTGCATCTAAAACCCAAGTAAAATGGGTGAAACTATGTGAAATTTGCACGGCTTCGCGCTTAGAGATGAGCTGGTATTGTTGTGTCAGTTGCTTAAAGGCATGTGCATCTTCAATGATCTGCAGTGACCATAAACCACCCCACAATCCAGAATGTGGGCGTTGCATCCATAACCATTCATTTGAAGGGGACTGTAGTAAAAGCACTTGAGCATTTTTAACTGGGACGGCTTTCTTTGGTTTTTTAAAGGGTAATTCAGTTTCTAAGCCTTGTTGATGGGCTTTGCAATGTTGTTGCATCGGGCAATATAAACACAGTGGTTTTTTAGGCGTACAAATGGTTGCACCCAAATCCATAATTGCTTGGGTATAGTCATGATTACGCTCAACAGGGCAAAGTTGTTCAGCTAGCTTCCACATAGCACGTTCATGGACAGGTTTAGTTAAGTCATCTTCAATGGCAAAAAAACGTGCCAAGACGCGTTTTACATTACCATCCATAATCACGCCGTATTGACGTAAACCGAGTGACATTAATGCACCGCCGGTGGATGGACCAATGCCGGGTAACTCAATCCATTCAGCCAGTGTGCTTGGAAAATATCCTTGCTGATACACAATGGCTGCTGCCTTATGCAAATTACGTGCACGTGCGTAATAACCTAAACCAGCCCAATAGGGTGCTACTTCATCCCACGTAGCTTTGCCTAGATCATCTACTGTTGGAAAACGTTGAATAAAACGCTCAAAATAATTCAGTACGGTTTTGACCTGTGTCTGCTGCAGCATGATTTCAGAGACCCAAACTTTGTAGGGATCATCTGCAACTTGCCAAGGGAGATCATGGCGTCCGTGGAGATCGAACCAAGACAGGAGAGCATCTGAAAATGAAAATTGCGACATAGAGAACGTAATGAAAACGCATAAAAGAATAGGTGCTAGTATACCCAAATGTCCTGTTAGACATGAAAAAAGGTGCCGAAGCACCTTTTGATTTTGAATACTTCAGCTTTGATCGTTTTTATTCAGCGATTACGCCCCAACGACTGTCTAGCTTTAAAGGCTGATTTTTATAGCGTGGAATAATATGAATATGTAAGTGATCAGACTCTTTGTCGCCAAATACATGACCATCATTAAACGCGATATGAAAGCCTTCAGGTTGATGACGTATTTTCAATTCATTACGTGCAAGTTCGAGTAGTGATTGTAAGCTTTTACGTTCACGGTCAGTCGTATCGAAAAATGAGCTGATATGACGTAATGGAATGATGACAGAATGACCTTGAGTTAACGCATTTGTCTCTGGCAAAATCACGCCGAACTCATTTTTAGCGATCACATCATATTCATCGTGATTACAATAGGTACATAATTTTTCAGTCATTTTCATTCTCTCTTAATCTTAAATATTGAATTTCAAATCTTTAATAATGGCGAATTAGCCCAAATGTCGATGTAGTAACTCATACATCGCTGCTAAACTTTTTTGTTCTGCCTCAGCGTTATACCCTAAATCAACACCATTTGCTTTGGCACGTTCATCGGCAAGCGGGTTACTAAAACCATGTTTAGCATCTTCATAAACAATGACTTCGTGATTAACTTTAGCTGCAAACATTTCTTCTTTGAATTTGGCAACATCATCTAAAGTGACCATGCTGTCTTCTTCACCATGAAAAACCATGATTTCAGCTTTGACTTGACCTTCTTGAGCGGGCGCTTTCGGCGCTAAAGTTGCATGGAAAGTTGCAACGGCTTTAAGATCTGCGCCCGAACGAGCCAAATCTAAAACGACTTTGCCACCATAGCAAAAACCAATGGCTGCCAGTTTATCTGCATTTACTTCAGTTTGCTGTGCCAAAGTCGCTAAAGCAGCAGACGCACGAGTCACGATAGTCTCTGTATCTTCAAAGGTTTGCATCATCCATTCATAGGCTTGCTTGGCATCTGTTGTGACTTTTTTGTCGCCATACATATCGATTGCTAGTGCCGCATAGCCATGACCTGCTAACTCGCGAGCACGTTGCTCCGTATATTCGTTTCTTCCCCACCATTCTGGCGCAACAATAACCCCTGCAATTGCTTGTGAATTTTCAGGTGCAGCATAATAGCCAATCAATGTTGATCCATCTGCCGCAGTGTATTGAATTTCACGTGTTTGAATTGCATTTGTCATGTTGGAAGTCCTTTTGATCAATGGGGGCGATCCAAGATTAAAGCACAAAATAATTGAATGGTAATGAAAATTTATAGATTAACTAAATTGAAATGTGAGAAATTATGAATAGAAAAATAATGATTTTGAGTGAATAAAAAAGAAGGACGAATCCTTCTTTTAAATAGCGTTATGAATACGAAACTCTAGACTTTTCCGCGCGAGATAAATCCAATAATCGCCAAAATAACGGCAATGACCAATAGGATGATTGCGAAGTCTTTAGATAGCCCAGCAACACCACCGAATCCTAATAAACTTGCGATCAGCGCGATTACTGCAAAGATAATAGCCCAACGAAACATTATGATTCTCCATGTGTTTTTATAAGTGTTTCATTAGTATAGAAAATAAAATTGATTAAATTGTATTCAAAACGTGTATGTGAGTTGGTATTTATGCAGATTAGGTTAATGCTCTGTAACGTGTTCAATCTCATCCAATAGTTGGAATAATGCTATGATTGCAGCTTAGACACTGACTACATATAGACGACTATGAGCCTGCAATTGCGCCCTGAATTTTGGAAACACTATTCTCTTGCTGAGATGACTCAAAATGAGTGGGAAGCAGTCTGTGATGGTTGTGGTTTATGTTGTCTCGTGAAATTAGAAGATGAAGACACACATGAAGTCTGCTACACCAAAGTGTCCTGCAAACTATTAGATTGTAAAACCGCGCAATGCTCTGATTACCCTAATCGTAAAACGCATGTCCCTGATTGTATTCAATTGACCCATGAAAGCTTACAAGATATTAGTTGGTTGCCTTCAACGTGTGGTTATCGACGTCTAAATGAAGGTAAAAAATTGCCGTCTTGGCATTATTTGAATACAGGAACACGTGAAAGTGTGATTCGTGCAAAAAAATCTGCAGCAGGTCGATGTATCTCTGAGTCTGATATTGATGAAGATGATATTGATGATTATATCGTGCGTTGGGTTCGTTAAAGGCTGACATTCTGAAGCGAGCTGTTCAGTTCATTCAGTATCACATTCATATTTTGTAATAGAAAACTGAGTTCATTTACATCTCAGTGCATAAAATCGCCTATGATAAAAATAAATAGCATCTAAAGGACACTACAGTGAAAGGGAATACCACACTCAATATCTGCAAGATGAGCTTGCTTGCGATGAGTTTAGGATTAATAGGCTGTCATGCTAATCAAGGAGCTACTCAAGAAAAAAATGATAAGCAAGAAAATTTATCTTCGGATCAGAACTTAACAAGTTCTCCGAATGCAGATCCTAGCGCTGAAAATTCAATGCAAACTCAAAAGCTCGATCAATCTTTTCAAGTCAATACTGTTGCATCGTTCAATGAACCTTGGGCAATGGCAATTTTGCCTGATGGAAGGTTGTTGGTCACAGAGAAAGCGGGTGCTTTAAAACTTCTTGATCCTGTCTCCAAAAAAAACCTGTCGGTTGAAGGTATACCCAAAGTAGGGTATGGCGGTCAAGGTGGTCTAGGGGATGTCACGTTACATCCTAATTTTAATAATAATGCGTGGTTATATCTTAGCTATGCAGAGGCGGGGAAATCCAATCGATTTGGAGCTATCGTCATTCGCGCTAAATTAGACCTGACCCAACCGAATCAGCCTAAATTAATTGAACAAAAACGAATTTGGGAGCAAGTTCCAAAAGTTGAAGGACAGGGACATTATGCACATCGTTTAATTTTTGATGAGCAGGCAAAATTATGGATTGCCTCAGGTGAGCGCCAAAAATTTGATCCTGCTCAGGATATGAAATCTAATTTGGGCAAAATATTACGTCTAAATGATGATGGAACACCTGCTCAGAATAATCCATTCATTCAACAGGGTGGCGTGGCAGCACAGATTTGGTCATTGGGGCATCGTAATCCACTGGGCATAGCATTTGACCCTAAAAATCAGCTTTGGGTCGCTGAAATGGGACCTCAAGGAGGTGATGAACTCAACTTAATCACCAAAGCACAAAACTATGGTTATCCGATTGTTTCCAATGGTGATCATTATGGTGGAGCAGATATTCCTGATCATGCCACCCGACCTGAATTTAAAGCACCTGAAATAGATTGGACACCTGTGATTTCGCCATCGAGTTTGATTTTTTATCGTGGAAATTCATTTCCACAATGGAAAAATAAAGCTTTGATCGGTGGTCTATCTTCCAAGGCTATCATTGTTGTGGACACGACACTGAAACCTGTTCAGGAAGTGCAACGACTCGATATGGGTGAAAGGATTAGGGATATTGTTGAAGCCAAAGATGGTTCATTGTGGGTGCTACAAGATGGTCAAAATGCAAAGCTTCTAAAGCTAACACCACCATAAACTGAAGCCTATCTACGCCTTAAAATAGAATGAAATAACTGAGTTTCGGATTTAATTTTATGAACTGTTGATGGTTGTCCGTTGGAATTGTTGGATTCCATAGTAGACTAGCAATCAGCACTTTAAGATTTCATAACAATATGTCCGAAACTCAAATTCCACTTCCTGAACGCATTCGTCCACGTGATTTGTCTGAGATTATCGGACAGGATCACCTTTTAGGTGAACAAGCACCCCTTCGCCAAATGATTGATCAGGGACATCTTCCATCAGTCATTTTTTGGGGACCTCCAGGTGTCGGTAAAACTACGATTGCTTTTTTGTTAGCTCAAGCTGTGGATCGACCTTTTATTAGCTTATCAGCGTTAAATACAGGGGTTAAAGAGCTTCGAGAGATTATTGCTGAAAGTGGTGATTTGATCGTACCTGTGGTGTTTATTGATGAGATTCATCGCTTTAATAAGTCGCAACAAGATGCATTACTCAGTGCCGTAGAAAAGGGAAAAATTACCCTCATCGGTGCAACTACAGAAAATCCGTCATTTGAAGTCAATAATGCGCTGTTGTCGCGTTGTCAGGTCTACACCTTACGAGCGTTAACAGAAGAAGACATTAGTAATTTGATCCGCCGTGCTTTGCAGCAGGATAAATTTCTTCAAGACCATTATATTCAAATTGAAGAATATGACGCATTGATTCAGTTTGCAGCAGGCGATGCACGAAAGGCACTGAACCTTTTAGATTTGATCGCCTCAACTTTAGAACCTGAAGTTGAAAATATCATTACCAATGCGATGGTAGTGAAAGTTGCTCAACAAAATATTGCACGTTATGACAAGTCGGGTGAACAACATTACGATTTAGTCTCTGCATTTATCAAATCCATTCGTGGTAGTGATCCTGATGCAGCGCTGTATTGGATGGCTCGAATGCTCAAAGGCGGAGAGGATCCAGTTTTTATCGCACGTCGTATGTTGATTGCCGCTTCGGAAGATATTGGAAACTCGAATCCAAATGCTTTATTGCTTGCAGGCGAGTGTTTCCGCTCGGTACAGGCTGTGGGTATGCCAGAGTGCAGAATTATATTAGGACAATGTGCTGTATATCTGGCAACCAGCGCTAAGAGTAACAGTACCTACTTAGCCATTAATAAAGCTTTAGAGCTGGCTGATCGGACTGCCAATTTAGCCGTGCCTCTTCATTTACGTAATGCACCAACTAAGATGATGAAAGAGCAAGGTTATGGCGTAGATTATCTCTACCCACACAATTACCCTGAGCATTTTGTGACACAGGAGTATTTACCACCTGAGCTAAAAGGCACTAAGTTGTATGAATCAGCACGGAATAAACGTGAAGTAGAAGGTGAGCGTTTACAACAAAGACGGTGGCAACAGGAACAACAGCAACAGTAAAGATGTGAATAAAATGTTGCAAAAAAAAGCCCCATTCAAAAGGATTGAATGGGGTGAAAACACATCTAAATAAATTTGGTCGGCAACTACAGTCTCTCTCAATGAGCCACCAACTCCTGTAGTCGCCTGGTATGTGATGATCATATTCAGTTTTTTTATACATGTAAAAGCGATCATTTAAATAAGTATAATTTATATTTCCGATTTATATTTTCATTAAATTTAATTGGTTGATGCTTATTGATAATTTAATATTTTTTAAAATCTAATTTTATAGAGCTAATAAATAAAAAATCGTAAAAGTTTAAATTGACTTCAAAATTGTCATCTAATTTTCACATTGGTTGCTTATCTTAACTGTATTGCCAAGGTTGGAGAGAGCATTGGCAATACTCAACTTTATGATAAGAACAGTAAAAACTAAAATGAACAAAAAAAGATAAAAAGAAATTACAGCGTGAAATAAGAATGAGAAGTTAAAACTAAAATAATAGTTTGAAATTGAGACATAAAAAAACCGAGTCAAATGACTCGGTTTTTTCTTGAGCTTTGCTTAGATATCAGAAAGATCAACGCCAATACGTGATGCAACTTCTTCATAAGCTTCAACTACACCGCCTAAACCTTGACGGAAACGGTCTTTATCTAATTTTTTCTTGGTTTCTTTGTCCCATAGACGGCAACCGTCTGGAGAGAATTCATCACCTAGTACGATACGGTCGTGGAATACACCAAACTCAAGTTTAAAGTCGACTAAAAGCATACCGCCTTGCGCGAATAATTCTTTAAGTACAACATTCACTTGGTAAGTAAGTTCTTTCATACGTTCAAGTTGATCAGCAGTAGCCCAACCTAAAGCAATCGCTTGAGATTCGTTCACCATTGGATCGCCAAGACCGTCATCTTTGAAGAATAATTCAAAAGTAGGTGGAGTCAGTTCTAGACCTTCTTCAACACCTAAACGACGGCATAAAGAGCCTGCAGCATAGTTACGAATGACACATTCAACTGGAATCATGCTGAGTTTTTTCACTAAAACTTCATTTGGTGTAAGAAGTTTTTCAAAGTGAGTCTCAATACCTGCAGCAGAGAGTTTTTCCATGATGAAGGCGTTAAAACGGTTGTTAACCTTACCTTTGCGATCTAGCTGTTCAATTTTCTCGCCATTAAATGCCGAGGCATCATCACGAAAGACTAAAATCAGGTGGTCTGCACTATCGGTTTCATAAACGGATTTAGCTTTACCAGTATAGAGCAAGGTTTGTTTTAACATGGTGGAACCTTTTTCAGAGAGAATATGCCTAGAACGACTAGGCTGGCCAGTTTTGAGAAATCTGGGTTAATATTTCTGCAGCTTTTTCTTTGTCTGCAAAAGTATTATTGGGATTGAACACAGCAAGCGTATTGGTTGAACCAACAGCATTCAACTTCAACACATAGCTTTCACCATCCACTTTCAACGTGACTTGTTGTGCGTTTTTAGCTGTCGAAGTAACGTTGAGGTTCAAGCTACTCAATGTTGCTAATGTGTATTGCCAAATTGTATCAGAATTTCCTTCAATTTTAATCAGTGGATTACCATTACCATCTGTTAAAAGTTGAGGACGTGTTACAACATTGTTGGCAGTCGTTTCTGGATTTACAGTTTCTTGAGCTACCGTCGCACGAGGAAGCTCAAAGCGGTTGCCACGCTTATTTTCCAGCGTTGGTGCATTTTCAATAGCAAGTGGATCAACAACTGGGAAGGGATACAACGGCGTTGCTGGTCTAACCATTGATCCTTCAGGGTATTTAAGTGGTTCTGGAGCAGGTATGTTCTTATAATCTAAAGAACCATTATCGAGACCGATCGTACTACAACCCGCAAAACTTAAAGCTGAAAGGGTAATGATTAAACCAAAACGTAGTTGCATATTTTAAAACTCTTTTTTAAATGATGCTCGCTGCTTTTAAATCTTCACGCAGAGGAGCTCTATATTGTTCTGCAAGAGGCGTTAATGGTAGGCGGATACCTGTTCCAATTAAGCCCATTTCATGTAAAGCCCATTTCACAGGAATTGGGTTTGATTCACAAAATAAAATATTGTGTAAATTTGCTACCTGATTGTTAATCGTTTCAGCGTGAGCTTGGTCACCAGCAAGTGCTGCAGCGCAGACTTCACTCATTTGTTTTGGTGCAACATTCGCCGTTACAGAGATATTACCTTTTGCACCATGTGCAATCAGTTGATATGCAGTTGCATCATCACCTGAATACACCACCATATCTTTACCTTTTAAACCTTCAAGTAATGCTGCACCACGAGGCACATCACCTGTTGCATCTTTGATGCCGACAATTTGTGGAATATCTGCTAAACGAATCACCGTTTCATTATCCATGTCGACACCTGTACGACCAGGTACGTTATACAAAATTTGTGGTAAGTCTACAGCTTCAGCAATAGCTTTATAGTGCTGATATAAACCTTCTTGTGTCGGTTTGTTGTAATAAGGCGTTACCAGTAAAGCTGCATCAGCACCTAATTCTTTGGCTTCTTTGGTGAGTTCAATTGCTTCACGCGTTGAATTTGCACCTGTACCTGCAATAATTGGAATGCGCTTATTGGCTACACGAATGATTTCTTTGATCACTTGCGTGTGCTCTTCCATGCTTAGCGTTGAAGCTTCGCCTGTAGTACCTACAGCAACGATACTATTCGTACCTTGTTCAATATGCCATTCGACAAGCTTCTCGAGACCCTTCCAATCTACAGTTCCATCTTCAAACATGGGAGTGACGATTGCGACAATTGAGCCTTGAATAATCTGAGCTTGCTGAGTAGTCATTTTGAAACAATATCCTATTTTTCCATCCAGAGAGGGTTGAGAAGCGATATGTTGGATGGGTTTGTATTTTGATTTATAACACGATCCAATAGGCTGTGCATACTGGATAATGCCTATGTAAATTATGAACTAACACACGAATAAGAACAATACGATTTCAATGAACCAGATAAAAAGTTTAGTTAAAACAAGTAACTTTTTTTTCAAAGCATTTGTTCAACAGAAATGTTTAGTTATTCATATAAATACATGGATGATTTTTCAAGGATTGAATCAATTTTAGCATTCGATATTTGGTCGCATGTTAAATCCTAATAAAATACTCGGAATTAATAGTTTATAAGGATTGTATGATATTTTTAGGATCTTTAAGTGGGTGTTTAAAATCTAATAATCTTGGAATATAGTTTGATTTTTAATTATTTAAATGTCTTAATTATTTTACCAATCAGTCAAATAAAATGTGAAGTTATAAGCTATTCAACAGATAATAGAAGTGAGTTGCTCCCAAAAAATATTTTACTAATCGTTTTAAAGACTTTTTTTAAAAAATAAAATAATAATAGTTCTCATACACCCTCTAGCATCGTCATTGTTCTACCACCATTTGATAGCTCTAACTTCTAGATTGAACAGGACATAATCGGCTTCGTATTTTATTGCTGGTTATATGAGGAAAATTCAATGCAAGGATCGGAGAATAAGCATGCAATTGTGACAGTAGGAATCTGTTTTCTCATTGCAGTAATTGAAGGTTTAGATATTCAGGCTGCGGGGATTGCAGCTGCGGGTATCCGTGAACATTTTGGATTAGATAGTTCACAATTAGGCGTGTTTTTTAGTGCTGGTATTTTAGGTTTATTACCGGGCGCATTGCTAGGTGGTCGTATTGCCGATCGCATTGGTCGTAAAAAAGTTTTAATCTGGTCAACTGCGGTTTTTGCTGTCTTTACGCTATGTACCGTTTGGGTGAACAGTTTTAACAGTCTATTGGTGGTTCGCTTCCTTGCAGGTGCGGGTTTGGGTGCGGCAATGCCGATCTTGATCACATTAGCTTCAGAAGCTGTTTCTGTACAGAATCGTGGTCGTGCAGTTGGTTTGATGTACTGTGGTATGCCTGTAGGTGCAGCGATCTTATCTTTAGTGGCAAGTACTGATTTCGGTTCGAACTGGAAAAATATTTTCTACTTAGGTGGTTTGCTTCCGATTATTGTGATTCCAATTATGATGAAGTTCTTACCTGAATCTAAGGAATTCTTAAAATCACAAAATAAAACTGAAGCTGAAATTGCGGCAGCGCCTCAAGGTTCGTTCAAAGATTTATTTAACTCAGATAATTTATTCCGTACGCTTTTCATTTGGGTAAGTTACTTCTTCACATTGATGGTGGTTTACATCATGTTAAGTTGGTTACCATCATTATTCACCGAATTAGGTTTCAGCCGTAAAGAGGGTGCAACTGCACAGTTCTACTTCATGGTAAGTGCAACAATCGGTACGATTATCTTGGGTATGTTGACTGACCGTTGGAAAAAAGCATACGTTATCGTGTTGATGTACGGCGGTATTCTTGCAGGTTTGTTGGCTTTAAATGCAGCAGGTTCATTAACTCAAATGTATATGGCATCTGCTTTAGTTGGTGCATTCGTTATCGGTTGCCAAGGTGTATTGTACGCGTTCGGTGGTATTGTTTACCCAACTGAAGTTCGTGGTACAGGTATCGGTGTTGCGTCAGCTGTAGGTCGTATTGGTGCAATGCTTGGGCCTGCGATTGCTGGTTCATTATTGACAGCCGGCTTTGGTGCAACAGGTGTTATTTCAGCAGCCATTCCATGTATTATTATTTCAGCTGTATTCATGTTGTTATTGGTTCGACGCATCCAAAACTAATGAAGTTTTGAAATAGATTAAATTAAAGCCCGCCATTGAGCGGGCTTTTTTATTGGAATAAATGTGTTTTTTTGCGCACTGTTGAGCGTATTTTTTGAGTGCTGAATTTAATATGGTTTGGATCTATTCCTTGTGTTCTGGGACCGATCTAATGGCTGAGTTTTTCATAGTCGCAGTGTCAATATTGTAGTTCGGGCATTCCTATGTAATATTCGCTGAGGTTTTATTTAGAAATTTTTACCTAGAAGAATGATTTGGAGAAAGGATGATGTTCCAATTAGATCGTAGCGCATTAATTGTGGTGGATGTTCAAAATGGCTTTACACCAGGTGGTCATTTGGCGGTAGCAGAGGCTGATCAAATTATTCCAACCATTAATGATTTAGCGCAATATTTTAATAATATTGTGATTACGCAAGATTGGCATCCTGATCATCATATTTCATTTGCAGAGAATCATCCTAATCATCAACCTTTTGATACTATTGAACTGCCTTATGGTTCTCAAGTATTGTGGCCGAAGCATTGCGTGCAGGGGACTCATGATGCGGAGCTACATCCAAAACTCAACTTACCCACCGCACAATTAATTATTAGAAAGGGTTTTCATGCAGACATTGATAGTTATTCTGCATTTATGGAAGCAGACCAGAAGACATCAACAGGGCTGGCGGGTTATTTAAAAGAGTGTGGGATTGAAACGGTATTTGTTGTGGGTATAGCAACAGACTTTTGTGTAGCTTGGACGGCGATTGATGCGGCTAAGTTAGGCTTCAATAGTTTGGTGATTTCTGATGCGACTAAAGGCATTGATTTAAATGGTTCATTACAACATGCATGGCAACAAATGCTGGCAAATGGTGTAAAACGAATTTATGCCAAAGAGCTCAGTTTACTTCAAACCCAATGATCTAAATGTATTGAGCAAGTGATCGGCTTCAATGGGATTGAATATTTCTATAATTTTAAGCGTAATGTGCAACAAAACACGCATTGGGTTGTCGATATGTCGAAATTTTTAAGTGTGACTCAGTTTATCCAAAAAACGTTTGCGCTATGGGTCATCTTATTCTCAGTCCTCGCCATGATGATTCCAGAAGCATTTATATGGCTCAAAACCTATATCACATGGATGTTAGGCATCATCATGTTTGGTATGGGTATGACCATGACTTTAGGTGATTTTAAGGGTGTATTGCAAAGCCCTAAAGCGGTTTTTATTGGTGTAGTGGCACAGTATGTGGTTATGCCATTTACGGCTTTTGCTTTATGTAAAATATTCCAATTACCGACTGAAATCGCCATAGGTGTAATTTTGGTTGGATGTTGTCCAGGTGGTACAGCTTCCAACGTGATTACTTATATGGCAAAGGGTAATGTTGCTTTATCTGTTGCTTGTACTTCAGTTTCAACCCTATTAGCCCCTTTATTGACGCCTACTATATTCTATCTTTTGGCCAGTCAATGGATTGAAATTGATGCGATGTCGATGTTTAGTTCGATTTTACAGGTCGTATTATTTCCAATTGTTTTGGGTTTAATTGTCCGTTCACTACTTAAACAAAGTGTGGATCATTATCTTTCAGTGATGCCTTTAATCTCTGTGGTTGCCATTGTGCTGATCGTGGCGGCTATTATTGCGGGAAGTAAAAGTCAGATTTTAGAGTCAGGTCTAATCATTTTAGGTGTGGTTGTTTTACATAATGGATTTGGTCTACTTCTAGGCTATTGGGCTGCAAAACTGTGTGATTTACCTAAAGTAGATGCAAAAGCTATTTCTATTGAAGTAGGGATGCAAAACTCTGGGCTAGGGGTGGCATTATCTGCAGTGCATTTTGCTGCATCACCAATTACCGCTGTACCGAGTGCGATCTTTAGTCTGTGGCACAATATTTCAGGTGCAACGTTAGCGACTTATTGGGCGAGGCAAGCTGAGAAAAATGGTCAAGGATTAGAAAGTAAAAAAGAGAGCTAAAGCTCTCTTTTTTATAAGAAAAAATTATTCGACCGTAACTGATTTTGCAAGATTTCGAGGTTGATCGACATCTGTACCACGAAGAACTGCAACATGGTAAGAAAGCAATTGCACAGGAATACTGTAAACAATTGGCGAAAGTAGAGGGCTAATGGAAGGAATAAGGACCACATGCTGACGGTCTTTTTCTTTAATCCCACTATTTTCATCTGCAAATACAAATAGTTCACCACCACGGGCTTGAACTTCTTCCATATTTGATTTGAGTTTATCAAGCATGTCATCTTTAGGCGCAAGAATCACGACAGGCATGTCATTGTCTACCAATGCTAGAGGCCCATGCTTTAATTCACCTGCAGCATAACCTTCAGCATGAATATAAGAAATTTCTTTGAGCTTCAAAGCGCCTTCTAAAGCGATTGGGAACTCTGTACCACGACCTAAGAATAGACAGTGATTTTTCTCTACAAACAGCTCAGATAGACGCAAAATTTCTTTATCTTTTTGCAATGTATCTAAAATAACTTTAGGTAAATGCCATAAACCTGCAATGATCTCAGAAATTTGATCTGCAATGATCGTTTGCTTCACTTGACCCACTTTAAGTACAAGTAACATCAATGCTGCAAGCTGAGTGGTAAATGCTTTAGTTGAAGCAACACCAATTTCAGGGCCTGCTAAAGTCAGTAGGCTATGATTGGTTTCACGTACCATTGATGATGTAGCGACGTTACAAATGGTCATGGTTGCAATGTGAATATTCTTTTCAGTCGCACGACGTTGTGTATCACGTAGTGCAGCCAAAGTATCTGCCGTTTCACCTGATTGGGAAATACATACGTAAAGCGTATTGTTCACAATCACAGGGCTACGATAGCGAAACTCACTTGCAATTTCAACTTGGCAAGGTAGGTCAATGAGTTGCTCAAACCAATATTTTGCAATCATCCCTGCATGGTAACTTGTACCACATGCTAGAATTTGAACTTGAGTAATTGATGCAAAATCTACATTGGCTTTTTCTAAGAAATCATCGCGTAAAGCATTTCCATTCAGTGCTTGAGAAATCGTTTGCTGAATCGCTTCAGGTTGTTCATAGATCTCTTTAAGCATGTAATGCTTATATTCACCCTTAGATGCATTGCTCACTGTTGCATCAAGTTCTTTAATTGGGCGATCAACTGACTGACCATTTACAAACACTTCAATCGAATCACGCGTTAAACGCGCAATATCACCTTCTTCAAGATAGATAAAACGATTGGTAATTGGAAGTAAAGCCAATTGATCTGAGCTGATAAAGTTTTCGCCGATCCCTACGCCAATCACTAAAGGCGAGCCTTCACGAACAGTGATTAACTCATCTGGATAATCAGTGTGTACGATGCCTAATGCGAATGCACCTTTAAGTTGAGGAACGACTTGTTCAACCGCTTTGAGTAGGTTCGGAGACGATTTCAATGCATCATGAACTAAATGTGCAACGACTTCAGTATCTGTTTGAGAGCTAAATACATAACCTAAAGCTTCAAGATCATCTTTAAGTTCTTGATAGTTTTCAATGATACCGTTATGTACAACAGCAACCTGACCTGAAATATGCGGATGTGCATTATCTTCAGTTGGCTTGCCATGAGTCGCCCAGCGTGTATGTGCAATACCTAATGAGCCGATGATTTCAGCTTCATTCACGGCATTTTCAAGGTTAACCACTTTGCCGACACGGCGTTGGCGTAACACATGACCTTGGTTGACCAATGCTAAACCAGCAGAGTCATAACCACGGTATTCAAGGCGCTTTAAGCCTTCGATCAAAATATTGGTAATACTACGTTCAGCAACGCCACCGACGATTCCGCACATATTTAATTCCTCTTATTTCTTAGTCTTTTGTGGACGTTGATAATTTTCTTTTGCAATTTGTTTAGCACGTTCAAATGCCAGGCTGTTGTCAGCGACATCATGTGTAATGACTGAACCTGCACCTGTCGTTGCGCCATGACCAATTTTGATCGGGGCAACTAAAGAGTTATTTGTACCAATAAAGGCATTATCACCAATAATGGTTTTATGCTTATTCGCACCATCATAATTACAGGTAATCGTACCTGCGCCGATATTTGAACCTGCACCGATTTCAGCATCACCTAAATAGGTAAAGTGATTGGCTTTAGAGCCTAGACCTACTGTCGAGTTTTTCACTTCTACGAAGTTACCAATATGAACTTCATTCGCCAGTTTTGCACCAGGGCGGAGGCGTGCAAATGGACCGATTTGAACAGACTCACCAATGATTGCATCGTCAAATACGCTATAGGGTTGGACTTTTGTTCCAGCAGCGATAGAGGTGTTTTTAATGACGCAACCTGCACCAATTTCTACATTGTCACCGAATTGACAATCACCTTCAATAATCACGTTAATATCAATGCGTACGTCTTGTCCAACTTGAAGTCGACCACGTAAATCAAAACGCGCAGGGTCAATCAGATGAACCCCTTGTTGCATCAATTGCTCCGCTTGATAAGCTTGGAATTCACGTTCTAAAGCAGCCAATTGAATACGATCATTAACCCCTTCAACTTCGAAAGCAAGTTCAGGTTGAATGGATGCGATTTCCATTCCATCAGCCAAAGCCATGGCAACAATATCGGTCAGGTAATATTCACCTTGAGCATTATCATTGCTGAGCTTTGGTAACCATTCATGCAGTTTCGCATTGCTTACACAGTAGATTCCTGTGTTGATTTCTTTGATCTGACGCTGTTCATCAGAAGCATCTTTATGTTCAACAATGGCTTGGATTTTATGATCAGAACGAACAATACGACCGTAGCCTGTTGAATCAACTAATGTGAGTGTAACGATCCCGATGCCTGTTTCAGTCGAGACATCAACCAAACGTTGCAAGGTGCTTTCTTGAACACATGGAACATCACCAGACAGAATCAGAGAAATCCCATCTTTCGGCAAGACGGGAAGAGTCACTTTAACCGCATGACCTGTACCGAGTTGTTCAGTTTGTTCAACCCATTGAATATTTTCTTGAGCAAATGCACTTTGAACGCGATCACCGCCATGACCAAAAATGGTAATAATATTTTTAGCTTTTATTTTTTTTGCTGTTTCAATCACATGTCCTAATAATGGACGACCTGCTAAAGGTTGAAGTACTTTTGGCAGTTGTGAACGCATGCGCGTACCTTTACCTGCAGCAAGAATAACAACAGTGGTAGACATAAAACACCCTAAAATTCTGGCTTAAGCCAGATCAATATATAAGTAAATTATAATACAGATAGCTGCCCACAGCCCTGCGATAATATCATCTAACATGATGCCAAAGCCGCCATCTATGCGACGGTCAATGACACGAATTGGCCAAGGTTTCCAAACATCAAATAAACGGAATAACCCAAAGCCAACCAGAACCCATAACCAATTCATTTGTCCTAAATAAATTAGGGGTAGAAAAGTAATAGATTGACCTGCAAATTCATCCCATACAATTCGACCATCATCGTGTACACCCATAATGTCGGCAGTACGACCACAAATATAAATGCCGATGAGCGACATGATGATCATGGCAATGACGCTCTGATTAAAACCTATCATCATCCAAATAGGGATAAAAAGGAGCGCAAAAGCAGAACCGAAAGTACCCGGTGCTTTTGGAAGTAAACCTGAACCGAAACCAACGCCAGAAAAGACGATAAAACGTTCAGTCCAATTCATTTGTTTAAATTGAATAGGAGGTTTATGCAAAGTGTTGATATCCATTAAATTGAACGGGATGATCTTTGCCATCTTTATCAAAAATCAAAGCGTGATTGTCTATAATTTTCCCGATGATTGTCGTTGGCGTTTTAGGTTTATTTTGCAAGAAAGCTTCGTAATTTTGAGGACTTATTGTAAAACATAATTCATAGTCATCGCCACCTGCAAGTGCATATTGCCATAGTTGTTCATCTGACAAATGGTGAAGTGCTTCATGAATTGGAAGCTGATCGAGATATATTTTAGCACCGACTTGAGAGGCTTTTAAAATATGTCCGAGATCTTGTGCTAAACCATCAGATACATCAATCATACTATGCGCTAAATTTTTAAGTTGTGTACCTAGCTCACAGCGAGGTGTGGGGTAATCCAATCGTTGCTGTAATGGATGCCCAATGTGCTGTAAGGCAAAAGCAGCATCACCTACTGTACCACTTACACAAATCAAATCACCGACTTGAGCGCCAGAACGCTTCACGGCTAGACCATTTGGAATCCAACCGAGTGCTGTGACAGAAAGGGTTAAATGTGGGCTTTGTGTGGTGTCACCACCAATTAAGCGCACGCCAAATTGATCGCAACAATCATATAAACCACGGCTAAATTCTTTTAACCATGCATGATCAATTTGGGGTAGGCTCAATGCGAGTAAAATACTATGCGGTTGTGCCCCCATTGCTGCAATATCAGATAAATTGACAGCGACACATTTCCAACCAATGGCATGAGCAGAAGTGTCTAAAGGGAAATGTCGGCCTGCGACTAAAGTGTCTGCACAAATGACCAACTGATGGTCTTGAGGGGGGGTGAGCAGGGCTGAGTCATCACCAACGCCTAAATCGACAGAATCTAAATTCTTACGATTAAAATAGGTGTCAATAATAGAAAACTCAGCCATTTCAACAACAACTTATTTAGCTTGTTGCTTTTCTGCTTCACGCAGGCTTTGCGATAAACGGTCTAATACACCATTGATGTATTTATGACTGTCTGCTCCGCCAAAGTGTTTCGCTAATTCAATAGCTTCGTCCAATACAACACGATATGGAATTTCAAGATGCTCTTTCAATTCGTATGCGCCTAAACGCAATGTTGCAAGTTCAACACCGTCCAGTGCATTGATCTCACGATCAAGAACTGGAACCAATAACGCATCCAATGCTTCATGATTTGTAATCACTTGCGTGAGCAATTCATGATAATAGCTTAGATCCACTTTATGCATCGCATTTTCAGCACGTGTACGTGCCTCGATTTCGTGCATCGGGTTGTGGCTCATTTGCCATTCATAAATCCCTTGTACAGCAAAACGACGTGCTTTGCGTTTCGCTGCATAAGTAGCTTGGAGTGTCTGCGACATGCTTTAGATCGCCTTTAGCAAGTTAACCATTTCAATTGCAGTAAGGGCAGCTTCGCCACCTTTATTGCCTGCTTTTGTACCAGAGCGTTCAATCGCTTGTTCAATACTGTCCGTAGTTAATACACCGTTGATCACAGGTAAGCCAGTGTCTAAACCAACTACACCTAAACCTTTGGCACATTCGCCTGCAACGAAGTCAAAGTGTGGTGTGCTACCACGAATAACTGCGCCGAGAGCAATGACAGCATCGAATTTACCCGAAGCAGCTAATTTTTTAGCCACAACAGGAAGTTCCCATGCGCCTGGTGCGTGAACAACAGTGATATTATCGTCGCTAACACCATGACGATGCAACGTATCAATTGCACCTTCTAATAAATGTTCAACAACAAAGCTGTTAAAACGTCCAACTAAAATCGCGTAACGGTCTTCGCTCGCGAGATGTAATAAACCTTCAATACGGCGAATCGCCATAGCAACCTCGATATGTAATAAGAATAATTAAACAGAACTTTGTTCAGCGGTTACATATTCAACCACTTCTAAGTTAAACCCTGATAATGCGTTGAAACGTAATGGTGAGCTGAGAAGTTTCATTTTCTCTACCCCTAAATCACGTAAAATTTGCGCACCGACACCAATCGTTTGGTATTGCTGTGATAGTGCTGCATTTGATTTAGCTGGTTTTGGTGTGGTCAAAGCATCAAGTGCCGGACCTAAATCTGACAAATGGCGCTGACCGATCCAAACCAATACACCGCGTTCGCTATCGGCAATGGTTTTAAGCGCTTTATCTAAATTCCAAGCAGCTTCGCCATCTTGTTTATTCAGTTTAAGCAAATCACGTGTTGGATTAAAACCGTGTACACGCACTGTGGTTACACCTGCTTTAGGTTCACCTTTAACTAGTGCCAAATGAATATCTGGATTACCTAATTCACGGTAACGGAACAATTCAAATGTGCCATATTCAGTATCAAGTGTTTGCTGATCAATGCGTTCAACCGTTTGTTCATTGGTCATACGGTAATGAATTAGATCTGCAATGGTACCAATTTTTAGACCGTGCTTTTCAGCAAATACTTCAAGGTCTGGACGACGAGCCATCGTGCCATCTTCATTGATGATTTCACAAATCACAGACGCTGGCTCTAAACCTGCTAAGCGTGATAAATCACAGCCTGCTTCGGTATGACCTGCACGGTGTAGAACACCACCTGGTTGTGCCATCAATGGGAAAATATGGCCGGGCTGAACAATGTCAGCAGGTTTTGCATGAGCAGCCACAGCGGTCTGAATCGTGTGAGCACGTTCAGCAGGTGAAATGCCTGTCGTAATACCGTTGGTTGCTTCAATTGAAAGCGTAAAGTTCGTGCCGTGTTGAGCACCATTGGCATCGACCATAAGTGGCAGATTCAGCTGTTGGCAACGTTCTTTACTTAATGTTAGGCATACTAAACCACGCGCATGCGTGATCATGAAGTTGATGTCTTCTGGACGAACATGCGTGGCAGCAATGACTAAATCACCTTCATTTTCACGATCTTCGTCATCCATCAGGATAACCATTTTTCCTGCACGGATATCTGCTACGAGTTCTTCCACAGTGTTGAGTGACATCAACCTTCACCTTTTTGTTATGTCATTCTGACATTTGAATAAAATCATTGGGACATAGTCTAACGCTTTTTGCTGGGTTTTGCCTATGCTAATCACATTCCCTTTGCTTAGACTGTTATACACATCTTAATAGGGCATTGAAAAGGCATAATATTTTGAAATATGCTTAAAACCGCTTAATCTATAAGCAAATGCTGTACTAAAACTGTTAATTTTTGAGCGAAAATGAAAAAACCAGATTTAACTTATCATTAAATCTGGTTTTTAAATCACAACAAATGATAACTGTTGAGTTTAAGAAGCTTGGTCTTTCAGGTCTGGCTCTGTAGATGGTTGAGATTTACCTTTCAGGATCTCTGTACGGATCTGTTGAGCAAGTTCTGCACAACTTTCATTCATTCCATTAATCATAAATGCATGACGAGTCAGTACGCTAGTCGGGTTAGGCATAGGCACTAACTGGTAGCAATCGCCCACATGCTTTAATTGCTCATTATTTAAATACACCGCCATTTCTTTGGCAATCAAATGATGCGTTAAACGTTCTGAGGCTTGTAGAGCATCAAGTTGCATGGCTTCAACCGCAGATGCCACAGAACAACGTGTCTGTAGAACGAAACGTTTGTCTTCACGATAGCGTTTATACAAGACATCAGATAAGAGTTGGAAGACTGAACCAATCATCAATAAACATTGCGACGCATTGTTTTGAGTCGTTGAAACACTGATCACAGCACCTTGACGGTCAAATTCACGACCAATCACAAAATCTTGCTTATTTAACTGATAGTGCTGGCTACATAAATCGATACTTTTATTCAAGAAAATTTGGCACAAATTAAAGTAAGGCAAAGCCACGGATTGATTAACAGTATTGATCAGTTGTTTTGGATCATAGAATTGAATATTCAATGACAAGGTATTTTCATCAACGACAAAAGGTTTTGGTGTTTTATTGGCTGTTGGAGTTACCACAACTTGCGCAGCTTGTGCAGTTGCAGTCACAGCATTATTTTTTTCGAGCTCTAAAGCTTCAGTGAGTAATTGAATTTCATGTTTTAGACGTGCTTCATTATTTAAGCGAGCAAGATATTCACTGCGAGTAGGGCGTGCAATTGCACGATAAGCTAACCACAATAATCCATGTACAAACAATGAAAATAGGATCGCAAGCCATTGCGTACGAAGGATTTCACCAATGCTCGGTTTAACCAAGGTGATTTCAATGCTACCGACTTTTTTCTCATTTTGTAGCGCATCACGCACAAAGACTTCACCTTGACGTGTTTTAGAAAGTCCTGCCGTTGCTAAAACCTGATTGCTAGAACTGAGAATTCGAATATAAGCCACACTTGGGTTGGTTGCGTAACGATTTGCCAATAATGCTAGAGAAACTGTATTGGCAGGTTCAAGCTCAGACAGGCTGTCTGCAACCAACTGACTTGTCATCAATTGACCTTGGCTGGCACGGTTTTCGTTTAATTGATGAGTTGTTGCAATGACCAATAAAAAGGTGTGCAAAGCAAAGCTAATAATCAGTAGGCTAGCAAATAGCCCTTGTCTAGGTGCATTCAACGTAAACTTCCAAGGCATTTATATTCGATTTCGATTATGATTCTTACATTAGTTGTAGCTCAGAACCGAGTCAATTCATGCGAGAAATCATTCTTATTTCATTTTTAGGTCCTGACCAACCGAATCAGTTTACTCGATTGATGCAGGTGTTGTCCGTACATTCTTTGCAAATTTTAGATGTAGGACAAGCAGTTATCCATAACCAACTGACGCTCGGTATTGTTGTTGCGTCAGATGACCAGACAGCAACAGCTTTGGCCATGAAAGACATCCTTATTTTAGCACATGAAATTGGGTTGACTGTGCGTTTCAAACCGATTGCTGCATCAGATTATGATCAATGGGTGAAAGAAGGTGGTCGTACCCGTTATATCGTGACGGCATTGGCACCTGAACTGACCGCTTCACACTTGCAAGCCGTGACCAATATTGTTTCAAGCCAAGGTTTTAATATTGAAACCGTGACACGTTTATCCGGTCGTCCAGCTTTGGAATATGACGATACAGCACCCAAACGTGCTTGTGTAGAATTTGGCTTAAAGGGTCAAATGCTTGATGCTGCTGCAATGCGTGCAGCGTGTTTGAAACTTTCAAGTGAACTGAATGTCGATGTCGCTGTTCAAGAAGACAATGCGTATCGTCGTAATCGCCGTTTGGTTTGTTTCGATATGGATTCAACGTTGATTGAGCAAGAAGTGATTGATGAACTTGCCAGTGAAGCTGGGGTCGGTGAGCAAGTTGCTGAAATTACTGAACGTGCAATGCAAGGTGAGCTAGATTTCCAAGCGAGTTTCCGTGCACGTGTTGGCTTACTTAAAGGTATGGATGCATCAGTGCTGCCTAAAATCGCTGAACGTTTAACAGTGACAGAAGGTGCTGAACGCCTAATTTCGACTTTAAAGTCATTAGGTTATCGTACGGCTATTTTATCTGGTGGATTCCAATATTTTGCTGAGTATCTTCAGGCTAAATTAGGCATTGATGAAGTACATGCCAATGTTCTGGATGTGCAAGATGGTTTGGTTACAGGCGAAGTCAAAGGGCATATCGTTGATGGTGCTCGTAAAGCTTTGTTATTACGTCAAATTGCTGATGAGATGGGGATTTCACTAGAACAAGCAATTGCTGTTGGTGATGGTGCAAATGACTTACCAATGCTCTCAATTGCAGGCTTAGGCGTCGCTTTCCGTGCAAAACCATTGGTACGTGAAAATGCAAATCAAGCCATTTCAAGTGTAGGTTTAGATGGTGTCTTGTATTTATTAGGTGTGCATGACAAAGATTTAAATCGCGCATGATTCTTACAATTTGATGACGATTTAAGCGACTTTCGAGTCGCTTTTTTATTGCTAAATCCATCATATATATGTGCTTTTGTGAATTAGGTTTGGCAGTCAAAAAATAGATGATCAAGATCGAAAAAAAGATGATTTTGACAAAAAATTACGAGGTATTTTTTTGTAATGACACGCCAAGGGCGATGTTATTTAGCTTCACATAAAAATATCAAATTTGAAAAGTGTAATTACAAAAGACTGTTGCGACAAGGTGTGTCGTTTACAAAAAGAACAGGTCTTCTTTTCTGAAAAAAACTCACCATAATGCAATGCAGAGGCTCGAATAAGATCACTGAGAATAATTGAAGAGCTTTTAACTTTGTTGCGAAACACCATTGAGCGGTTTTAACACACATCAATCTGACGGAGGTTTTTATGGTCACAGCAACGTTTGCAACGATAATTGGATTTAGTCTAATTGCTGTAGCATTAGCGACTGTTTTCTTTTCCCCTTACCGTCACTGGTTAGGTTTCATGCTAGCAGGTATGGCATTTTGGGGTATATTGGAAGCGATTCGTTTCGGTGTACAAAATGTCTTCGATATGACCGTAGCATACGGGTACTTAACAGCGATCAGTTTAGCGATGGTTGGTCTGACTGCATTTTTATTGCGTGAAGACAATCGTGCTCAGAAAGCATTGCAAAATCGTCAATATATTGAACATACACCTGTCTATGAAGATGAGTAATGATCTAGATCATTTTCATTTTGACTCATTAGAATCATCCGTCTAAGCGTTAATATTTAAAGGTATATCTGTGCGATATGCCTTTTTTTTGTCGATATTTTTGTTAAACAAAGCCTAATCGTATTTTGAATAAGATATGTTAGGATGAACTCAACCCATTTTAAATTAAAACAACAGGCTTAAATGTCATGAAACTTTCTTCAATTCCAGTCGTGAAACTTCCGATTGTTGATGCTAGTACTGATCCACTCGATTTACTCGTTTTAGGTCTGGCGCTACGTATGAAGCAACTTGCTCGTACCAGTCCTAAATTTATTGAACTGATTCATGACCGCCAATTCCGTATTCAAATTGGAACGGATTTAGATGTTGCGCGTCAAATTATCGTAAATCACGGTCAAATTGATACAGTGTCAGGAAGTGCAGAAAAAGCCGATTTTATTTTGCAATTTGCTGATAGTGAGCAAGGCGTGAAAACCTTAATGAAGGGTGATCCAACAGCTTTCATGACAGGAATGCAAAATGGCACGATCAAAATGGAAGGTGATTTCAGTTTATTAGTATGGTTCAACCAAGCTGCAAAATTGATTCCACCAAAGATTCCAAAACCAGTAAAAGAAAAATTCAAAATTGCGCGTCAATTTTTGAAGGAAAAAACAGGTCGTTAATGGGCTGAGTTTTGCATGATTCAATAAAAAGCCCTCTCGTGAGGGCTTTTTTATAATCTAGGAATTTTAATATAGCGATGATGTATTTTGAAAAGTTATTCAACTTCTAAATTAAACGTGACAGGCCCATCATTAACCAAGTGTACTTTCATATCGGCAGCGAAAATTCCCGTTTGTACATTTTCAAACTGAGACTGGGCATAGTCGACCAGTTTTTCATACAGTACTTTTGCATCGCTGGGTGGCATAGCGGGACCAAAGTCCGGGCGCAAGCCTTTTTGAGTTTGAGCCATCAAAGTAAATTGTGAGACCAATAAAATTCCACCACCAGCTTGGCTGACATTCCAACCCATCTTGCCTTGTTCATCATCAAAGAAACGATATTTTAAAATTTTATCGATCAGTTTTTTGCCTTTTTCGAGATTATCTTCTTTACCTAAACCTAGAAAAATGACAATGCCTGTTTCAATTTGACCTGTGATTTCACCATCAACTACTACTTTTGCTTCTAAAACTCGTTGTAACAACGCACGCATAACTTAACCAAACTTGCTGTTTTTTAATTCAAATGAATTGTAGCAAATACAAGAAAAAAGAGTGATTGAATAACTATGTATATTTCTTAAGGTACTGATAAATATTGTTTTTAGTAAATAGAAAAATCTTTATCCAATAAAGCGATTGAAACAATAAATATTATCCTTTTTACCAATTTAAATTAAACAGGTAACTTACGCGGGCAGGAAAGGTAAATTTAAGAGAGAAGATCGATGTTTAAGCGTTCTTTATTGGTTGCAATGCTTGCAACTGCTACAGTAGCGACGGCTGCGCCATTAACTAAAGATAACGGTGCACCAGTAGGTGACAACCAGAACTCTATCACTGCAGGTGAATATGGTTCGGTTTTATTACAAGACGTTCAACTTGTACAAAAATTACAACGTTTTGGTCGTGAGCGTATTCCTGAGCGTGTTGTTCACGCACGTGGTACAGGTGCTTACGGTGAGTTTGTAACAACTAAAGATTTATCTGATCTTACTGTTGCATCAATGTTTAAAGCAGGAACGAAAACTCCAGTTTTCTTACGTTTTTCTACGGTAATTCACCCTAAAGGTTCACCAGAGACTTTACGTGACCCGCATGGCTTTGCTGTTAAATTCTATACACAAGAAGGTAACTGGGACTTAGTCGGTAATAACTTACCTGTATTCTTTATCCGTGATGCGATCAAGTTCCCTGATTTCATCCACGCGATGAAACCATCTCCAGTTGATAACGTTCAAGATCCTAACCGTGCGTTTGACTTTTTACAAAGCCAACCATGGGCTGTAAACATGTTGACTTATGTTTACTCAAATAACGGTATTCCAACAAGCTACCGTGAACAAGACGGTTTTGGCGTACATGCATTCAAACTTTATAACGATAAAGGCGAATACAAGTATGTGAAATTTAACTTCCGTTCTAAGCAAGGCGTAAAAGGTTTGAACCTTGATCAAGCTGCTGAAATGCAAGCAAAAGATTTCAATCACTTGACCAACGATCTTTATAAAAACATCAATGCGGGTAAACATCCAAAATGGGATCTTTACATCCAAGTTCTTGATCCTCAAGATTTAGATAACTTCGATTTTAACCCACTTGATGCAACAAAAATCTGGCCTACAGATTTAGTTCCAGAAGTTAAAGTTGGTACTTTAACGCTTAACCGTATGCCGAAGAACTTCTTCAACGAAACTGAGCAATCAGCTTTGGCACCAGGTAACTTAGTGCCAGGTATCGAACCATCTGAAGACCGTTTATTACAAGGTCGTGTGTTCTCTTACTCTGATACGCAAATGTATCGTTTAGGTGCGAACCATCAGCAACTTCCTGTAAACCGTCCGGTTGTTAAAGTAAATACTAACAACCAAGAAGGTTTCATGAACATGTCTGAAACTGATTCTAACGTGAACTATGAACCAAGCCGTCAAGAGCCTAAAGCTGCTACAGCAAAAGCTAAAGCAGTAGCAACTCCGCTGGATGGTAAAGTGCTTCAACAAGCCATTAAGAAAGAACAACCGTTTAAACAAGCGGGTGAGTTATATCGTTCTTATTCAGCTCAAGAAAAAACTGACTTGATTCGTAACTTAGGTGGCGATTTAGGTGCAGTGAAAGATGCTGAAACGAAAAACATCATGCTTTCTTACTTCTACAAAGCGGATGCTGATTACGGTACACGTTTGACTCAAGCTGCTAAAGGTAACTTAGCAACAGTTAAAGCGAAAGCAGCACAATTGAAAGACTAATTCCGATTAGTTAATCAGATTGGCGACTAGGGTCTTGGAGGTCGCCTCAAAAAAGTCCTGTAAAACTCAATTCCTTTCCTGCAACCCTAGGGGAGTTTTACAGGCATTCTTGTGCTTTATCTTTCATCCAGTTGATACATGAAGCACAGTCCAAATTATCGATTTTTTTTGGAGTTCATCATGAAAGCTATGCATAAAATGATTTTAGTCAGTATTTTGAGTTTTGGTTCTGCATTCGCAATGGCTAACCCGACTCAAAATATCTCCTCTGCTAAAGTGAATGTAAATGATCAGATGACCTCACAACAAGAATTGATTGATCTCTTTATTGCAGCAGCTAAGACGGGTAATCAAGAGGTGATCACAGAGTTTCTGAAGCATGGTTTCCCAGTCGATGTGCGAAATCGTGCAGGCTATACCGCATTAATGATGGCAGCCTACTATGGTCATCAAGAGGTTGTAACGACACTTTTGGCGAAAGGTGCTGATCGTTGTGCACGAGACCATAAAGGTAATACAGCCCTAATGGGTGCGATCTTTAAACTAGAATGGTCGATTGCGAAACAATTGCGCCAAGTTGATTGTGATGCCAACGCCGCAAAAACAGGTCAAAAGACCACAGCTGAATTTGCCAAAATTATTGGGCAAGAAGAAAAGTTAAAGCAGATGACCGAAGCTTATTCACAAAAAATTGAAACTCAGTAATGATTATAAAGTTTCAGTAATTAGTCGAATAGTTGCCCGCAATTACGGAAACATAGGTTTGCAACAGTGAAAAATGTGCTTTAATGCAATAAGTTGCTAAAAACCGAAAAACAATATGTCTGCCATTATTCATTCTTTACTTGATACTGATCTGTACAAATTTACGATGTTGCAGGTGGTATTACACAAGTTTCCACAAACGGACAGTGTGTACCAATTTCGTTGCCGTAATTTGGATGATACTGCTTATCCTCTCGTTGATATTTTAGACGACCTTAATGAACAACTCGATTATCTTTGTCAGTTGAATTTTAAAGCTGATGAGTTGGAGTATCTCCGAAGCCTACGTTTTATCAAAAGTGACTTTGTTGATTATCTTGAATTATTTCAATTGAAACGTCGCTTTATTAAAGCCAGCATTGATGAGCAGGGCCGTTTAGATATTCGAATTGAAGGACCGATGGTTCAAGCCATGATGTTTGAAATCTTTGTCCTTGCAATTGTGAATGAGCTGTATTTCCGCCGTATCGGTAGTGATGAAGTGATGGCAGAAGGCGAACGTCGTCTACTGGCAAAAGTTGAGTTATTGAAACAGTATCAAGCTGAACAGAAACCGAATGATCCGCCATTTCTAGTGTCCGACTTTGGCACACGTCGTCGTTATAGCTTTGAATGGCAAAAGCATGTAGTTGAAGAGTTTCACAAAGCAGCACCGCATATTTTCCGTGGTACGAGTAATGTATTGTTAGCCAAAGACCTCGGTATTACCCCAATTGGTACAATGGCGCATGAATTTCTGCAAGCCTTCCAAGCATTAGACGTCCGTTTACGTGATTTCCAAAAGTCTGCGCTTGAGACTTGGGTGCAAGAATACCGTGGAGATCTAGGCATTGCTTTGACAGATGTCGTTGGAATGGATGCTTTCTTACGTGACTTCGATTTGTACTTCGCCAAACTATTTGATGGTTTACGTCATGACAGTGGTGACCCGTATGAATGGGGTGATAAAGCCTATGCACATTATAAAAAATTAAAAATTGACTCTAAAACTAAAATGTTAACGTTTAGTGATGGTTTGAATTTAGAAAAAGCATGGTCACTCCATAATTACTTCAAAGATCGCTTCCAAGTCAGCTTTGGTATTGGTACGAATTTGACCAATGATATGGGGCAAACAGCGCTCAATATTGTACTGAAATTGGTAGAATGTAATGGTCAGTCGGTGGCGAAACTATCAGACAGTCCAGGAAAAACCATGACGGACAATGACACCTTCTTGGCATATTTACGTCAGGTGTTTGAAATTCAAGAACCTGCTACATAACATCCATACGATCTCTATGCTATATCTGATTTTTTGCTAAAAGCATGCAAAAAATCAGAATAATAGTGAAAAAATCTTGTGCTAAGATCGATTCTAATCAGTGCAAAATAATTCAATAATTATGTCTAATTCCCAGTCAAAATCTCCGTTTAACTTAGGTTTGCTCATTGAAGCAGAAGAATTGGTTCCACATTTAGGGCATGAAAAGTTACGTATCGTCGATTTAACGCGTGCTTCAGTCTATGAACAATTACATATTCCACATGCGCTTCATGTTTTACCTAAGCAATTGGTTCGACAGGAAGAATTAGCGTCAGGTTTATTGCCTGATGAAGCGGGATTGAAAGCTTTGGTTGAATATTTGAATATTTCTCCTGATCACCATGTTGTAGCTTATGATGATGAAGGCGGAGCATGGGCAGGTCGGTTAATTTGGAATCTACATTGTCTTGGTTTTTACAACGCTAGTTTATTGAATGGCGGAATTCATGCATGGTTAGGTGTAAATCTACCCACTTCAGTAGATGAAGAAAAATTTGAAAAAGTATCGTCATTATTTCCTGTCGAAATCCAAAATATTGAACAACCTCGAATAGAATATGATGAACTGTTGAGTAAAGTTAGTCAGGATAATGTGCAAGTCTGGGACTGTAGAACGGCTGAAGAGTATACAGGACAACGCTTGGCGGCACGCAGAGGAGGGCATATTCCTTCTGCACGACATTTTGAATGGAGTACTGCCCTAAACCGTCAAAATCATTTAAAATTGCATCCCCTAGAACGCACTCAACAACGTTTAGAACAATTGGGCTTTAAATTCGACCAACCTGTGGTGGTGTATTGTCAATCGCATCATCGTTCAGGCTTAGCATATATTATTGGTCGACTACTCGGTTGGGATATCCAAGCTTATGATGGTGCGTGGAGCGAATGGGGCAACCGCCTCGACAGTCCAATCATTACTGGAGAATCACCTTAGTGAGTCTGACAAATTTAAAGAAAAAAATATTCATTAAAGCGCAAAGTATTGTTCCGCAACAAAAACTGAGCCGTGTGGTGGGTAAGGTTGCAGCCAGTGAAAATCCGATTTTAAAAAATATTGTGATTCAAGCATTTAAAAAGCAATATGGCATTGATATGTCGATTGCTGAGCAAAGTAATGCGCTGAAATTCAAATCATTTAATGAGTTCTTTACTCGATCTTTAAAAGAAGGCGTACGTGCCGTAGACAGCAATACAAATAGTATTGTGTCCCCTGCCGATGGTGCAATTTCACAGTTAGGTAAAATTAACGAAGGTGATATTTTCCAAGCCAAGGGTCAGTCATTTTCAGTGGATAAATTGATTGGTGATCCTCAGTTGGCTGCACCATTTAAAGATGGTGAGTTTGCTACAGTATATTTATCACCGAAAGACTATCACCGTGTGCATATGCCATTTGCAGGCACATTGACGGAAACCTTGTATATTCCAGGTGAATTGTTCTCTGTGAATCAAACTACCGCGGAAAATATTCCAGGTTTATTCGCACGTAATGAGCGTATGGTGTGTTTATTTGATACAGAACTTGGTCGTATGGCTGTGGTTCTCGTGGGTGCGATGATCGTTGCTGGTATTGAAACTGTTGCGACAGGTAAAGTAAAACCTACGGGTCGTTTAGAACTGAATCATCATGAAATGAAGCTTGAAAAGGGTGATGAGTTAGGTCGTTTCTATTTAGGCTCGACTGCTGTGATTTTATTTGAACAAGATAAAATAAAGTGGGACGAAGCATTTAAAGCGAATTCGGTAGTTGTGATGGGTGAGGCTTTAGGTCAAACCATTTAACATTCGATTTTTAGTCTAGTTTTTCCATGATGGGAAAAACCAAGTCAAGAATCATAAATAAAAAGCGCCTAGAGGCGCTTTTTATTTATGATGATATTGAAGGTAAATCATTTTAGAGTTGTGACAGACTTTAGATGACTCAGTGCATACGATATAAACGTTCTTTGGGGAACACAGCTATGAACGTTGAACCTTGATTCTCTTTAGAGTCAACTTCAATATGTGCGCCGTGTTGCATCAAAACATGCTTCACAATCGCCAGCCCTAAACCTGTACCACCAGTTTGACGACTTCGTGCACTATCGACTCGATAAAAACGCTCAGTTAAACGAGGTAAATGTTTAGGATCAATCCCGATACCTGTATCTTGAACTGAGAAATAGCCATTTTCACCATCATCATGCCAACCAATCGTGATCGTTCCACCCTTAGGCGTGTACTTAATCGCATTGGTAATCAAGTTGCTAAAGGCACTTGCAAGTTCCATCTCTGAACCGATCAAGTCACAATGACTATCAATATCCAAATTCAATGTATGCCCATAATCAATGTTATAGGCTTGCGCATCATCAAAGAGATGATTCATTAAACTTGGCATTTCAATGATCTGGTTTTTCGCAATCTGTTTTTCATTTTCTAAACGAGATAGCAATAACAAATCATTGACCAAGGCATTCATACGTTTTGTTTGAGATTGCATCTGATCAAAGGCACGTTTCCATCTTGGATTGATGTCTTCTTGATCGGTAAATGTTTCGATATAACCACTCAACACAGTCAGCGGTGTACGTAACTCATGCGAAATGTTATCGACGAAATCCGATCGCATTTGCTCAAGATTACGCATCCGAGTAATGTCATGTGCGACCAATAAACGACTTTGTTGCCCAAAACGAGTTAATTTAATTTGAGCGTATTTATTGTCATCATGCGCTAATTTAACTTTGATGCCGTCAGGTGCATGATCGATATTATTAAAATACTCAACAAAATCGGGTTGGCGAATAATCGAGAGTAAATTACGCCCTCGGTCTGTAGGTTGAATCCCAAAAAGATATTCTGCTGCGGGATTCCACCATTCGATTTGTTGAGAGTCATCGGTCAAAATAATCGCTTCAGACAAAGCAACCAATGAAGATTGTGTACGGTCAATCAAACCGACCATTTCAGATTGTACGATTCGCTCTTGGCGTTGAGCGCGATATACATTGAATAGTAATGCACCCCAAATCCCATTTAAATTGGGTGGCACATCATAAGGACGATTGGCGATCCAATCATTCACTAAAATCAGGGAACGAAGCTGTAAACCAAAAAAGGCAGCAAAAGCCAGTCCTATACAGATCCAGAAGTATCCTATTCCTAAACCAATAAATCCACCAATAACGATGAAAAATGCCAACAAGCGAAGATCTTGTTTAGCGAATGTCCATAAACTACTGTAGCGAAATTTCTGATGATCTTTCGCTAAAGTGGGGACGGGGTAGGGTTCGTACATAAAATTTGATTAACCTAGTGAACACTAGCCTATTGCGACGTCTGCTCGAGTAGAAAAACGATAACCTGTACCACGAACAGTTTGAACATAACGATCTGCGCCATAAGGTTCTAAAACCTTACGTAAGCGACGAATGTGAACATCAATGGTACGGTCTTCAATATATACGTTGCCACCCCATACTTGGTCAAGTAATTGTGCACGTGTATAGGCACGTTCAGGATGCGTCATGAAGAATGCCAATAGGCGGTACTCCGTTGGACCCATTTCTAAAATATTTTGATTAAAGCTCACACGCTGGCTGACAGGATCTAAAATTAAGCCATTTGCATCAATGGTTTTTTCACCGCTCAATGCATTAGCACGACGTAAAACCGCTTTAATACGCGAAACCAATTCACGGGTTGAAAAAGGCTTAGTCATGTAGTCATCTGCACCAGCATCAAGACCTTGGACTTTATGATCTTCTTCACCACGAGCAGTTAGCATGATGACTGGAATTTCAGAGAGCGACTCATCGCGCTTTAAGCGACGGCATAAGTCCACACCGCTCACACCACCAGGAAGCATCCAATCTAGTAATACCAAGGAAGGACGTTGATCCACAATCATCTGATGCGCTTGTTTGGCATCTTCGGCTTCTAAACATTGGAAGCCTGCCATATCTAAAGAAGTATGGATCATTTCACGAATGGGAAGTTCGTCATCGACGATTAAAATGTAGTCATCTTTCACAACGCAATATCCTTAGGTGAACGGTATGACCGTTTATATTTATGACAGGCTTATTACAAAGATTAATTATGACAGTATCATTGCAAAACGGGTGAGCAAGGGCGATTTAGCAATGTTTTGTGACAAAAATATAAAAGTACGATCTAAATTGATCATAAATTTGTCATAAATATTTCCGTTTAAATACTGTGTCTTAAAAATATCTATATGAATTTATTATATTTAATCTCTATTTTTACTCTTTTTGATTGGATATTTCATGAATTAAAGCATTGAAGACGACACGGCATGCTTTCACAACATCTTCTCGTGGTGACTTAAATCCACTCATGACCCAACGCACTGCAATTTGAGTCACATAGCCATTTAACCCTGTTGCGATAAGTGAAATCTCTTTTTCGTTTAAGCTGATATGCGGCATCATCAATGTGACAAATGCGTGAATCATACGATCAAAGCGCGCCATAGTTTCTTGAATCGTGGCGTGATTATGCAGTTCTTGAACCAACATAGCGTCGATATAAATGATACGCGCGGTACGAGGATCATCTTGAAGCATCGCAAAAAAACCATTTAACCCTGCATCAATCATTCGTATCGGATCAGGTGAACCTTGCATGACAGATTGCATTAGAGTCTGCTGCATTTTTTCAATCAGTTGTAAGAAAATAGTTTGAAAGAGGTTCTCACTTTTCTTAAAAGATTCGTAAAAATAACGTTCAGTCAGTTTGGCTTCATTACAAATATCTTTAACAGTAACCGAAAAGAATCCATGTGTACCATAAGCTTCAATACCAGCCTCGATTAATTTTTCACGACGAGCTTGTTTACGCTCAGTGAGGGACATGCCTTTAAATTGACGTTCTTTCACCACTTTTTTTTCTGGTACTGATTCTAATGCAGTTTGCTTTTCTAAATATTCGGTCATAAAAATGATGATCTAGTTCGTGTCGTAGTTTTGGATATCTTAGCAACTAATACCGACTAAGCCTATGTGTTAAATATTCGCATTTTTACCAATATAAATGACCTTGAGTGATATTGACAATATTTATTGTCAAATTTATAGTGATTTGTGAGCGGCACACAAATAAAGATGTTGTGCATAAAAATGGATAAGGAAACACAATGAAAAATTTTAAAAATAAAGTGGCTGCGATTACAGGTGCGGGTTCTGGTATGGGACAACAGCTTGCAGTGTTATTGGCAAAGGCTGGATGTCATTTATCAATTAGTGATGTGAATGAAAAAGGTTTGGCAGAAACCGTTGAGTTGGTAAAACCTTATAATGTCAGAGTCACTTCGAAAAAAGTGAACGTGGCGAAGCTTGAAGAAGTTAGAGCTTGGGCAGCAGATACGGTGCAAAATCATGGTTCGGTAAACATGATTTTTAATAACGCAGGTGTGGCTTTAG
Organism: Acinetobacter sp. CY81; assembly: GCF_059515925.1. NCBI lineage: Bacteria > Pseudomonadati > Pseudomonadota > Gammaproteobacteria > Moraxellales > Moraxellaceae > Acinetobacter > Acinetobacter sp. CY81. Next base: position 83,158 of record NZ_JCAKNC010000004.1, read on the forward strand.
GCTCAACAGTAGAAGGTGCAAATTATGAAGATCTTGAGTGGATCATGGGCATCAACTACTGGGGCGTAGTGTATGGAACGAAAGAGTTTCTTCCATACATTAAAAAATCAGGTGAAGGACATATCATTAACACTTCAAGTCTGTTTGGTTTAACAGCACAGCCAACGCAATCTGCTTATAACTCATCTAAATTTGCAGTTCGTGGTTTTACGGAGTCTTTACGTCAGGAATTGGATATCGAAAACTGTGGCGTAAGCGCTTTATGTGTACACCCAGGTGGTATTCGTACCAATATCGCAAATGATGCACGTATGAATGACAGCTTGAAATCTCTAGGCATGAATCCAGAGAAATCTGCAAAGGCATTTAATAAATTACTGCGTATGCCTGCTGAAGATGCATCTCAACAAATTTTAGATGCAGTATTGAAAAATAAACGTCGTTTATTGATTGGTAACGATGCGAAGGCAATTGATTTGATGCAGCGTATTTTGCCGACGGGATACCAAAAAGTGACGGCATTGGCGACTAAATTGAGTAAACGTTTAGAGCCAAAGTAATCCATTGTTATGATTCATAGAAACCCGCATTAAGCGGGTTTTTTTGTGCAGATATGCCATTTGATTTTACTTCTAATTTAAATGAGAAAATGACATCAAGATACTTGAGCCGTATTCTGTTTATTCAAAACATATTGATTCTCAGGGTGCTTTAAACCTAAGTTTTCACGTAAGGTCGTGCCTTCATATTCGGTACGAAACAGTCCGCGACGTTGTAGTTCAGGGACGATGAGTTCGACAAAATCATCTAAGCCCGCAGGGGTGGATGGAGGTAAGACATTAAATCCATCGGCTGCTTCATTTTCAAACCATGTCTGTAACTGATCTACCACGTGTTCTGCTGTACCAATCAAAGTCCAATGTCCCCGTGCTGATGCAATATATTCATAGAGTTGGCGAATAGAAAATTGATGTTTACGTGCAATATCAATCATCATTTGTTGACGACTTGAAAAATTAATCTCTTTTTCATTGAGTTCAGGAAATGGTGCATCGAGATCATACTGTGACAAATCCACCGCACCTGCCAAGCCTGACAATAAACCTAGACCGACATCAGGGTGAATCAAGCTATTGAGTAATTCATATTTTTCTTGTGCTTCTTGCTCAGTTTGAGCAACAAAAATGGACACACCCGGCATAATTTTGATGTCATCCGCATGACGACCATATTTTGTTAAACGACTTTTTACATCACGATAAAAGGCTTGAGCATCTGCTAAATCTTGTTGTGCTGTGAAAATGACTTCAGCATATTTTGCTGCTAATTCACGACCATCTTCAGATTGCCCAGCTTGTACAATGACAGGATAACCTTGGGGTGGACGAGGTACATTCAAAGCCCCTTGAACTTTAAAATATTGACCTTGATGCAAAGGCTCATGATTTTTATCGGCATCATAAAAAACACCTGAAGTTTTATTGTATTGGAATGCATCATCTTCCCAAGAATCCCAAAGCTTCTGAACCACTTCAATAAATTCATCTGCACGTTCATAACGAACTTTAGGATCTGGATGAGCTTCAAATCCAAAATTACGTGCCGTGTCTGCTGAGACAGTGGTTACCACATTCCATGCTGCACGACCTTTAGAAATATGATCTAAAGAAGCATATTTACGTGCCAGAATATAAGGGTCTTCATAGGTGGTTGACGCTGTTGCAATAAAGCCAATATTTTTAGTGACGACTGAAATAGCTGAAAACAGTGTAATCGGTTCAAAGCCGACAATTTTGTCACTATATCCGATGCCTTTTTTATTTTTTGAAGCACCGTGACTCCAATTTACAGATAAACCATCTGCAAGAAAATAAGCATCAAATAAACCTCTTTCCGCTGTCTTTGCCAGTTCAATGGCGTAGTCAATACTGAGATGATCTTGAGGTCTTGATTCAGGATGGCGCCAACCCGCAGCATGTTGGGAGGTGGTTGGGATAAAAGCACCCAGCTTGATTTGACGCTTTGACATTGTTATATCCTATTGAACTTATTCATTTTGAATAGGGTTATAACAAGAATGTTTTGGTCTGAAAAATACGATTTAAATAAAACCTTATGAAAATTATGGGATAAGTTATAAAGCTTAAATTTTTTCTTAATACCAATGCGAGGTGAGAGGGGGCAACCTATTATAAAATTGCCCCCTTACACTCACTCTCTGATTGAAACTTTCTAGACAGTCTAAATTAAGACTTTAACGGCTTTCTTTTTCCAGACGAATTGGTAATACAGTCCTTGCATAATGCATAAGCAAACGAAAGCAAGAGCATAACCATACCAAATCCCTTGCAAGCCCCACCATGAACTAAACAAATAAGCAGCAGGGAGCTCGATTGCCAAAATAGCGATAATATTGATGATCATCGGCATGGTGACAGTTCCACTGGCACGCATGATTGAAGCAAAAATGGCACTCGCGCCAAAGAATAAAATTGACCAAAGCACAATAAATAACAGTTGTTGACCCAATACGACTACCGCAGGATCTGTAATGAACAATGCCATCAGATACTTTGAGAACAGATAACCTAAAGTCACTAAGCTACCAGTAATCACGATATTCATACCCAGTGAAATACGCGTAACTTTTGCCAATGAGTCTGCTTTACCTGCACCAATGGCCTGAGCTGCAAAAATTGAAGCAGCAATGGCAATGGAGAGTGCAGGGAATTGAATGTAATTCAAGACCTGATTCACAGCACCATAGGCAGCGGTGGCATCTGAACCATAACGATTGACTAGACCGACGATGACCAAACCCGCCACTGAAGTCGTGACCATCTGAATGCCTGTAGGGACACCTAATTTTAAAATTTTGGCGCTAATTTCTGGATCATATTTAATATATTTACACATCGCCCCATCAATTTTTAAGGGATGGTCTTTTTTCTTTAAATAAAAATAGAGAAAAATCAGTACCGCTAAATAACCAATTGTGGTCGCAATCGCAGGTCCGATAATACCCAAACGTGGAAACCCAAAATGACCTGCAATTAAGACTGGGGTAATAAACAGCCCAAGTATACTGGTCATACCAAGGGCAATTAACGGCGTAATACTGTCACCAACGCCACGAAGGATTGAAGTGTAAATAATATAAATAAACAGTAATGGACTTCCTGCCAGCATCCACTGGACATAAGGCAGAGACAAATGCATTACGTCAGGATCTGTGCCTAGTGCAAGCAAGACAGAACGTGCTGAGAGTACACCTAAGAATGCAATGACTGTTCCACCAATCACCGTCATAAACAGGGTAGAGCCGACCACTTGGCGAACTTTCTCAATATTTTGAGCTCCCCAAGCTTGACCAACCAATACAGTTGAACCTGCCGATAAACCAATCACGAAAGCCATGAGACAAAACAGAATCGGGAAAAATACAGAGACTGCAGCAATAGCATCAACACCGAGCATTTGACCGACAAATACGGTGTTAATGGTGCCAGATAAATTCTGTAAAATATTGGTCGCAATCAAAGGAAGCAAAAAGACCAAAAAAACGCGCCAAAAATTCGGGTCGTCAATTGGGCTTAGACGTGCACTCATCTTATTTTTTTATCCATCATTATTATTCAATATCACTCATCGCACAATAACATAGCTGCGATGCGATCCGCCCGATATTTAAAAACAATCGGGCGAATTGTTACAGGAATACTGTATTAGACTGCTGAAAGAATTTGACCTGCTTGAATCAGAGTTTCATCTTTTTTGGCAAAGCAGAATCGAATCATACGTAAATCTTGAGGTGCTTTTTGGTAAAACACAGACACGGGAATAGCGACAATTTTGTGTTGTTCAGCCAAATACTGGCACATCTCTACATCACTTAAATCGGGGCGGATTACGCTGTAATCCAGATTTTGAAAATACGTGCCTTGCGATGGCTGAAACTTAAATCGAGATGTGCTGATCTGTGAATTAAACAGATCACGTTTGGTTTGATAGAAAGCAGAGAGTTCTTGAATATGTTCAGGATGATCCTGCATGAAATTTGCCAAAGCCCACTGAACTGGCGTGACGCCGCAGAAATTGGCAAACTGATAAATCTGTCTAAACACCGTCATCAAAGCGGGTGCTGCTATGCAGTAACCTGTTTTCCAACCTGTGACATGGAAGGTCTTACCAAAAGAACCCACGACAAAGCTACGCTCTCTGAGTTCAGGAAAAGACAGTGCTGAATAATGCTGTTGACCATCAAAAATCAGATGTTCATAGACTTCATCTGACAGCACGATAATATTTTTATCACGAATGAGTTCAATGAGATTCTGCCAATCCACCTTTGACCAGATCGCCCCTGTTGGATTGTGTGGCGTGTTCACAATCACCATACGAGTCCGATCGTTAATCGCATCTTTCACCTGATTCCAATCGACACTAAAGTCAGGTGCTTGTAAGGTAATATGAATTGGTTTAGCACCGACTAATTTTACACTCGGTGCATAACTATCATAGCTCGGATCAAAAATAATGACTTCATCACCAGCCTGTACCACGGCTTGAATCGCTGAAAAGATGCCGATGGTTGCCCCTGGGGTAATGGTGATCTCGTTTACAGGGTCTAGATGAAGCTGATCGCGTTGTAAAAACTGTTGAGCCAGTTGTTCGCGTAAGGGGAGTAAGCCGTCTCCGGGTGCGTATTGATTCAATCCATCTAAGGTTGCTTTGCTGAGCGCTTCAAGTAATGCAGGGGGAGCAGGGAAGTCAGGAAAGCCTTGTGATAAGTTCAATGCATTTAACTTTTGTGCTAAAGCTGACATGGTGCTGAAAATGGTCACACCTTGGCTCGGGAGTTTGGATTGAATGCTGATCATGGGCTTTCTGATGTTATGGTGCGTTGATGAAAATTGTAGCAGGTGATTGAAACATGAGGAACAGAAGAGTATTCGTTGATGATTTGTCGTTAAATATTTGAAATTATTTTTTACATTTAGTTAATTTAAGCTATCTTGCATGCATGCACTTATAAATTTCCATATATATTATGAGTTGTATAAGGTTTGGGCAGACTTCGCATAATGCCCATTATGTTAAATCAGGTCTGAAAAGAACTTAATTTGAGTTTTAGAATGAATATATAGAGGATGTTTTGGCTCCCCTGTTTTATTTAAGTCTAGATAATAAAGTTTATCTTTTAATAGCTCTTTAACAGCAGCAGATCTTTGCTTGTACGCCCCATGATTCCCCCAACAAGCAATAATTTTTTGAGACTGGTTTGCTAGTTCGTCTAAGTAAAAATCATTATCCGAGCCAATAGGATCATATTGGGACATCATCGCTTGTGGATCAGTTGACCGATATGCAAAGAGATTAGCCATATAAATACCACCACCACCCCAACTTTTGGCAAAGTTGATACAACGAGTGATCGTTGGGTCGTCTTGAGCATGATCTGCAGTTGAAGGGTTTAAGCCAACAAATGTAAAGATTGGCTTTTCCTTATCCCAAATACGCCAAAGGGAATAACGATACTTAGTGCAATCTGAAATTTTTGCGCCTTTTTCCATTGCTAATATTCCTTAGATTTCACGATCAATATCATAAGCTTGGGATGGATTCCAAACTAGATCTTCTATTTTTTCTAAAATTTTTTCTGGTTGTGTATCAGTATCAGATGCGCCACATTCCTGGCATTCCCCAAAGTAATGACCATCACTGATTTGGTATATGTTCATTGTTTGCAAATTGCATATTGGACAGACATCAACCAGAAAAAATGGATGAGATTTCAATTCTTGTATATACCTTGCTTTTTCTTCTGCTTGTCTTTCAAGCTCTGCATTTTCAGCTTCTATTTTCTTAGCAATTTCGGCTAGTTCAGCTTTTGTTAATTGGCTTTCATGCCAATCTGGAAAGTACTTCGAATGTGGACCGAGATCTGGCCCACGATTAGGGTAATTTGCTGGATTCTCTTCTGGAAAATCTTCGAAATACTCTGACCATTCCCCCATTTTTTTACTCCTCCCTAGTGTTTAAATTCTCTAAAATTAACATAATACACCTTATGCGAAATTATCTCAGTAAATTGAATAAAATCAATATATTGTAATCCACTAAAAAGCCCATTCATCGTTGAATGGGCTTTTTACATGAATATTCACGTTCCACGCTAAATTGTTACGCTATATTTCCCTATATTCTTTAATTTGATTAAAAAATATCTAAAGCACAAATTCTACGACCGCCCGAATCACACCTAATATTAAACCAATAAAGGCACCGACTACGACACCATTCACGCGAATCATATGCAGGTCACCACCGACTTCATTTTCAATCTTGTCGATCATTTCACGCGAATCCCATTCATGAATACGTTCACTAATAAATAGAATCACTTTCTCACTGTATTGATCACTCAAATTAATCGCGATACCACTAATTTTCTCATTTAAAAGCTCACGAATGGCTGAGTTAGACATGATATTTTCACCCAAACGCTGAATTGCCACTCGTAAATTTTCAGCAATACCCGAATCAGGTTTCAATAAATCATCACGTACCGCATTGCAGAGAATCACCACAGCACCACTGATAAAGTTTAAGACTTGAGGGCTATCTAAAAGGGCATCTTTGGTTTCATTTAAACGCGTACTAGCAGTACTTTCAGGATTTGCCAGTTCATGCATTAAATGCTGTCCAATCTCCTCGATTTTTTGGCGCCAAGGATGCTCAGGGTCAGCGAGCATCGACTCAACCCGTTCAATAAGTGAATTAATCGTACGTTGTTGCACATCAATCCCGATCCAACTCGCACCTTTCGCCAATTTCCAAACGCCTAATTCTTTAAACAGAGTACGGGTTAGCTCATGGGTTTGTTCAGGGTGCGTGGTCATCCATTCATGTGCCACATCTAACCCCCGTTGCAAGACATCTTGGTGGAAATCATTTTCGAGAACTGCGCGAATCATCTCACTTGCAAGCTGATTAATCTGTGTGCTTTTGACCCACTGCACACTGTTATTTTGAATGAAGCGACCAACTTGCTCTTGACCGACAAATTCGAAAATTTTAGGAACAGTTTGCTGAGTGACTTGAGTAACTTGTACATTATTTTTCGGATTGGCAAGCCATTGACCCACCGCGAGACTGATGTCAGTACTGTTTAAACTTTTTTCAACGACCTGAGGCGATAGAAAGTTTTCTTGAACAAAACGTCCCATAGATTCGGCGATACGTGCTTTGTTACGCGGAATAATTTCAGTGTGGTCTTTTAAGAATTTAGGAATCGGAATACGACCAAAAGGATTGCGAAACAAAACCGTAATGGCATACCAATCGGCCAAACCACCCACCACACCTGCCTCGGCAGATAGCATTAAAATATGAATCAACCAGACATACTCAGGCATCAGCTTTGCAGCAACCATTAAGGCAATCCACGCGCAGACTGCAATGATCAATGCAATCATCGCATAGCGTTTACTGCGATTTAAACTGGGTGAGGTATGTTCTTCGGTTTGATTCATTGAAACTCCAATAAAATTTAAAAAATGAAAACCACATTTATTTCAAATGAAGTTCATTATTTTGTCGGTGCAATCACTGGCTGAGGTTGTAATACCTGACCTGTCGTACTTACACCATATTTTTGCCCTAAGCTTTGTAAAATCAGACGTGCATCAAATGCATCGCTAGGCGCAGATTTTTTATCTTTAAAACATTGAATCGTATAAGAGACTTGAACAGGTTCGACATTCACCACTTGAGGCATGTCGTAATAAGGATCATAAAAGCCTGGATGACGTCTGTAGCCATATCCATAACCCCAAGGTGACATCATCGGAGTAGGGTAGACCACAGCTTGACGAGGGGGCTGTTGGCTACGATTACTCGGATCATTCATGACTTTGAAATATTGAAAACCTTTCAGTACCGTAGTTTGAGCTGATTTTAAGAGAGCAATTTCTTCCGCGCTCCCAAAGCTCATATTGGAACTCCCTAGAAAACTGACTCTAAACGTCTGCTCATTCAAAGGTGTGGTACTGAATTGACCCAATTGGTCAAAAGTACGTGGTTGTGAAGGTGTCGTTGCGCAACCTGAAAGCACCAGTACCACTGCAATCGAAACACCAAGGAGCGATATTTTTATCTTGTTCATCATTGGATTATGCATAGAATGACTCCCGAAATGAGCAATAGGGCGAAAATGAAAATGCTGGTTTTAAATCATAGCAATTAAATCACTATGACAACAAACAAGGACGACTGCTGTTTCAGATCTGCTGATCAGAAAATCTTTTAAGCAACTAAAAATGTTTAAAAGCTACTGTTGGGTTGGGTTAAAAACTCGACCTCTTCAGGTGTCGATTCACGTTCCAAAATTTGATTACGATGCGGATAACGACCAAAACGATCAATAATCGTTTTATGTTTAAGTTCAAAATCTAAATTTATGGGATTGCCTAGCGCCTCAAATAATTGCAAAGCCTGAGCATGGATAATTTTAGATTCACTGTGCATAAACGGCATGTACATAAAGCATCTTTGATCAGGTGCTAATTGTTGATCTAAGTCTAAGCGGACAGCTTCTTGAGCAAGTGAAAGTGCTAAAGGATCTTGCGCAAAAGAAGCAGGGTGATCACGAAATAGATTACGAGAAAATTGGTCGAGAACGATAATTTCTGCCAAACGCCCTTCAGCAGTTTCACGCCATGTCCAAAGTTCACATTGCATGGCTTGTTGTAAGGTGTGACCAAATTTTTCTTCAAGTTCTAAATCGAATTCATCACTTTTACTAAACCAAAATTCTTTATTTTCAGGATCGAACCAAAAATCGAGGACTTGTTTATAATTCATTTTATTTACAGTTCTTTAATGTTATTACATGCATAAAATCACAAATTTCTAACGTCATATAGTTAAACTTTGTGATAAACAATAAGCAAATTATAAAGCGAGTTGGATTGAATTGTAGATTGCAATGTCATACTGATCGATAATTCACGCTATACTTGATATAAATCAAACATTTTGTTTAAAGCCGTCTTGAAGATAAGCGAGTCAGTAAATGAGTCAACCCGAATCAATTTTTCAATCTGCATTACCAAATTGGGTGGATTCAACATTATTTAAGGGGATGCTACGCGGCATAGAGCGTGAAAGCTTGCGCATGCAGAGTAATGGTTTTTTGTCGCAAAAAGATCATCCTCAGGCGCTTGGCTCAGCCTTGACTCATCCTCATATCACGACGGATTATTCAGAAGCATTGATGGAGTTTATTACACCTCCACAAGACACAATTCCACAGGCTTTAAATTATCTAAAAGATATTCATGCAGTAGCACATCGTCATTTAGAAGATGGCGAAAAGTTATGGCCGTTGTCTATGCCATGCATGTTAGATGATGACGAAGAAAGTATCCGTCTAGCAGAATATGGCACGTCAAATGTAGGGCGTTTTAAGACCTTATATCGTAAAGGTTTAGGGGTGCGTTATGGACGTCGTATGCAGACCATTTCAGGTGTGCATTATAATGTTTCATTTCCAGATCAGTTGTTTGAAGAATTACAAAAACATGAATGGGATCCTGAGCTTAAAGCACTAAATTTGCAGGATTATCGTAGTCATCGTTACTTTGGTTTGATTCGTAATTTTATTCGTTTAACGCCTTTAGTGATGTATCTGATTGGGGCTAGTCCTGCGGTTTGTCGTTGTTTTATGACAGGTCGTGAACATCATTTATTACCATTGGTAAAAGGTACATTACACTTACCTTATGCAACTGCTTTACGCATGGGCAACTTTGGCTATCAAAACTCGGCACAAAAAGAGCTGGGGATTCATTACAACAATCTGCCTGATTATTTGGTAGGTTTACAACAGGCAGTAAATACGCCGTATAGCCCATTTTCACATTTGGGTCTGCAAGATAAGATGGGTGAACCAACTCAGATCAATGACCATGTGCTTCAAATCGAAAATGAATACTACAGTTTAGTTCGTCCTAAACAAGTACCTCTTGCAGGGGAGACACCATCACAAGCCTTAGCAAATCGCGGTGTTGGTTACGTTGAACTTCGTGCTGTCGACGTGAATCCGTATAGCGATATTGGAATTGATGAAGATACTGCAGGCTTCCTTGAAGTGTTGGCACTGTACTGTTTGATGCAAGACAGTCCTGAATTGTATGATCAAGAATTAGAAGATATTGAGAAAAACCAAGCTGAAGTAGTCAATCGTGGTCGTGCTCCAAATGCAGTGATTATTGAACATAAAAAGCAAGTTCCCATTTTAAAATGGATGGGTCAACATCTTGATCATATGCAATCTTTAGCACGCGTACTCAATCAAACCTATGCAAGCCGAATTTATACGCAAGCTTTGGAAACCATGAAGCAACGTATTCATAAAGTGGATGAAACATTGTCCGCTAAAGTCATTCAAGATACTTTGAGCCATAAAGGTACATGGAGCTTTGGTAGTGAAATGGCCAATCAACATGCACAAAGTTATGAAGCGCATGTGTTAAAGCCTGACACGATTGAATATTTTGAAGGGCTTGCGCAAAGCTCATTACAAAAACAACAGCAACTTGAACAAGAATGTACTCAATCTTTTGATGAGTATTTAACTGCATTCAGATAATTGAAAAAGAGGATATTCCATGCAATGGAATAATTACCGTGTTATCAGTGGATTGTTATTTTTAGCAAGTGTTATAGGTATGGCATTTGCGTTATATCTTGAGCATTTTCGGGGTTTTAGCCCGTGCCCACTTTGTGTATTTCAACGTGTTGGATTAATTGGTTTGGGTGTGATTTCTTTGATCGCATTGATTCATAATCCGAAACACAACGGATTGAAACGTGGTTATGCATTGCTTGGGACAATTTCTATTTTATGGTCAGCAGGGGTTGCAGCACGTCATGTCTGGCTGCAGAACTTACCGCCTGATCAAGTTCCGAGTTGTGGTCCAGGTTTAGATTATTGGTTAGAAACTTTGCCGTTGAAGTCTGTTTTTGATCAAGTGCTTAAAGGCTCTGGTGAATGTGCAGTCGTGGATTGGAGCCTATTTGGCCTATCGCTACCTGTATGGTCATTGGCTTTTTTTAGTGTGCTTGCGATTGTCAGTATTTGGCAGATCTTTAGAAAGTATCCTTGATTCGAAAGAAAACCAGCTTAATGCTGGTTTTTTATTACAACATTCATAAAATAAGATATAAGAATGAGCAGAATGAAAATTATATTTGGATTGGTAATGATGATATTGGGTAATCAAGTTTTTGCTCAATATGGATTTATCGATGATTTAGATGGCGCTGTAAATGTTAGAGCGACCAATTCACTTTATTCAAAAGTCATTGCGAAATTAAATAACGGTGAAGTCGTATCGATCATAGATGATTATTCAGACCATCATTTTGACTATGTCTTGAATAGTGAATTACCAAATCATTCAGGATTTATTCATAAAAGCAGAATCAATCGATTTAAAAATTTTCAAAAATGGAAAATAGAATCTAATTCTAAATTTCATGCTCAATATCGTTCAGGACAAGCTACGGTTAAAATTGAAACTCAACCAGCTCAAATTAATCTAAAGGATTTTAAATTTGGATCTATAACTCAGCCTTTTCAACGTTATAAAAACAAAGATTTTTTTGGTACAGATGGTCAACTGCCTAAAGGAAGTTTACAGTTCAAATCAATTGATGTGCAGTGGAATGGCAACAAAATAAGTTTATCTTCTAAAGATTTAGAACAATATTTTTTCCCTTCTACACCGCGCGTAAAAGGTGGGAAGCAAGATTTTGCAGAAGCAGAGATTTATAGTAAAGATAAGGATCTTTATATCATTAATACTTTAGCTACGGGTGGTGCCGCACAGTATGTATTGGTTATTCATATTCAAAATGGAAAAATTTTAGATATTCGAGCATGGAATGAATCCATTTAATTAAAAAAAAGCCAATATATGATTGGCTTTAAATGAATTGGCGAAATTCAGTTTAAGTCTGAACAATCCCTTCCATGCTTTCGAGTTTGATCAAATATTTACGAATCTGTTCTTCAGCCAATTCGTCATGATGCGGGTAGAACCAGCGAGCAATTTGTTCAGCAACACTCGAGTGATATTGGATTTCCATATGGTTGAGACCATAGAAAACAGCTTTATGCGACTCAGGTAATTTCAGTTGAAAACGTGGATTGGGATGTTCACCTAAGGCACTTTTAACACTGACCAAATAGTCGCCAATCACTTTTCGGGTACGATTTTTTCGTGTTTCATTTTCAATCGTTCCTGCGACAAGGAAGGTATTGATATGTGAAGGCAGTGGTGCAGGTTTACGATTATCATCAATCATGCCGATACGAGCATCATTATGTTCCCAATCATCATCACGAACACTGCCATGGCGCAAATCTAAAATACCATTGCTGCGAATATTCACGATATGACCTGCCAAATTCACAATCGGAAATTGTCCTACTTTCTCTTGAACAGCAAAACCAATACGTTCTAGCACAGCACCGTGATGAGGTGATCCTAAACACACTAGGTTTTCAGCCATATGGAACCATTGATGTAGATTTTGTTTACCATAGAACAAAGCACTACGTGACACCAAGCCACCCATACTGTGCCCGATCAAATCAATACTGGTAATTCTCGGATTACGTTTAACCAAATCTTCTAGCAGATTTGCTAAAGCCCGCCCATTGGTGGAGATGCGTCGCCCCGTGTTGTAGTGCAAATACAACATCGTGTTGTTATCACGTTGGGCTAATAATTTTTCTCCAATACCACCATAGTTGCGATTGGTCCAGTCCAAATGGTTCATACATAAACCATGACTAAAAATCACAATCCGTCCAGACAAATCACCTTGTTGTAATTCACCGTAGTGGTCATACAAGTTAGATGATAAAGCCAAAGGATTTTGATTTTTAAGTAGATAATCTCCAATAATCCCATTAAGCGCACTGACCAAAAAGGTCATTTTGGGCGTTAAAGGCTTATCATGTAATTTAGGAAATTGATCGATAATTTTACGCAGTGTCGGTGCTAGAAAATAGCTACCGTAATTCAGTAACGTGCTATATGAAAAATCATAAAACTTTTTAACATAAGATTTTTTTTGAAATTCTTGTGATTTTTTTTTACTGAGACCAAAAATACTGAGCAGCATTTCGCGTTGTAATGACTGAATCAGGTTTTGTACTACCTGATGTAACGGTGTACTAACCAGTTGTGCCAAACCCTCCAAAACATCAGCTTGGCTAGGAGGAGATCTGTCCCATTTACAATAGGTTTCGTGGAGCGGAGTTAAACTCGGCATGTGTTTGGTCCTTTTCCAAGATGATCATGCTTAATACTTTCTTTTAAGCCATAATCATTGTATAAAATCTTTTCTAGTTATCTTATGTTGTTCTTCCCGAACATTTTTTTAAAATAACGATGATTTAAAAATTGCATGGGTTTTTTGTCTGACAAAAGTCGGAAATGTACAAAAACCTAACAAATATGTGATTTTAGTCACACTAATAATTTAGTGAATTCATCTTGAAAATCAATTGAATGGCAATGAATATTATCTATCTCCATGGCTTTAAAAGTAGTGCTTTATCGATTAAAGGACAACAGTTAAAGCAATATTTTTTGGAAAATTCTGATGTGAAGATCCATTTGCCTGATTTGAATCAGCAACCTGAGCAAGTTATGCAAGGTTTAGCAGATTTGATTGAGTCACTGGAAGATGTTGCTTTGGTCGGAAGTAGCTTAGGTGGTTTTTATGCGACACAACTGGTCGCTAAATATGGTATTCCGGCTGTTTTAATCAATCCTGCTATGCGACCATGGCAATTGTTTAGAGATTTATTTGGTGAAGGTTTACTGCCATTTGCAGTCACACCTGAATGGACTTTAGATGATGCACAACTTGATCAGTTGGAACAGATGGCCGTGCCGTTTGTGCAAGATGCAGACAAAATTTTAGTTTTACTGCAACAAGGCGATGAAATTTTAGATTATCGTGAAGCTCAGCGTTATTATAGTGGCCGTCAACCTAGCTCGATGCTGATCACAGAGAGCAATGGCAACCATGCGATGGAAAATTTCGCAGACAAAATACCGATGGCCTACCAGTTTTTATCGGACTGCATACAATAAGGAAACAGTACAACGTGTCTCAATATACGGCTCAATCACTTGAAGTTTTATCTGGTTTAGATCCGGTACGTCGCCGTCCCGGCATGTATACCGATACCACGCGTCCAAACCATTTGGCGCAAGAAGTTATTGATAACTCAGTTGATGAGGCACTTGCAGGACACGCCAATAAAATTACAGTCACTGTATATAAAGATGGATCATTATCCGTAGAAGATAATGGTCGTGGTATGCCTGTCGATATTCACCCTGAATATGGTCAAAGTGGCATTGAAATTATTCTCACCAAGTTGCATGCAGGCGGAAAATTCAGTACTGATAACTACCAATTTTCAGGTGGTTTACATGGTGTCGGCATTTCAGTGGTGAACGCACTTTCAACCCGTGTCGAAGTAGAAGTCCAGCGTCAGGGTAATCTATATAAGATGGCATTTGAACAGGGTGTACCTGTTTCTGAGCTTGAAATTTTTGAAGGTAAAGCACCGAAACGTGCATCTGGCACTTCAGTACATTTTTGGCCTGAAGCGAAATATTTTGATTCACCAAAATTTGCCTTAAAAGCACTGAAACATAATTTAAAAGCCAAAGCCGTATTGGCTGCAGGCTTACAGATCAATTATATCGATCAAATTAACGACGAAAAAATTGTTTGGCAGTTTGAAAATGGCTTAGTCGATTACTTGATGGATGAATTGGAAGATAGAGAGATTCTTCCAAGTCCTGCTTTTGTCGCAACAGGTGAAGCTGAACGAGCAAGTGCTGAATTTGCCATTTGTTGGAATGCTGAAGGTGGCGAACAGATCCAAGAAAGCTACGTGAACTTGATTCCAACAGCGCAAGGTGGTACGCATGTGAATGGTTTGCGCTCAGGCGTGACAGATGCAATGCGTGAGTTCTGTGAGCTACGTAATTTGTTACCGCGTAATCTCAAATTGGCTGCTGAAGATGTTTGGGATGGCGTGAATTATATTCTTTCACTGAAATTCCAAGAGCCACAATTTTCAGGGCAAACCAAAGAACGTCTTTCAAGCCGTGAAGCATCAGGTGTAGTGCAAAACATTGCCAAAGATGCTTTTGCTTTGTGGTTAAACCAAAATTCGGATGTTGCAATGCAACTAGCAGAATTGGTGATTGCTAAAGCAGGGCGTCGTTTAAAAGCGGCTAAAAAAGTTGAACGTAAGAAGATTGTTGCAGGTCCTACGCTTCCGGGTAAATTATCCGATTGTGTTGGACATACACTTGAAGAATCTGAGCTGTTTATTGTGGAAGGGGATTCTGCCGGCGGTTCGGCTAAACAAGCACGTGATAAGAATTTCCAAGCGATCATGCCGATTCGCGGTAAGATTTTAAATACTTGGGAAGTGTCTTCTGATGAAGTATTGGCTTCTCAAGAAGTACATAATATTGCCATCGCAATAGGAGTCGATCCAGGTTCTGATGATTTATCAGAACTACGTTATGGCAAAATTTGTATTCTTGCCGATGCAGACTCGGATGGTTTACACATTGCGACCTTATTGTGCGCATTGTTCGTCAAACATTTCCCAACTTTGGTAGAAGAAGGTCATTTGTTTGTCGCAATGCCACCTCTATACCGTATAGATGATGGTAAAGATGTGCACTATGCCTTGGACGATTCAGAACTAGAAAGTTTCTTGAAAAAGGCCAAGACCAAGAATCCACAAATTACTCGATTCAAAGGGTTAGGTGAGATGAATGCAAGCCAATTACGTGAAACGACACTAGATCCAGATACACGTCGTTTGGTGCAATTAGACTTAGATGACAGTCATTTTACAGCGGGCTTATTGGATAAATTACTTGCGAAAAAGCGTTCGAGTGACCGTAAAGAATGGTTAGAGCAAAAAGGTAATTTGGCAGATATTGTGGTTTAATTTTTTGAGTTCAAATAGATCCTTTGATGAAGCCCGCAATTGCGGGCTTTTTTGCATCGTCATTGTGCATTTTTGTTTAAAAAATATGCGTCAATTTTGCTCCTAAGTGTGAATCTGCCCTGAAATGAATCTTTAAGCTCTATGTGAAAATGGAATCAATCACTGTATGAAATTTAGTTTTTATCATCATGATTCTGTTATTTCTTCATTTATTAACTGCATGAAATTTATAATTAAAGAAAAAAATAAACGCAATCAAAACCGATTATAAAATCTGTTTGGCATAGAAATTGAATAACCCTCTCCGATCGATAAATAATCTTATGCATGTTTATGCACCACGAGCTTTGGAGTGAATCGGATGTTTCAACAAAAACTATTTTCAAAAACATTACTCGCAGCTGCAATGATGGGGAGCATCGCTTTGACCGGTTGTTCAAAGCCTGCTGAAAAAAAAGAGGAAGTCCAAACAGGTACGACTACTCCAGCTTCTTCTGGCGACACTATTAAAGTCGGGATTCTACATTCACTGTCTGGAACGATGGCGATTTCAGAAACCTCACTGAAAGATACGGCATTGATGACCATTAATGAAATCAATGCGAGTGGTGGGGTACTGGGTAAGAAGCTTGAGCCTGTCGTGGTCGATCCAGCATCAGACTGGCCTTTATTTGCAGAGCGCGCGCGTCAGTTGATTACTCAGGATAAAGTTGCTGTTATTTTTGGTACATGGACATCGGTATCACGTAAATCCGTGCTTCCTGTAGTGGAAGAGCTGAATGGTTTAATGTTCTATCCAGTGCAATATGAAGGACAAGAACAGTCAAAAAATATTTTCTATACGGGTGCAGCACCGAATCAACAGGCGATACCTGCGGTTGAATACTTGATGAGTGAAGAGGGTGGTAAGGCAGAACGTTTTGTTCTTCTTGGTACAGATTATGTCTATCCTAGAACGACAAATAAGATTTTACGTGCATTCTTAAAGTCTAAAGGCATTGCTGAAGCGGACATCATGGAAGAGTACACGCCATTCAGTCATAGTAATTATCAAACCATTGTCGGGAATATTAAAAAATTCTCTGCGGGTAAGAAGACTGCGGTGATCTCTACGATCAATGGTGATTCAAACGTCCCTTTCTATCGTGAATTAGGCAATCAGGGCATTAAAGCATCTGATATCCCTGTGATGGCATTTTCTGTAGGTGAAGAAGAGTTACGTGGCATTGATACCAAACCACTAGTTGGACATTTGGCAGCATGGAACTATTTCATGTCTGTTAAAAATCCAAATAATCAAAAATTTATTGAAAAATATAAACAGTTTGCGGTCGAATACAAACTACCTAATGCAGAAAAAGTTGTGACCAATGATCCAATGGAAGCAACCTATGTCGGCATCCATATGTGGAAACAGGCTGTAGAGAAAGCAGGTTCAACTGAAGTGGATAAAGTTCGCGAAGCGATGGCGGGTCAAACTTTTGCAGCACCTTCAGGCTACACTCTTAAAATGGATGAAACTAACCATCATTTACACAAGCCCGTGATGATTGGTGAGATTCGTGCAGATGGTCAGTTTGATGTTGTTTATAAAACGCCAAACGTGATCAAAGCGGAGCCATGGAGCCCATATATTCCTAAATAATTTTATGAGCCTATTGCAACAGCAATAGGCTTTTTTGTCTTTTGGTTCCGTTTTCGGAGCACACTCTCAATCGGGAGGTTTAGCATGAAAATTCAAATAAAGTTCGCTACTTTTCTCTTTATTTTTACTCAAATATTTCTTCTGCAATCTGTCTTTGCACAAAACACGCTCAATACGACGGAACAATCTGCTTTAGCTCAAGATGTGGAAAACAGCTTTGTTGCAACCACGGGCGATGCGATCCAACAATTTGTTAAAGCAGATTTTTCACAGCGACGTGGAATGCTGAACCAATGGCCTGCCAGTATTGAAGAACTGGATCAGTTGGTCAGTTATATTGATCAAAATGAGTTATATAGCGATGGCTCAGGTCAAACCTATATTTTAAAAAATGATGAAAATTTATTGAGCTACCCAAAGCTTGAAAAAATTGAGACTTGGCCAAGTGATTTATCTCAAGTGACATTGGTGAATACTTTGCGTAAGGCACTGAGCTTTGGTCAAGCAAAGCTAAAACTCGAATCTGAAGAAGCTTCTCAGCGCTTAGACGCGATAGATATTTTAGAAAACAATCTAACTGAAATCGATTCAAATATGGTGAAAGGACTATATTTGAAAGAAAACAATAATAAGGTTAAAGCCCGCTTAGAACAGCTCATGGCAAGGTTGGATTACAACAGTCCCGATGTTTTAGACAAAATTCGTGCTGTCGAAATACTTAAAGAATCCAATCGTCCTGATGTTCTTGCCCTGATTGAACAGGAGCTGAGTCACCCCAATCTGAACCCAGAATTAAAAACGGCACTGATGGATGCGAAAAGCAGTATTAAAACTAAACTTCAAGCTAGTGAATGGACTGGGCATGTATTTTCAGGTTTGAGTACAGCCAGTATTTTGTTATTGGCAGCACTGGGTTTAGCCATCACTTACGGTTTGCTCGGTGTGATTAATATGGCTCATGGCGAGCTGATTATGATTGGTGCTTATACCACGTATGTCATTCAAAGCCTGTTTAAAACACATTTAGCTGGTTATGTGGATTGGTATTTGATTGCGGCAATTCCTGCTGCATTTATGGCTAGTGCATTGATTGGTATGTTGATTGAACGAACCATTATTCGTCCATTATATGGTCGTCAGCTAGAAACATTACTGGCTACTTTTGGTGTTAGCCTGATTCTCATGCAATTGGTTCGTATGATTTTTGGTGCTCAGAATGTTGAAGTCTCAAATATCTCTTGGTTATCAGGTGGTATCTCGATTAGCCCAAGCCTAATGCTTCCATATAACCGAATTGCCATTATTGGTTTCACTATCGCTGTACTTTTATTACTGGTTTATTTGCTCAACAAAACACGTTTTGGTCTATTCGTTCGTGCTGTGACGCAGAACCGTCAAATGGCGCAAGCCGTCGGTATTCGCTCTAGTCGTATCGATATGATGGCTTTTGGTCTGGGTTCTGGTCTTGCTGGTCTTGCAGGTTGTGCATTGGCACAAGTCGGTAATGTAGGACCTGATTTGGGTCAAAACTATATTATTGATGCATTCTTGGTTGTTGTGGTTGGAGGTGTCGGTCAAGTTTGGGGTGCGGTCCTTGCTGCATTGGGTCTAGGCATCAGTGGAACTGTTCTAGAAATTGGAATGGGTGCTGTTCTAGCGAAAATTATTCTCTTGGTCTTGGTGATTTTGTTTATTCAAAAACGTCCACAAGGGTTATTTGCAATCAAAGGCCGTTTTGTGGAGTAAGACAATGAAAATAACATCATTACTATCCGATAAAGCCTATAGCGCCGTAGCGATTGGACTGTGCTTTGCTATCATGTTGATTCTGCCATGGTTTCACTTATTACCACCTGAGTCGAGTTTTCATCTGTCTGCCTATTGGGTCACATTAATTGGCAAAATCATGTGTCTTGCATTGGTGGCTCTAGCGCTTGATTTGGTTTGGGGCTATGCCGGTATTTTAAGTTTAGGGCATGGTTTGTATTTCGCATTGGGCGGTTATGCCTTCGGGATGTACCTGATGCGTGAATCAGCAGGTGACGGTTTGCCTGATTTCATGCGCTTTTTGAGTTGGACTGAGTTGCCATGGTATTGGGTTGGAACGGAATACATTTTATGGTCTCTAGCCTTGGTGATTTTAGTGCCAGGCGTGATTGCTTTTATCTTTGGCTACTTCGCATTTCGTTCAAAAATAAAAGGTGTATATTTTTCAATTATTACCCAAGCAATGACCTTTGCCGCTGCACTTTTATTCTTTCGCAATGAAACAGGTTTTGGGGGCAATAATGGTTTTACAGGTTTTAAAACCATTTTAGGCATGGATATTACCTCTGCTTCAATGCGAGCAACCTTATGCTTTATCACAGCTTTGGCATTACTTGCTTGTTTCATTGGGTTACGTCATTTAATGAATAAACCTTATGGACGTGTGCTTGGTGCGATTCGTGACAGTGAAAACCGTCTGCAATATTTAGGTTACCGCACACTCTGGTACAAACTTTCAGCTTGGGTGTTATCTGCAGTCATTGCAGGGATTGCAGGGGCATTGTATGTACCGCAGGCAGGGATTATTAATCCAAGTGAAATGAATCCTGTTAACTCGATTGAAATGGCGGTATGGGTTGCAGCAGGTGGTCGAGGCACACTGATTGGTCCAATTTTAGGTGCAGGGCTGATCAATGGCGTGAAAACTTACTTTACTGTGGCATACCCAGAAGTGTGGTTATTGATTCTCGGTGCATTGTTTATTGTGGTGACCATTTTCCTACCCAAAGGTGTGATTGGTCTGTTTGATCGCTTTAAGAAGGAGAAAAACTAAATGTCAGATTTAGTCCGAAACTCACAACAACATGGCGGTCAAATCGGTGAAGGTTACGGTCGTCCTAAGGAAGCAGGGCCTGATTTCACGCATGGTATTGCACTGTATTTGGAAAAAGTGAGTGTTTGGTTTGACTCATTTCGTGCTTTAAATGATTTGTCGTTGTACATCGAAGAAGGTGAGTTACGTTGCATCATTGGCCCTAATGGTGCAGGTAAAACCACATTGATGGATGTGATCACAGGTAAAACACGACCAACTGAAGGCTCTGCTTTTTTTGGACAGAACTATGATTTGTCTAAGATGAGTACTGAACAAATTGCCGAAGCAGGAATTGGCCGTAAATTTCAAAAACCAACGGTATTTGAAAATTTTACGGTGATGGAAAATTTACTACTGGCTGCACCGAAGAATAAACAAGTCAAAAAGAGTTTTTTTAGCAAACTAGATCCTGATGCTCAATTGGCTTTAGAGGAGTCTTTAGCGCAAATACGCTTAGCTGAATTTGTGAATAAACCTGCGGGATTACTTTCACATGGGCAAAAGCAATGGCTTGAGATTGGCATGTTACTGATGCAACGCCCTAAACTCATTTTACTCGATGAGCCTGTGGCAGGCATGACTGATGCAGAAACAGAACGTACTGCGGAATTGTGTTTAGAACTCAAGAAAAATCACACCTTGATTGTAGTTGAGCATGATATGAGCTTTATCGACACCATCAGTGAAAAAGTTACGGTATTGGCACAAGGGTCGATTTTGGCAGAAGGCACATTGGCAGAAGTACAGGCCAATGAAGATGTGATTGAAAAGTATTTAGGGCGTTAAGGAGAGACCATGTTAGAAGTCAAAAACGTCAATCAGTTCTATGGTGGCAGTCATATTTTAAGAGACGTGAGTTTTACTGCACCTGTTGGTGAGTGCTCGGTAGTATTGGGTCGTAATGGTGTCGGTAAAACGACACTGCTCAAATGTCTAATGGGCATCTTACCGATCAAATCAGGGCAGATATTACTGAATGGGAAGGACATTTCAAAGTTGAGCCCTGAACAGCGTGTGAGGGAAGGTTTGGCTTATGTACCACAAGGACGAGATATTTTTTCGACACTCACCGTCGAGGAAAATATCTTGATTGGGATGGCGAAATTTTCAGGGGCAAGAACCCGAAAAGTCCCTGAGCATTTGTATGATATTTTTCCTGTATTGTTTGAAATGAAGCATCGCCGTGGTGGAGATTTGTCTGGTGGACAACAGCAACAACTTGCGATTGCACGTGCATTGGCTTCTGAACCCAGTGTGTTGATCTTGGATGAACCGACTGAGGGGATTCAACCTTCCATTATTAAAGATATTGGTAAAGTGATTCGTAAGCTCGCTGATGGTGGTGAAATGTCGATAATCTTGGTTGAGCAGTTTTATGATTTTGCTGAAGAACTGGCGGATGGTTATACCGTGATGGCGCGTGGTCAAGTGATTGCGAATGGTATGGGAAGTGAAATGCCTGAGAAAGGGATAAGAGAGTTGGTGGCGATATAATTTCCCTAACCCTCTCCCAAGGGAGAGGGAAAAATATTCTAATTCAGTAGATAGAGCGATTCTTTATAAGAAGGAAATACTATAGTTCTGTATTTTCATTCCAAAGAAAATAACCGCCATATTGACTTGATCTAAATTCACCACCGACTGATTTCCCTAAATCCGTAAGATAATTTTTACCATTATCATTGATGGTTAAAAATCCTTTATTTACCAGTTTTTCAAGTAAGTCATTGGTTTTTAGTTTATGTTTTGCCGCTAATTTAGAAGTGGTTAATTTACTGAAATTAGAGGATTCTTCGTCAGCATCATTTTCTTGAGGAGAAGATTCTGTTTTCACTTCATCTAAAGTAATTCTGACTTCATCACTGATGCGGATTATTCTTTGGGCTTCTTCATAAGCATCTTTAAAGACTTCATCATCTTCATATTTACGTACCAATATGCCCATTTCATTATTATTGACTTGGCTAAATTCGTAGAGATTTAAGCTTGAAATAATGCACTCACCTTCATTTAAGTAGCATTTTGCATGTAGGTTCTTACAAAAACTGAGTCTTACATAGTCTAGTTTTTGCATCCATTTAATTTCATCAGGATGTAAATCACTTTTTCCATACACGATACGAATATCAATTTTTAGACGATCTTTATCTTCAAGTAATTCTTTAATTCTGTCATTGAGTCTTAAATAAGGACTAATCAGAATGAGGCGTTCTTTAGCATTTTTAATCAGTTCTTCAAGAAAAAAATTTGTGCCACTGGTATTTAAAAACTTTGCCATGATTTCCCCTTTTCAATAAAATTTTTAATTATTTTTTAAAGGTATATAAAATATATACCCAATGACAAGTTAAACATTCATACCATAGCTTAAAGTCTTAGAGCTTGATTTTTATAGTATTTGGAAAAGCAAAAACATCACAATTATGACCAGCCCCAATTCGGTCAATCACAGCAAAATCACTCGGATTTTCTAAAGTGAGTAAAGGGTGGTGCCATGTCCGTGCTCGATAATTCACTCCTTGCAAACCATCCGTGATGAACGCTTTCAGTTGAGTTAAATCAGGTTCATCTGCATTTAAACTCGGAGCAACCACCACTAAAAACTTTTGCCCCTGCATGGGAATAAAAGCTTGTGAGCCATTTGGATGACGTTCAAGCATCGAAATTTGAAAGGGTATTGTGGTACTTTTAATATTTCTAAAAATACTAATACCTGTCCGTGCTTCTCCAATAATTTCAGTCTGAACCAAAGCATGATAACGCTCAGTGTGCGCGTCATTAATATGAAAAAAATCATTTCCTGCACAGCTAATCACTTCACCAAAAGCAGCAAAATTTTCATGTGTTAAAGGTTCAATTTGAATGTTGTTATGCATAATTTTAATCTTTTAAATAGAGAATTCAGCAGGCTTTAGATTCTAAACAAACCTAAAACCTGAAAGGGTGTGAATGAGGTAGTGAACAATTAAAGCTTAAGCAATTTTGCCCCATAGACGAATACGACTAATACCACCATCTGGAATCATATTGATGCGAATATGTGACACTTTTTCATGAGCCAAAACTTCATTGATATAGCTATGAATATGATCCATTTGCATCGGTTGTGCATCTAACAGAAAAGGCCAAAACATACTTTGTGGAATCAGTTGAGGATCAGTAGCATCTTCAATATAGATGGCTTGAATAGACACTTCAGCTGGGTAGTTACCTTTAAAATGTGCTGTGTCGATGTCAATTTTTTCAATTGTTCCTGATTGACCTAATGCCAAAATACACCAGTCAAAACCAGGAGCACGACGTCGCTTGGTTTCCCAACCATCGCCCATATTGATACCACGCCCTGGGTTAATCAGATTACGTGGATGACCAAAATGCGCATCGCTATAGGCAATCACACGACCGCCATTCTCTAACGCGAGTAAATCTAAAACTTGAGTTTTGTCTTTTATTTCAGTTTGAACTTCACCATACACACGGAAGCGTGCAATACCGCCATCAGGGTAAATATTTAATCGAACATGGGTATACACTTCTGACGTTTCTAAGTCAAAAACATGGTGCTGACTCGAACCTAATATACTGTTTGGTAAAATTGAGTGCCATTTCGCATCGGTGAAGTTCCCATTTGGTGCATAACACGCTTCAACAGCGGCAGAGGCGGGATAATTTCCTGTGAAAAAAGTCGTATCAATATCTAAGGCTTTGATTTTCCCCATTACACCCAATTCAATGATAGCCCAATCATAGCCTGCATGGCGCTTACGACGAGTTTCCCATCCATCCATCCATTTACCATGATCATCAAATTTATCTTCTACAAAAATGGGTGCATCAAACTGCAACATACGTTTTGCTTCAGCGAAAAACTCATCTGAACATTCAACGACCTTTGCACCAATACGGGCATCTGCCAAATTGGTAAGTTGCTGTAATTTTGCAGGGATTTCAAAACTTGGTGCAAATAATGTTGCCATGGGGTTCTTCCATTTTAATATTGTTGAATCATTCGAATTTGTTGCTTTTAGCGACTGTTTTAGGTGCGAACAATATCTAAAACAATGCATTACGCATAAATAAAATGCACAGCGTGTGCCAACTCAACCAAAAAATAAAAGCAAATCAGTGGAAATGGCACGTTTTTCGCAATTTAACTCTCAGAATATATTTAAAAAGAGGAAAAACAGATGGAGATTGCGATTATTGGTGCAGGTATGGGAGGGTTGACCACAGGCATCGCACTGAAAAAGTTTGGACACACTGTCACCATCTATGAACAAACAGAGCAAATTTTAGCTGTTGGTGCAGCGATTTCACTGTGGTCAAATGGCGTGAAGTGCTTGAACTATTTGGGTTTAACCGAACAAGTCGCACAGCTCGGTGGGCAAATGGATAACCTTGCTTATGTCGATGGTTTGACTGGTGATGTGATGACTCAGTTCAGCTTATATCCTTTGATTGAGGAGGTCGGACAGCGTCCATATCCAGTATCTCGTGCAGAACTGCAAAATATGTTGATGGATGAATTTGGTCGTGAAAATATCAAGCTTGGTAAAAAAATGGTGGGGCTCAAAGATCAAGTTGATTACGTCCAAGTTACATTTGCCGATGGTTCTGAAATTAAAACTGAGCTTTTAGTCGGGGCAGATGGTACGCACTCTATGACTCGTGCGCATGTATTGGGTGAGCAGGTTGAACGTCGATACGCAGGTTATGTGAATTGGAATGGCTTAGTCGAAATTTCAGAAGAACTTGCACCTGCTGATCAGTGGACGACTTTTGTTGCTGAAGGTAAACGTGCTTCATTGATGCCTGTTGCCAACAACCGTTTTTACTTCTTCTTTGATGTACCGCTAGAAGTTGGTTTAGACAATGATCGTAGCCAATATCAAAATTTATTAAAAGGTTATTTCGATGGCTGGTGTCCACAAGTTCAGCATCTTATCGAACAGATTGACCCGCAAAAAACCAACCGCGTAGAGATTCACGATATTGAACCTTTTGCTGATTTTTATAAAGGTCGTGTGGTGATTGTAGGTGATGCAGCGCACAGCACGACACCTGATATCGGACAGGGGGGATGTCAAGCGATGGAAGATGCCATTTATCTAGCTCGTGCCTTGCAAATCAATACACTAGGTTTACATGATGCATTGAAGCGCTATCAAAATAAACGTAATGAACGAACTGCAGAAATGGTCATTCGCGCACGTAAACGTTGTGATGTGACACATATGAAAGATGAGTCTGTGACGCAAGAGTGGTATGCCGATTTACGTAAAGAGCAAGGCCCACATATTATGAAAGGAATTATTAGTAATATCGTAGGAAATCCTTTGGATTAATTTATTCAATTTTAAAAATATAAAAATAATAACCATGAACTAAAATTTTATCAGCAAAGGGCGAAAGCCCTTCTTTTTTATCTTTTAAAATAGGTGGGTGCTAAGTTTAATGGTCATTAAAGTTGAGTTGCATCAACACTAAATCACGCCATTCGCCAAACTTTTGACCAACTTGCGGCATATAGCCAGTTTGTTTAAAACCGAGTTTCAAGTGCAGATGAATAGAAGCAAGATTTGCATGATCAATGGCTGCAACCATAACTTTGATGTCATGTTCTTTCGCATGATCAATTAAATGTTGTAATAAGCGCCGTCCTAAGCCCTTTTTAAAGAATTCAGGTGCAATATAAACGGAGTGCTCAACCGTATGCTTATAACCAGAAAAGTTTCGAAAGGCACTATATTCAGCAAATCCCACGACTTTAGCACTCAAATCCTCTTGAATAACAAATAAAGGATAGTTATGTGCTTGAAGGTGCTGAAACCAATTTTGGTAATAATTTAAATCATGAGCAGTGGCATTCCATGTTGCAACACCATTTATAATTTCATGATTATAAATATCTTGGATCTGCTGAAGATCATTTGTTGTTGCAAAGCGAATTGAAAATGTCATTGGATAGCGTGCATTAGATTATCTTTATGGCATGCTGAACTTCAGCACATAAAAAAGCAAGACCGAAGTCTTGCTTATATATTAGATCATTCTAAAAATTAGAAATGATATTTTACAAGTGCACTGACATCATTTTGGTCTGCGCCTTTAACACCAAATTTGTTGTTCCAAACTGAATGCTCTACACCCACATACAATTTAGTTTCTGGAGAAATGTGTTTACCTACATTCCATTTGTATTGAGAAGTCCAGTTTAACTCGCTTGCATGATCTTTTTCAGCTGTAGACCAGTCTAGGAATGCATCAACTAAGAAGTCTTCAGAACCTAATTTAAACGGTACTGCATAAGTGATTGTCATTTGATAATCATCATCAGTATTGTTGTTGTCAGCTCTGTAGAAATTGACATTGGCATATTGAGTGTAAGGAATATCTAATGCAAAACCCACACCGTACAAGAAGTTGTTGAATTCAACATTTTCGCCATGTCCAGCATTATGTTCCCAAGTTGTTGCAACAAGAACGTCTTTTACAGGACCAAATGATAAATCTTGACCAGAAACTTCACCTAAGCTTAAGCGCGGTGCAAATTCAAAGTAAGTATTGTCTTTATCATTGCCATCCCATTGTTGGTCAACAAAGAAAAATACATCAGAGTATTTAAGTTTAGCTGCGTATTCTGCAGTTAAAGTTGTACGATCTTCAGTACCCAATTCATAGTTTTCGCCATAAAGACCTGTAAGGCTGAAATCTTGCCATACGATTGGACTAGCTTGAGTGAATGCTGCAGTAGAAGCGATTGCACATGATGCAACAATTTGTGTAAGTTTCATTGAAAATCCCCAGAGAAAGCCCGTACAGAATACTCATAATTAAGCAAAAATAAAGCCATATTTGATAAATGGTTTAAAAAAATTCACCTAAGTGAGTTTTCATTTTTAAGAACATGAACTTAATGGTGTGAGTCAATCAGTTGTTTGGTTGTGATGACGCTTTTAGGTTTGAACCATCGTAGATGATTGAACAAAATATTGAGAACAATTGCGACTAAACAGGTTGAACTAATGCCTGAATGGAATAAGGTTTGTACCCATTTTGGAAAATCTGCATAAAATGAATGATCAATAATCGGGATCATGCCCGCTGCAATCGCGGTTGCAACAATAATTAAATTCTTTTGGTCGTTATAATCAATTTTTGCCAAAGTACGAATACCACTTGCTGCAACGGTACCAAATAGCACTAAACCAGCCCCGCCCAATACAGGCACAGGAATCGCAGCAATAAAGCGACCCATGATAGGCAGTAATCCTAAGAAAACTAGGATTAAGCCACCAGCAGCCACGACATAACGGCTTTTAACCCCTGTAATGGCAACTAATCCCACATTTTGTGCAAAGGCACTCTGCATAAAAGAACCGAATAGAGGAGCAACGGCACTGGATAGCATATCTGCACGCAAGCCATTTGAAATCCGTTCAGCATCAACTTTTGTTCCTACGATTTCGCCTACAGCGATAATGTCTGCCGTGGTTTCTGTCATGATGACCAATGTGACGATCAACATTGATAAAATGGCAGTCACTTCAAAAGTAGGTAGTCCAAAAGCAAAGAAATTTGGAACTTGTAACCATGAACCCTGACCGACTTGACTGAAATCACCAAAGCCAAATAGGAAAGCCAGTAACGTACCGAGTACGATGGCGAGCAGAATAGAAAGACGACGAATCGCTGGATGAGAAGAAAGGTTGAGAAGGATCACAATCGCCAGTGTAGCGAGCGCTAAACTAATATTTTCAAAACTCCCCCAATTTTCAGCATTTTTATTGCCCCCCATCATCCAGCGAACTGCGACTGGTAATAATGACAGACCAATAATGGTAATGACACAACCAGTAACTAATGGTGGGAAAAACCGAATGATTTTAGAAAAATAAGGTGCTAAAAAGAAGCCAATCAATGATGCAACAATCACCGCACCGTAGACTGCTTGCAGTCCTCCACCTGTTGTGATGATTGCAATCATGGTGGCTACACCAGCGAATGAAACCCCTTGAACCAGTGGTAATTTTGCGCCAACGTGTTTTACACCAATGGTTTGTAACATGGTTGCCAGCCCGCCAACAAAGAGCGCAGCTGCAATGAGCAAACCAATTTCGATTCCACTTAAACCCGCAGCAGTACCGACGATTAAAGGGGGAGCGATAATTCCACCATACATAGTCAGTACGTGTTGCAAGCCATAGGCTGCACTTTTACTTGCTCCGAGATATTCATCTTCGGGTGAAATTACATTTTCATTATTGGGTAAGTTATTTGACATTTTGTATCCCTCATTCTTTAAATTTTATTTCCATTGATTTGTGGATTAGCTACCTCGGTAAGTGGAGTAAGCAAATGGACTAATCAGGAGGGGAATGTGGTAATGCTGAACTGAATTTTTAATCGAAAAATGGATGACAGCTTTAGGGAAAAAAGTCTCGATATTTAAGTTTTCAAAGTATTCAGCAGTAAAAAACTCAAGACTGTAATGTCCTTCAGCAAATGTTGTTTCGCCAAAATTAGCAATTCTGCCATCTTGGTTTGTAGTGGCTTTGCCAATCAGTAAACCTTGCTCATTAAATAAATTGACCAATACATTTGAGGCAGGTTTTCCTAAGCCAGTATCAAGAATATGTGTGCTGATCATGCTTCAACCTCCTGTTTTAAACGCAATAATGCAATTTCTAAAAGTTGTTGATGTACGATACGCTTTTCGATGTCTGGGTCATTTTTAAGACGGTAATTCAGAGCAGTGAGTATTTGTTGGCTATTGAGACCTGATGCTTTAATTAAAAAAATGAAACCATATTTTTTTTCATAGGCAAGGTTGCCTTGATAGATGGCATCTAAAGTTTCCTGATCTGCATTGAGCGTTGCTTGTTCACGGTCAGAAAACAATTGTTCTTGTTCACTCAGTACAGTTTTAGCTTTTTTTTCACCAATACGAGGATGAGTATTTAAAGCAGCTAGAATTTCATCCCAATTCCATGATTGAGCATATTTTTCAGCAACTTGAAAGAGTTGGGCAGTCGTTGAAAATGGGCGATGTTGCAGGAGATCTAACGACCAACGTGGAATGTGGACACAATGATTGAGCAGTGTTGAAATTTCACTTGAACTGCCTTGATTAAAATCTGAAATCAACACAATAAAGCCTAAATATAAAAGAAACTTAGAACTTAATTTGCAATATCAATGCCAATTGATTTTTTATGGAACAATCTTCTAAAAACTCAGCAGGATAATGCATTAAAATAAAGTCTTATTCTCATGAATGTTATTTCATGGTGCAAAATGGTGGTTCCAATGTTGTGCAATATCACCACGACGGCAAATCCAGACTTTTTCATGTGATTGCACATAGTCTAAAAATTTCTGTAATGCTTTAAAGCGGCCTGGACGACCTAAAAGACGGCAATGCATACCGACAGACATCATTTTTGGGGCAACATCACCTTCAGCGTATAGCGTGTCAAAACTGTCTTTTAGATATTGGTAAAACTGCTCTGCGTGGTTAAAGCCACCGGCTGAACTGAATTTCATATCATTAGTATCTAAAGTGTAAGGAATAATCAGATGTGGACGAGTTTGACCTAAAGCATTTTTAAGTTCTGTCCAAAAAGGCAGATCATCACCGTAGTAGTCACAGTCATATTGAATTTGAGGAAATTCAGCCAATAATTGGCGGGTATTGGGACTGTCACGACCTGTGTACCAACCGATCGGTGTTTTTCCAAAAAGTGCTTCTAAGACACTAATGGCTTGATCCATATGTTGGCGTTCGGTATCAATATCGATATGTTGATAATGCAGCCAGCGTTGTCCATGTGATACCACGTCATAATGGGCTTGTTGAATGGCCTCAACCACATAGGGGTTACGGGCGAGAGCCATACCTACACCAAAAATTGTCATTGGCAAACCACGTTTTTGGAACTCCTGATGAATGCGCCAAAATCCTGCTCGTGATCCATATTCATACATTGAATCCATCGACATGTGTTTTGCATTAAAACTGGCAGCACCGACGATTTCTGATAAAAACTGTTCTGAACTTAAATCACCATGCTCCACATGATTTTCACCACCTTCTTCGTAATTGAGTACAAACTGCACGGCAATCTTGGCTTGATTGGGCCATTGAGCATGGGGAATTTGTCCGTGATAGCCGATTAAATCACGCGAATAGGATGAACTTTGAATAGCATCAACCAATTCTTGACCACGTAAGTAAGCGCTTGTCACAATGAGTTATCCTTTTGCTAAAATTTTTGAAATACTGCTTGCATAATTCTGTGTTAGGCCCGATATTCGAAGTATAAGGACACAGTTCTGCAGACTCTTAAAAGTGTTCATCGTAGGTTCAGGAGGGTTTATTCCAAACGAAAGTGATGATGTTTTTATGCTTTAAATTAAATGCTACAAACGTGCCAAGATAGAAAGTTTTGCACAATAAAGTTTCAGATAAAGAAGAGGATGATATTTTATGAACATAGAAATCCGTACAGATAAAAATATTCAAAACAGTGAACGATTAATTGAGTATGTTCGTGCAGAACTAAACGCAGAATTCCAACGCCACTCAGAAAAAATAACCCATTTTTCAGTACACTTTAGTGATGAAAATGGCTTGAAAGGTGGCGATGATGATATCAAATGTATGATTGAAGCTCGACCAGCTGGTCTTAAACCAGTGGTGGTTCATCATAAAGGTCACAATATTGATACCGCCATTCACGGTGCAATTGACCGACTTAAACGAAGTCTTGAACATGTGTTCGAGAAGAAAGAAAACCCACGCGGAGGTGCGTTGGAGTTAGCAGATGCGGATACTGATGTAGATCCAGCATAATTGCGAAAAGGCCCCTAAATGGGGCTTTTTTAATATTTGAATAAAAGTATGAATTCTGAATAAAAATATAAAACAATTTCAACGGTCATTTAAATCAAAAAAGTTCACAATAATTCGGCATAATGTTCAGTCAAAATATTTATTTAAATTTATACGAGAGAAGACATGCTCACAGCTCAACAACAAGTGTTTTTACAGGCCTTAGAAGAACTGGATTTGGCACAGATTCAACGCCTGTTGGCTGATGGTCTTGATCCAAATTTTATTGATGCTGAAAAAGGTCCTGCCGTTTCAGTATGGTCAGATGGCTTATTTAAATGGTGGGAAAATGTGAGCGAAGCGTATGAAGCTGGCGAAGCATTGTCTACTGAACAGAAGCAACAAGACTTACAAGTTCACTTGGATATTCTTGATGCTTTAATTCAAGCGAAAGCAAATTTCCATTTGTGGGATGCAGAAGAGTGTTATGGTCCACTTTGGGATGCAGCAAGTGCAGCGTGTGTTCCTGCTGTGGCTAAATTGCTTGATCAAAATGTTGATCCAAATACCAAAGATGATGAAGGAAAAACAATTCTTACATCGATTAGTGATTTATTTTTCGACTGTGATTTTGATACCATTGATTGGACTCAGGCTTTACCTGAAGAAAAAGAAACTTTAGAGCTACTACGTGCCCGTGGTGCTAAAATGACCAAAGAATTAAATTAATTGAGTGTTCCCATGACAAGATTCAAACAACTAAGTGCAATTGCGCTTGCTTCAATCAGCGTAAGTACGATGGCTGCAGATTTTTCTTTTGAACGTCCTGGTATAGGCTTTGGCACGGGTATTACCCCAGTCGGAAAATTGGCATGGGAACAAGCTTTACCTTCTGCAACGTATACTGAAACAACCATTAATGGTTCAAGGCAACGCTATGTGACTTTAAATGCTGATATGCAATTACGCACGGGCTTAGGTCAGAATACTGAATTGCAATTGGGCTGGGCTGGTCCTGCTTGGAGCAAAACTAAATACCAAGGTCATTCAGTTGAAGATGATGGCTTAGGTGATGTGACCGTCGGGATTAAGCATCATGTCGATTTGCAAGATGAAAAGCTATCTTTGGCTGTATTAGCGCAGGCTTTAATTGCCACAGGCAATAAAGGTTTTTCTCAAGAAGATGATATTTATACTTTAGCGTCAGCTGTTGACTACAAATATAACGATTTAGTTACAACCAGCTTAAGTATGTTCTACGAAGTACAAGATAGTGATTGGTCGATCACAGCAGTACCAACCGTAGGATATAAAATTGCAGGAAATCTTTCAGGATATTCAGAACTGGTTTATCGTAAAAAAGAAAGTGTCGATAACGAATATGCTTTAGGTACAGGTTTAATCTATGCTGTAAATGATCGTGCCCAATTTGATGTTGGCGTGGGTGTGGATTTAGATGGTCAAGATCGAAGCTACAATGCAGGATTTGGTGTGTCTTATCTTTTCTAAAATGTCTTATAGATTAAGTTAAGTCACTTCTGCATATAAAAGGTAGCAATCGCTACTTTTTTTTATGGGTTATTCATTTATAACGGAGATCGGTCATGGAGCTTTATATCGGTAACCGAAACTATTCGTCATGGTCGATGCGTCCGTGGTTAGTTTTGGAACATTTTCAAATTCCATTTCAGGAAGTTTTGGTTCCTTTTGATGATTTTCGTGCTGATCAAGCTTTTAAGGCAATAATATCTAAAGTGAGCCCGACGGCTAAAGTGCCCACTTTGTTAAATGACAATATGAGTATTTGGGATTCACTTGCGATTTGTGAATATTTGGCTGAACTATATCCAGATAAAGCATTATGGCCAGCCGATCTTGAGTTACGTACAAAAGCTCGTTCTATTTGCGCAGAGATGCACAGCGGATTTCCAAACCTACGAACATTGTGTGGAATGAATATCGAGGCAGATCTAGCTGAGGTTGGGGAAAGACATTGGGCAGAGCATGAAAAACTCAGATTGGAAGTCAATCGTATTGAATGCATTTGGGCAAGTCGAAGCTCGGAACATGGCTTTCTTTGTGGTGATACATTTAGTATAGCGGATGCATTTTATGCGCCAGTAGTCATGCGCTTTATCAGTTATCAACTACCTGTTTCAACACAAGCTCAATTGTATATGCAAACGATTTTAAATGTTCCCGCAGTACAGAAATGGATTGAACTTGCTAAAAAAGAGCATCTATTTGTACAAAATCAAGAACCTTATCGAACAAAAAGATGAGTTTGAGTTGTGAGATTTAGATTATTCTCTATTTTCAAATATTTTAACTTGATTACGACCTGATTGTTTTGAAATATATAGTGCATCATCTGCATTTCGAATTGTTTGCTCTAAAGTTTTATTATGGGATGAAAAGTCGACTCCAAAGCTGGCTGTAACTTTGATAGTCTGTTGATCTCGAATATTAATTTGAATATCCTCAATTGCTAAACGGCATTTTTCTGCGATCTTTAACGCATTTGATGGATTGGTATGTTGCAATGCAATAATAAACTCTTCACCGCCGTAGCGGGCAACGATATCTGACTTCGGAGTATGATCGAGCAAAGTTTGAGACACTAATTTTAAAGTATCGTCACCAATACTGTGTCCATATTGATCATTGATAGATTTAAAGTAATCCAAATCTAAAATAATAATTGCATATTGTTGCTGCTGTTTCTCAAGTTCAAATACTTTCTCACTAAACGAACGTCGATTTAAAAGGTTAGTTAATGGATCCGTTTGACTGAGTTTTTTAATGACCGTTTCACGATGTCGCCATTGAATCAGCATAATTTCGCATAAAATTAAACAGATCAATAGGAGTGGCACAATGAAATACAACATACTCATTACCCAAAACAGATTGGTAGGTGGAGTATTTTGTTTTAAAAAATCACTGAATAATGGTGCATACGTTAGTGTTCCATTGAGCGTAAGTACGCCCAAATAAACAAAAACAGCGGTTGCAATCAATACAGCGGTATAAAGAAATTGACGTTGAAACAGCAGAATTCCAACACCTGACATGCAGACATAACCACAGAGTGTCGCAGGGCTTAAAATCCCAACCAGATAGGCATCTCGAATAAAGATGAGCGAAAAACAAGTCAGAATGAAATAAGGTAAATATTGCTGAGCCCATGTATAGCGGCGAAGTAGCAAGCAAGGAATAATTAATAGAACAACAATAATCAGAGAAACAACATTGAGTAGCAGTTGCGAGTGAATCAGATCGAGCACGACCCATTTCCATACATCAGGGGTGTAAATGATGTATAGCTTCCAAATAATCCAAAGGAAATGTTCAAGTATGGTCAGTGAAAGGAGCAGAACACATTTGTTCAAATTACTCCAATTAACTAACATATTGTGCTGTATGAAATGTTGAATAAGATTTTTCATTATTTTGAATTTTCCGATTACAGCATTTTCATGTTTATCATTATTTTTCACATAATTGGAAAATGTTAACTAAGTCCATCTTCAAATTACATAAAAGTATCCTTCGCGTGTTGGATTATAGCTTTTATTGTGTGGTATTTGTACTGAATCTGTGGGTTTTAGATGAAAGTAAAAATCAAAATAGTCTCTGATAAAGATTAAGAATTATTGTAGTTAATTAAAAAAAGAAAGTCACAACACTAATTTTTAAGTTAGTGTTGTTAAGAATTTTTGTATTTGAATGATTGTTTGAAGTTACTTTAAAGCTTTAAATTACTATAGATGACGATTAGTTTATGAAAAAATTGCTCTTTCATCTCTTAATTGATTGAATCCACTGGTTTTGGCCAAGAATAAAGCACGATCAGCATATTGAAGAATTTTGTCACTCACGACATCAGCTTTAGATGCAGATACACCACAACTGGCTTGTAGTGTAATAAATAGTGCATTGAATTGAATTGGATTATTTTGAATCAATTGTAAGCAACGTTGTGCAACTTCATTGGCTTTATCCAAATCGATTTCACTTAAAATTAGAATAAATTCATGCTCACCGTAGCGTCCAATTAAATCAGTATCGCGCACATTATTGGTGAGAATGCGAGCTGTCTTGATAAGAGATCGTTCGGCTGCTTTTGTTCCAAAGTTGTGCTGAATTTTTTCAAAGTTATCAATATTTAATAAAATAATGGCATAGTTCAATCCTGCTTGCGGATGTAATTCTTTTAAAAAAGTATTAATTCCAAAAGGGTTGTATAGACCAGTTAAAGGATCGACATTGCTCGCATCTATACCATGACTTTTTTTCGACCATTGGTAAAACATGGATTTTTTATACAGATTTTTAAAAAAAGCATGAATGCGACGGCGTCTTTCTGAATATATGACTTTTCTCATAAGAACTGGCTGGCCTATTCCGCAAGTGAAATGGTTTTAGTTATCATGGAAAAAATATAACAATTAAATCAAATTTGATCAATTTTAACCCAAAGTAAAATATTGATTTAGATAGTGAAAATATTAAATAATGTGATTTGAATCACTATAATTTATTTTTATTATGCTGATAGGATAACTTATGTAAAAAACGTTTTTTAAATGAGCCCTTGAGTGTGTACTTCGGATCATTGGTTTTAAATCATTAATCTATTGGTATTAGACCCATAAACCTTAGATTTTATTTTTTTTGAGGTTAAACACTCATTAATATTAGCCTATCAGAAGATAAGCTTTAGCAATCTAAGGTCTTATTTTTCAAATTAAGTTTGATCTAATTGATGTGCGAATTCAGCAATATCAGCAAGCGCTTGTTTCGCTTCACTAAACCAAGGGCTAAACATTTGAAAGTTATGCCACATGCCTGTGTACAGTTTATAAGTCACATCTACTTTTGCTTCTTTAGCCTTAGCTTCAAAACGAGCAGCATCATCCAACAAAATTTCTTTAGAACCAATTTGTACTAAGGTTGGCGGTAAGCCTTTAAAGTCACCGAAAATAGGTGAAATTTCTGGAATTGATGCATCAAAACGTGACGGTACATAATATTTAATACCCGTTTTTAGTGCTTCAATCGACAGT
Source organism: Acinetobacter sp. CY81 (assembly GCF_059515925.1). NCBI lineage: Bacteria > Pseudomonadati > Pseudomonadota > Gammaproteobacteria > Moraxellales > Moraxellaceae > Acinetobacter > Acinetobacter sp. CY81. The sequence goes on from NZ_JCAKNC010000004.1 coordinate 119,644, forward strand.
AGAGCATCATGTTTTTGGTTATAACGTAAAGATTCGCTGGTGAGCGTTAAGTCTAGGAATGGCGACATCAGAATCAAGCCACTCGGAACGGTTTCAGGGTCTTCTTGTTTTAGACGAAGTACTAGAGCTAATGCTAAATTTGCACCACATGAGTCACCAGATAAGATGATGTCTTTAGGTTGAATACCTTGGTCGAGCAATATTTGATAAACATCATAAATTGCATCACCTACATCTGGATAGCGCTGTTCGGGAGAGAGAGGGTAGTCAATATGAAGGACTTGCATTTGCGTGCGAAGTGCAATTTCACTCAAGAAAGCACGATGAGTTTTAAGTGAACCCACCATAAATGCACCACCGTGAATATGAAAAATCATTTGGGTGGTTTCTGGTTTAGGTTTAATTTCTTCAGCACGAATACCTGCGATACGCAGCTGACGAAACTCAACATTTTTAGGCTGTGGAATAATACGTGTCAGTTGTTCTATGGCGATACGAAAGGCAGTTGGCGGTAGATTAAATCGACTAGGAAAACGGAAGCTTGTCTTTAAAATTGATTCTGTAACATACTGTTTCAATAGAGGATTAATCTTCATTGTTTTTCCATATTGTTTAATTATTGCTTATTTTAAATACAGGTGATATACAAGGTTACACCAAATAGTCACACTCAAAAATTGCTTATTTGTTATCAATTTTTAATAATATTTATGTCAACAAGACAAGGGAAATGAAAACAATGAAAAAAATTGCACTTGCTTTAGGATTACTTACCACTGCTGTATTTGCAAATGCTGCAGATCCACTTCATGGAACAACATGGAAGACCATTGACGATGAAACAAAACAGCCACGTGCTGTAGTTAAATTCACTCAACAGTCTGATGGTAAATTAAGCGCGAGCATCCAAAGTATATTGGCTGCCGGTGAAGAAAATGCATGTACCAAGTGTACGGGTAAATTTAAAAACAAATCGCTTAAAGGGGTAACCATCGTCCGTAACCTTAAAAATGTTGGTGGTACAAGCTACGACGGCGGTACGATTCTAGATCCAAAATCAGACAAGACTTATAAGCTGAAAGGTAAAATTGCCGATGGCGGTAAAAAGTTAGAACTTCGTGGCTTTATTGGTGTTGCTGCATTGGGTCGTAATCAGACTTGGGTACGTGTGAACTAATTTAACCTTAGCTTTAATATTCAAAATGAATGATAAAAACCGAGCCGATGCTCGGTTTTTATTTATGATTTTCAAATCATGTTCGTACTGTACGAATAGCGAATTACTTTTTCAAAGCGCGAATCGCATCTTCGTTAAACCCAACCACATAGTCTGATTCTGCTGAAATAACAGGTCGTTTGATTAAGCTATTATGTGTAGTGAGGGCTGCAATTAAACCTTCTTCACTATCTAAAGCTTTCTGTTGTTCTTCTATGCTTAGCTTACGCCAAGTTGTACCCTTTTTATTGAGTACGATGTCGGCTCCAATGTTATTAAGCCAAACCTTAACGGTGTCTGCATCAATCCCTTGTTTTTTATAATCATGAAATTCGTAAGCTAAACCTAACTCATTGAGTAGATCAAAGGCTTTTTTCATCGAACTACAGTTTTTAATGCCATAAACTTTTAACATTTTAGATCCAAATTGAAAGCTTAAAGATGGAATAAGGTTAGCAAAAAAAATGGCAGAGTGAGTAGATTTAATATTTGAGTGTCATTAAATTGAAAAGATTTAGATTTAAACTTAAAAGCAGAAGAAAGATAACTAAATAATCAAAAATAAAACTAAATTTGAGAAAATAAAAATTTGAAAACTTATAGGAAGTTGGGTGATGAATAGAGAGGCGATGGTAAAAGGATATTGATATAAACAGAGCTGTTTGAAAAAATGGTTGGCTAGATAAGAGAAAACCCGCATCGTATCATCCTGATTATGCGGGTCTCAATTCAACGTCCAATGTCGATCATCCTTGGAAAATAAATTGCTTTATTTTCTTTTCATCCTACGGCTTCCAATCCTTATTTGTCATCCTGACATGTCCCTGTGCCGTGCAACTATAATGCCCTGATGCTCATTAAATAAAAATAAGTAAATACGACAAGCAATGTGCGTTAAAAGCCTATATTGAGTGAACAATTGTTCACCCAATTAGCATAATATTTAATTAAACAATTTAAAGCTTATAATCAATAATCACAGGTGCATGGTCGCTATACCAATTGTCTTTATAGACCCAAGCATTGACTGTGCGGTCTTTCCAGTCCGGAGAGCATGCATGATAATCAATACGCCACCCGACATTCTTTGCACGTGCTTGACCTCGGTTCGACCACCAAGAATAGACTTCCGCTTCTTTGCGTACTTCACGGAAAGTATCGACATAACCGAGTTCATCATAAATGTGGTCGAGCCATGCACGTTCATGTGGTAAACAGCCTGAAGCTTTTTGATTGCCTGACCAGTTTTTAATATCGATACGTTTATGTACGATATTGTAGTCGCCACAGACGATTACGGATTTATCTTCATTACGCCATTGCTTTAAGATTTTTGAATATTCTTCGAGGAAATGGTCTTTACGTACTTGAGCTTCATCACCTGAAGAACCCGAAGGCAGGTATAGAGAACAAATATGTGCAGATTTACCTAAACCGAGATCAAACTCAGCTGAAATAAAACGACCTTGAGAATCTGCCAATTCAAAACCTAAACCATCTTTAACTGATAAGAAGGGTAGGCGACTATAGATTGCTGTCCCTGCGTAACCTGGACGTTCAGCAGGGAATAGATGCGTGTACCAACCTTCAGGACGGAATTTATCAGTCCACTGCGCATGTGTGATTCGGCTTTCTTGCATGCAAATCACGTCAGCGTCCGATTGTTCCATCCACTCTAATAAGCCTTTGGTGACAGAAGAACGTAAACCATTTACGTTAATTGAAACCACTCTTAGAATTTTTTGATCACTTGGATAGCTACTCTTTGGTATCATGCGCAGTCATAACCTCTCTTTATGAATTTTGGAGCACCTCATGACGTCGCCAGCTCAATTTAACCCTCAAGCTTTTATCGAACTTGCATTATCACGCGGTGTGCTTAAATTTGGTGAGTTTACTTTAAAATCAGGTCGTGTGAGTCCTTATTTTTTTAATGCTGGCTTACTCAATGATGGTGAAGCCTTAACACTATTGGCTTCTGGCTATGCGACAAAATTAACAGAATGTGAAAATGTCGATGTGATCTTTGGGCCTGCATACAAAGGCATCCCTTTTGTTGCAGCAACAGCTGTCGCAATGTCACAAAACCATGGTGTGAGTGTACCTTGGGGCTTTAACCGTAAAGAAGCGAAAGATCACGGTGAAGGCGGTGTACTCGTAGGTGCATCGGTTGAAGGTAAAAAAGTGTGGATCATTGATGATGTGATCACAGCCGGTACTGCCATTCGTGAAGTTGTGACAATTTTGAAAAATGCAGGTGCTCAAATTGCAGGTGTTTTAGTTGCATTAGACCGTCAAGAGAAAGGTCAGGGCACTTTATCTGCAATTCAGGAAGTTCAAAAAGAATTGGAAATCCCAGTACATGCTTTAATTACAATGAAAGACTTAATGGATTTCTTAGATGCGAAAGGTGAAAAAGAAGCTTTAGCGAAAATGGAAGCTTACCGTGTGAAGTATGGGATCTAAGACTGTTTAGAAATTAAAAAAGGAAGCTGAAGCTTCCTTTTTTGTTTTATTTAAAAAGTTAAATTGTAGTGGACTTAAATACTAATAAAAAAAAGGATATAAAAAGTGATCATTACAATTATAGAAAAAATGAGAATTTTCCCTCCATTTTTATTTGGTTCCTGATGAATTATTTTCTCAATAACCTTTGGTTTTTCAATAGTATGTAATCCAATCCAATCGTGATATTCCTGAGAGCTAGTCCACCAACTAGGAGAGCTTCTTTTCTGATAAAGAGTTTCTTCTTTTTCCATTTTATTCATCAGTTGGTAAATAAAAGGCATTCCGCTCTTTTCAAATTCATTTATTTCACCCTGATTTAGTTCTATATTTAATGGGCGTTCCCCCTTTTGTTCCGTACATTATTCTAATTTCTAGACTGTAGGAGCCATTTTTTTCACAAAATTTATAATCATCATTAGCGATCAATATTTTGGGTATTTGAGAGTTGTTAGTGGTTATAACTTGGCATAAAAATAAAAAATCTAAGCAAGCTTGGTACTCTGAATCATATTTATAAAGATTGACGAGTTTAATTTTATCAAACATTTCAATAAAAAAAATGTTAGATGCTGATGTGATACGCCATTCATTGAGATGATCTTTGTAGGACAAAGAATTATTACTTTGGCTAACTGATTTTAATTTGTGATGTGGAAATAAAGAAGAGAGAATTTGGAAGTTAAGTGACATTTATTCTTCATTTGAATATGTTTTATTATTTTTATAATCTAGCTAGACATTAGAATTTTGTAAATGAAAAATCTTCTTGTAGAGTTCAAAACTACAGACTTATTTTTTATGAGATTGAATTCTAATTTTCAACAAGCTTGATTCTTTGAATTACAACGCATCACATAACTTACACTCCAACATCATCCCTAACTTTTTATCACGCCCTTCTTTTGTCAAAACCCAAGGACGGTTTTGCCAAGGTGGTGTATGCCGAACATGCTGATTATGCCCACAAGCAAGTTGGGCAACCCAATGTTGTTCATCATCCAAATGAAAATCAATAATTGCTTGTTGCATTGCTTTAAACCAAGAAGTGAATTTTATGATATTTAACTTTAGAAAAGTTTAAGCTCAAACGAAATGATGAGCCAGTGCTTAAAGTAGAAAGATAGATTGTTCTCATTCAGTTGATTGATTAAAGGAGTCGGGTGATTTTTATTAATTAAATTAAAGGTTTTATTTAATAAATATTTAAAATTCAATAAGATAATCTGTGGTATATACATGTTTAAACTTTACGCATAATTTTAATAAATGGAATGCATGTGTAAAGGTTCAATAACAAAAACTTTTGTTGATTTGGAACAACATGCTTATATTTACCATCATGCTTGTCACAATGATTATCGGCTTTATTGTCGTTAGACATATCGACCAGCAACGTTGGGATCGGTATCAGTTTGATCGAGCTAAATTTTTCCAAACACACCCTTACGACTTTCGTTCTGATCAACAGTATCCCATTCAAATTCCGATAAGTGCATCCAATCAACTGAGGTTGATTAATACGCTGATGTTGAAATCAGTAGAGCCTATCCTCTATCGAGATGCCTTGATTCAACGTATGGAAACCCATCATAGTCTGCCTCATCAAGTTCAAGTGAGTATTGCAGATATACAGATCGGGTATCTTGAAATCAATTATGCAAGGTTATTTACCCAAGCTATAGACCATACAGATTTTTATGTCGGTAGACCGATTCGGGTGATGGCTGAAATTAAGCTCAAAGAATCAAGCAAAGGCAAAAATTGTCAGGTCAGATTGGATTTATGTCGTGACCCATCACGTACATCTGATTATATCTTTGAAAAACAAATATGAAGATGCTTGGACTAAAGCATGTTCATTAAAAAATACATTAAATCGAATACATCGATTTAGAAAAATTGAACTCCTTCCGCCAGTTCATCTTTGTAGAAAAGTCAATTTACAGAAGGAGATTTATTGCTTTAGTACACGTGGAAAATTTATTTGTACTCTGTGAAATCGATATTAAGCTTAGCCATCAATTTGTTGATCGATAAAATTAGAGAACCATTCTTTAAAGCTATTCGCTTCTTTTTCACGTTCAAAGGTTTCATGCCAAAAAGTAATGACTTGCCCTACAGTACCATCTTCCGCAGGGTCTAAATCGATGCTCCAATTGTCACCATTACCATAGCTGATAAATGGAATCCATCTAGCGCTCCACCAGATGATTTTTACTCCATCACTAGACCCAGCTTCTTCATCAGAATCGAAAAAATCTTCAGTATCTAGAATACCTTTTAAAACTGACCATTCTTGAAAAATACGTGAAGTAGATAAAAATTCTGATTCATCAAATAAGCCATCTGCACGACCAAATTGACCATTATGAATTTTTAAACATGCGACAAAATCATCAGGGAGTTTTACCCCGATTTTATTTTCTAAATCAGCTATTTCTGCATCTGTTGCAGGTGGTGCAAGGTCTTTAAATATTTCAGGATGATTTTCTTGTAAAAAGGTTTCTAAGCGATTCCAAAGTTGCTGCATTATTTCTTATCCATTTTGATTTAGTTTTCTGGCTAATAAAAATTTGAAGTTTCTCTTAATTTTTATCGCTTGGTATGTTGGTATATTTTGTGATCTCTGTCTATATTTTATCTAGAGAAGCATTACCAAAATTAAGAAAAAGAAAAGTTTAAACTCGGCTATACTTTTCGGCATTGAAATTCAAAGAGCACAGACACATGCGCGTACTTGTTGTGATGGATCCCATCGAAAATGTAAACCTTAAAAAAGACTCAACTATGGCAATGCTTTGGGCAGCGTCACGTCGTGGGCATCAACTCGGTTATGCATTACAGCAAGATTTATATATTGATCAAGGCAAAGCCTTTGGTTTGATTGCACCGCTTCAAGTGTTTGAAGACTACGATCACTATTATGAATTGGGCGAAAAACAAAAAGAATCGATTGCGGATTATGACGTTGTACTCATGCGTAAAGATCCACCTTTCGATATGAACTTTGTCTATACGACGTATATTTTAGAACAAGCTGAACGTGAAGGTGCTTGGATTATTAACAAGCCACAAAGCCTACGTGATTGTAATGAAAAACTATTTGCAACACAGTTCCCTGATCTTCAAGTACCCACTTTGGTGACTTCACAACAAAGTCTGATTCGTGAATTCCTTAAACAACATGGTGATGTCATTGTAAAACCACTTGATGGCATGGGTGGAACAGGAATTTTCCGTCTGACAGCAGATGGCGCAAATATTGGTTCAACGTTGGAAATGTTAACCGAATTGGGTCAACAGCCGATTATGGCACAGCGTTATATTCCTGAAATTGTGGATGGTGATAAACGTATTTTGATGGTGAATGGTGAGCCAGTACCTTACTGCCTTGCACGTATTCCTCAAAATGGTGAAGTCCGTGGTAACTTGGCGGCGGGTGGTTTAGGCGAAGCTCGTCCTTTAACTGAAAATGATAAAGCCATTGCCGCAAAAGTTGGTCCATTCCTAAAAGAAAAAGGTTTGGTATTTGTTGGCTTAGATGTGATTGGTGATTATGTCACTGAAATCAATGTGACCAGCCCAACCTGTATCCGTGAAATTGATGACCAATTTGGAACTTCAATTGCCGATGATTTATTTGATGTTTTAGAGTCAGGCTTAAGCCGATAAGTTGGATTATGATTAAAAAGGGCCTCCAATGAGGCTCTTTTTATTTCGCATAACGTTTAAAAAATATAAACAGGATGGAGAGTGCGATAAAGCACAAAATTGAAGTCACGATACTCATACTTGCCCATGTGTGGGTTGCTGAGACAAAAGCAGCACTTAAAGGCGGGACAAAGAATTGTACGAGAGCTGAACATTGAATGACTAAGCCCATACTGGCTGCGGCAGCACTGGCAAAAGGTGCATAATGCAGCGTCATAGAAAAGATGGTGGTTGGAATGACGCCACCAATCATTGAAAATAATACAGCGTTTAAAAATTGGATTTCGAAAGGTAACCAGCTATTGGTTGTAAAAGTCAAAATACTGGTGACAAACATACCCACAAATCCAATCGTCAGTAACATTTGTGTTGTCCAACCTTTTTGCAACAACATGCCAGCACCAAATGTTCCGCCTAAATTGGCAACCACCACGAGCGATACCAATAAGCCTGTCATTTTTAAGCTCAGACCATTTTCAACATAAAGGCTGGGTAAAAAACTGGTAACAGATGTCCATTGGCTGGCATAGCATGCAAAGACCAAAGCTAAACAAATAATAGGTGGATGTGTTAGCGTTGCACCAATAATTTGACTCAGACTGGATTGGGTGGAAGATATACTCATTGGTGCTGTTGAAGAGGTGGTATCGAGATTTAAAAAGAGTTGAATCAACAGCGCACTAACAAAACATACTAATCCTAAAATGACCCAGATCTGTTGCCAATGGAGAAACTCTAAAATAAATGGGATGGTAAACACAGCGATACTGACACCGAGTCCCATATATGAACTCCATAAACCCATTTTAAAACTGATGGTTTCAGGTTGGCTTATACGTTTTAAAATTGCAGGTGCACAAAGCGAAATGGTTAAAAAACCAATGCCCTCAGTAAATCGAAAGAAATAAAGCATTGCGATATTATCGATCCAAAATCCAGCAATACTACTTGTACCCAAAATGGTTAAGCCACCAATCAAGCAGCGTTTTAAACCTAATTTTTCAGAAAAAGCACCAATAGCAAGAGCAAACAACATGCCTGCACCTTGCACGATAGATATAGAAAGTCCTGCTTGTGTCAGTGTTAATTGAAGTTCTTTTTGTAGGGTGGGAAGAACAACAGAAAGTTTTCCAATGTGGATAGCTGCTAAATAGCCGGCTAAAATAATCCATAAATCCCGTAATGATAATTTTGGCATGAGATTCCGTTTCATGATCCTAATCTAAATTAATTTATTGAAATTTAATAAATTAAAGATAAAAAAATTACCATATGCTGAAAGATCAATATATAGTCTTTAAGCCTGAGCTGATTTAAAAAATATATGAATATTTATGTCATTTAAATCTGTTAAGCCCCTAACAAAATATGATTTTTAATCAACTTGAGTTATAGGTTTAGAGTGATGGTTGAGATTTTAAATAGGCTTAATATTTCACTTAAGTCTAAGAAAAATAACAACCTTAATAATAAATCTAGTTTAAACTTTAAAAATAGTAGAAAAAACCAATCGAATGCCTGTTGAAAAAAAGTAAATAATCTTTCATGGCTATGCAATTGTGATTACAATCGATTGTAGAAAATCGAATTTTATTATCCATATTTAAGAATTGAAGAAAGAACTGTGACCGAACCTCAACGAAGCGCACCAAAGCATGTCATGATGATGGCTGCAGGTACTGGTGGACATGTATTTCCAGCCCTTGCTGTTGCAAAAAAATTACAACAAGAAGGCTGTCAGGTGTCTTGGCTTGCAACGCCAACAGGTATGGAAAACCGTTTATTAAAACAACATGATATTCCAATTTACCAAATCGATATTCAAGGTGTACGCGGTAACGGCTTAGTTCGTAAATTAGCAGCGCCATTTAAAATTATGAAAGCGACATTGAGCGCTATGCTATATATGAAACAGCTGAAAGTTGATGCTGTAGTAGGATTTGGTGGTTATGTAGCAGGTCCTGGTGGGTTGGCAGCTAAAATTTTGGGTATTCCTGTGATTATCCATGAGCAAAATGCGGTTGCAGGATTTACCAATACTCAACTGGCTCGTGTCTCTACGATTGTCTGTCAGGCATTTCCAGATACATTTCCTGCCAATGATAAGATTGTTACGACGGGTAACCCTGTTCGAAAAGAAATTGCTGAAATATTAAATCCTTCTTGGCGTTATCAAGAGCGAGAAAAGGCGGGTGAGCCAATTCGTGTCTTGATCGTTGGGGGATCATTAGGTGCGCAAGCGCTCAATGAACGTATTCCGGAAGCTTTAAAGCAACTGAACATTCCGATGCAAGTGTTTCATCAAAGTGGTCAAAACCATGCTGAAACGACACGTGCTCGTTATGAGAATGCGCTAACTTCTTTAACTGTTGAAGTTCAGCCTTTCATTGAAGATATGGCAAAAGCGTATAGCGATGCCGATTTGATTATCTGTAGAGCTGGGGCTCTAACGGTGACTGAAGTTGCAACAGCCGGTGTTGCTGCAGTATTTGTGCCTTTACCTAGCGCTGTAGATGATCATCAAACTGCAAATGCAAAGTTTTTAGAAAAAATTGGGGCTGCAAAAATTTGTCCGCAGTCCACCATGACGCTCGATACATTGAAAGACGTTTTGACGCCATTAATGAACCGTCAATTACTCATGGAAATGGCAGTAAAAGCACGTCAACATGCCCAGCCTGACGCAACACAGCGTGTGGTTGGTTTAATTCAAGATTTGTAAGTTTTAGAGTAAATTATGTCTCCATCAACACCTGCTGATAAAGCAAAAAACTTGATTAAAATTCCAGAAATGCGCCGTATTAAACATATCCACTTTGTGGGTATCGGTGGTGCGGGAATGTGTGGTATTGCTGAAGTTTTGAAAAACCAAGGCTACAAAGTTTCAGGTTCTGACATCAAGGCTTCTAAAACGACTGCTCAGCTTGAAGAAAACGGTATTAAAGTTTATATCGGTCATGCTGCTGAAAATATTAAAAATGCCAATGTTTTGGTGGTATCAACAGCAATCGATACTGAAAATTTAGAAATTAAAGCAGCCTTTGAAAACCGTATTCCTGTGGTTCGCCGTGCAGAAATGCTGGGTGAATTGATGCGTTATCGTCATGGTATTGCGGTTGCAGGCACACATGGTAAAACCACGACAACAAGTTTAGTGACGTGTATGTTGGCTGAAGAAAACATGGATCCGACTTATGTGATTGGTGGTCTATTGAATCGTTCAGGTGTGAATGCTGCGTTAGGTGCGAGTCGTTATATCGTTGCCGAAGCAGATGAGTCTGATGCATCGTTCTTATATTTAGAGCCGATGGCTGCGATTGTGACCAATATCGATGCAGATCATATGGATACTTATGGCGGTAGCTTCGATACATTGAAAGATACGTTTATCCAATTCTTGCAAAAGCTTCCATTTTATGGCTTGGCAGTGGTGTGTGGTGATGACGCGAACATTCGTGAAATCATGCCGCGTATTGGCCGTCCAGTTTTAACTTATGGTTTTGAAGAAGATAACGATATTCGTGCGATTGATGTGGCTCAAGAAGGTATGCAATCTCACTTTACTGTATTGCGTAAAAACAAAGAGCCTCTGCGTTTAACGATCAATATGCCTGGGTTGCATAATATCTTGAATGCTTTGGCTGCGATTGGCATTGCAACAGATGAAGGTGTATCTGATGCTGCGATTGCGCGTGCTTTAGAAAGCTTTAGCGGTGTCGGTCGTCGTTTCCAAGTCCAAGGTGAATTTGAACTAGGTGAAGGCACAGTTAAATTGGTTGATGATTATGGTCATCACCCTAAAGAAGTTGAGGCAACGATTAAGGCCGCACGTGCGAGTCATCCTGATCGTCGTTTAGTAATGTTGTTCCAACCGCATCGTTATAGTCGTACGCGTGACTGTTTCGATGATTTTGTTGATGTATTGTCGCAGGTAGATCAATTACTTTTACTTGAAGTTTACTCTGCGGGTGAAAAGCCAATCGTGGGCGCAGATAGTCGTGCACTTGCTCGTAGTATCCGCTTACGTGGTGAGGTCGAGCCGATCTTAATTGATCCTGTAGAAGGAAACCTCGAACCTGTGATACAAAAAGTGTTACAAGCGAATGACTTGTTATTAACACAAGGTGCGGGTAACGTGGGAGCAATTTCAATTGAATTGGCTCAAAACCAGCTCTATTTAAAGTAATCTATATTTGAAAAATCACGGTGTGTGATGATCTTGATAGATCAAATTTAATTGACCAATGTTATAAAGTTTAAGGATATAAACGTGTCAAATGCTTCTAAATTCGGCAAAGTTGCTGTGTTGCTCGGTGGTAAATCTGCAGAGCGTGAGGTTTCATTAGATAGTGGTAAAGCTGTACTAGAAGCATTAGTCCGTAGTGGCGTGAACGCTGAAGGGTTTGATCCTAAAGAACGTAGTGTGACTGAACTGGTAAACTATGATCGCGCATTTATTGTATTGCATGGTCGTGGTGGTGAGGACGGTCAGATTCAAGGTGTATTGGAGTGGCTAAATATTCCGTATACAGGCACTGGCGTTCAAGGTTCTGCGATTGGCATGGATAAAGTTAAAACCAAGCAAATTTGGCAGGGTTCTGAGCTTCCAACTGCACCTTATCGTATTGTCAGTCAAGAAACTGATTTGGCTGAAGTGGTTGCAACTTTGGGTCTACCTTTAATCATCAAGCCTGTTCATGAAGGCTCAAGTGTTGGTATGAGCAAGGTTGAAAAAGCTGAAGATTTGGCAAATGCCATTGAAAAAGCAACTCAACATGATGCTGTTGTGATGGCTGAGAAATGGATTACAGGTCGTGAATACACGATTTCATTCTTAAATGGTCAACCTTTGCCTGTGATTCGTCTTCAACCCCCTGCAGATGTAGCATTTTACGATTATGACGCGAAATATATGCGTAATGATGTTGAATATGGCATTCCATGTGGCTTATCTGCTGAGGATGAAAAACAACTCCAAGAGCTTTGCTTACGTGCTTTCCAAGCGGTTGGTGCAAGTGGTTGGGGGCGTATTGATGCGATGCAGGATGAGCAAGGTCAGTTCTGGCTATTAGAGGTGAACACTGTTCCAGGTATGACCAGTCATTCATTGGTGCCAAAAGCTGCGAATGCTGTGGGTTATGATTTCGAGGCGCTTTGCGTAGCGATTTTAGAGCAAACTTTAGCGAAAGAAACACACTAAGATATGGCTCAACTTCCAGCGTCAATGCGCCGTAAACGTGCTGCAATTACATCGATCCATGAGAAACCACCGACTCGCAAAGAAAAGTTAATTCATGCAGGCGGTTGGCTACTTTTGGTTGTGGCATTTTGTGCGCTTTTCGCTGGAATATATGCAGCCTACAAAGTGATTACTGATGCAAAAGTTGCAACTTTAGAAGTGGTTGGTGCAACGTCTGATGTTGAAAAACAGCAAATGACTCAGCATTTAGCACCCGTAATTAAAGATAATTATTTTACATCTGATTTAGAACAGATTCGTGATCGTAGTCTGGATATTTCATGGGTTGATCGCGTGGTGGTTTCACGGGCATGGCCCAATGGGATTCGCGTCCGTGTGATGCCTAGACATCCTATTGCTCGATGGGGAACAGGACGATTATTGAGTGATGAAGGCGAAGTGTTTACGGAAGCTTTCGCAAGAAATCATTCGAGTTTGCCATTGTTACATGGACCTTTGGATCAGTCTAAAGTGATGATGCGTCGTTACAACGAGATTAATCAGTTGTTTCACCCCGCAAATTTAAGATTAAAAGAATTGTATTTAACAGATCGTAGAACGTGGTTTATGCAGTTTGATTCAGGTCTACGTATTATTGTGGATCAAGATCAGACAATGAGTAAGCTACAGCGTCTGAGCCAACTGGTACAAACAGATTTAAAGCCTGTTTGGTCACGTGTTTCAGCGATTGATTTACGATATAGAAATGGTCTGGCTATCCAATGGAAAAATGCAACACCACCGAAAATACTAAATGGTCAGTTTGTTGTAACCATTAATGACATAAACATTGCGGATACAAGTGTTGGACAGCCATAATACGTGGCTTTATAAAGTGGCAATTTAGCCGTACCTAAACAATGAAGAAGATGGTAGTGAATGATGAGTGAAGCTGTTCCCTCAGTTGTTGCGATAGACATTGGGACACATAAAGTTTCAGTTCTTATAGGCAAAGTACATGCCCCTGATAATATTCAGGTCATTGGTATGGCTAGCGCACGCAACAAAGGCATGAATAAAGGCAAAATCGTCAGCCTAGAAAAAGTCATCACTGCAATTAAAAATGCCGTACAAGAAGCAGAAGATATGGCGGAATGCCGTGTGCATTCAGCGTGGGTGTCAATTCCAAGTACAGAATTACAAAGTTTTTATGCATCAGGTCGTACGCCGATTGCAAATCCAGAACGAACTATTACCACTACTGAAGTTGTACGTGCACTAGAGTTAGCAAAAGCAAGTCATATGACTTCAGATCATTATTTGGCAAGTGCTGTACCACTGGGTTTTGAATTGGATGATGCGACTGAATGGGTACACAATCCGATTAATTTGTCTGCCAATAGTATGACGGCGCATTATCAGTTAATGATGTTGCCGATTAGCACCATGCAGAACCTTGATCGTGCAATGAAAGGGGCGAATATTTTTGTTGAAAAAATGGTGGTCTCTTGTCTTGCAACCGCTGAAGGTTCATTATTAAAAGATGAAAAAGAGTATGGCGTATGCTTGCTCGATATTGGTGCGGGAACGACCAATATTGCCGTGTATATCGAAGGACATTTGGTTCTTGCACATACGATTCAGCGTGGCGGTGAAAATGTCACTCGTGATATTGCATCCGTATTGCAAACGACGACAGAAGAAGCTGAACGTTTAAAACTTCTTTATGGTTGTGTGGATATTCATCAAGTTAAACCTGATCATATGATTGAGTTTGAAGCAATTGATGGTCCACAATCCATTAGCCGAATTGAGTTGTCAGAAATCATCATTGCGCGCTATGAAGAAATCTTAGGGATGGTGCGTACTGAGCTTGAAAGTCGTGGTGCATTACAAAGTTTGTATCATGGTGTGGTATTAAGTGGTGATGTCTGTCAAATTGAAGGTATGGTGACTTTATCTAGACGTATACTCGGTGTCTCGGCACATCTAGGTAATCCGCCTTTGCAAGTCTATGCTGAAGATCAGCATTTACCAGCATTACGTAGATCGATGTATGCAACAGCGACTGGCTTATTATTATTTAGTCAAAGCGAATTGCAAGAATCGGTTGAAGAGCCTGAAGAAGTGGGCACACGTCCTTTTTTAGATCGAGTCATGAATGGTTGGAATGCTCTCAATAACAAATTAAAAGGCATTTTTTAAGTTTATTTTTTTAGGGTGTCTTGTTCGCAAGTTGTAAGTGTTGCGTCATCTGCTTGACAATACGTGCGATGCAAAGCATCCTAAAAACAATTTTTATTATTGAAGATCAAGGCAGTATACGGGCTTAAGTGACTGCCATATTAATTTAGGAATATTTAAGGTCATGGCTTCATTTGAATTTTTAGAAGATGAACAAACCGATAACAACGGTCAAGCCCGTTTTACTGTGTTTGGTGTTGGTGGTGGCGGTGGTAATGCTGTACAACACATGGTGCAATCAGACATCCAAGGTGTGAAATTTGTATGTGCAAATACGGACAAGCAAGCGCTAGACCGTATGAATGCACCATTTAAAATTCAATTGGGTCAACAAAGCACACGTGGATTAGGTGCAGGTGCTAATCCAGATGTAGGTCAAATTGCTGCTGAAGAAAGCCGTGAGTTGATTCGTCAACACCTTGAAGGTGCGGATATGGTATTCGTCACCGCAGGTATGGGTGGCGGTACAGGTACGGGTGCAGCACCTGTTGTGGCTGAAATTGCTCAAGAAATGGGTATTTTGACTGTTGGTGTTGTAACAACACCATTTAACTTTGAAGGTCGCCGTCGTCAACGCTCAGCTGAAAAAGGTATTGAGGCGCTTGAAGCACATGTAGATTCTTTGATTATCATTCCAAACCAGCGTCTTTTAAGCGTTTATGGTGATATTTCAATGCAAGATGCGTATCGCAAAGCGGATGATGTATTACTAAGCGCTGTGCGTAGTATTTTTGATTTGGTTGTTCGTCCTGGTCATATTAACCTTGACTTCGCCGATTTGAAAACTGCGATGAGCACACGTGGCTATGCCATGATGGGTGAAGGCAAGAGTAGCGGTACAGACCGTGCTGAAGAAGCTGCTCGTCTTGCGATTCGTAGTCCATTATTGGATAACGTGAATATCATGAATGCTAAAGGTGTGTTGATTAATATCACGGGTGGCGCTGATATTACCCTTCGTGAAACTGAAATCATTACTGATGTCGTGAACCAAATCGTCGATTTAGATGAGGGTGAAGTATTCTTCGGTACAGTATTTGATCAAGACGCGCGTGATGAAATTCGTGTGACTGTGATCGCGACAGGTTTAACGCGAAATGCAAATGAAGCTGAACCAAAACGTCGTCCAAGCGTGAGTTCTAGTTCAAACCATTTTCAACAACAAGCTACTCAAAATGCAGTCGTTGAAGAGGATGATGTTCCTGCAATCAGCAAGCGTCAACACGCTGAAGAGCCAGTTGCTGCACCAACAGCTGCACCACGCTCTGCACCAATGAGCATCCAAGATTATTTGAAAAATCAACAACGTAAATAGTTTATTCTTAAAACGAATCAACTGTATCGAAAAAAGGTAGTGCAAAAGCGCTACCTTTTTGTTTTTTATCAATGGCTAAATGTGCTAACGTATAGCGGAAATTTGGATGAAGATCGAAGCTCTATGTTGAAACAGCGTACCCTGAAGCGAGTCGTGAAAGCGAGTGGTATCGGATTGCATAGTGGTCAAAAAGTTTTAATAAACTTTGTTCCACATGTCGCTGATGGGGGAATTGTTTTTCGTCGTATCGATTTAAATCCGCCTATAGATATTCCTGCCGATGCAATGCTGATTCAAGAAGCATTCATGTGTTCAAATCTTGTGCAGGAAAATGCTAAAGTAGGCACGATTGAGCATGTGATGAGTGCAATAGCGGGTCTAGGAATTGATAACCTGATCATTGAGGTTTCAGCTTCTGAAGTACCGATTATGGATGGCAGCGCGGGGCCATTTATCTACCTTCTCATGCAAGGTGAACTGGTCGAACAAGATTCA
This sequence comes from Acinetobacter sp. CY81, assembly GCF_059515925.1. Classification (NCBI taxonomy): domain Bacteria; kingdom Pseudomonadati; phylum Pseudomonadota; class Gammaproteobacteria; order Moraxellales; family Moraxellaceae; genus Acinetobacter; species Acinetobacter sp. CY81. Next base: position 136,312 of record NZ_JCAKNC010000004.1, read on the forward strand.
CCAAAGAAATTTGTAAGAATTATTAAGCCTATTGAGTCATTGATCGATGATAAACGTGCAATATTTCATCCCCATGAAGGCTTCCAGTTAAACTTCACCATTGATTTCGATCATCCTGCATTTGCCAAAGAATACCAGTCAGCGACCATTGATTTTTCGACCGAAACTTTTGTTTATGAAGTGAGTGGTGCGAGAACATTTGGTTTTATGAAAGATCTAGACTATTTGAAATCCAACAACTTAGCTTTAGGTGCAAGTTTGGATAATGCCATTGGTGTAGATGAGACAGGTGTGGTAAATGAAGAGGGTTTGCGTTTCGCGGATGAATTTGTGCGCCATAAAATTTTAGATGCGGTAGGGGATTTATATCTTCTTGGACATCAAATTATTGCTAAATTCGATGGCTATAAGTCTGGACATGCACTCAACAATCAATTGTTACGCAATGTTAAAAGTGATCCAAGCAGCTATGAAATTGTAACATTTGATGACGCAAAATCTTGTCCGATCCAATATGTGAATGTGACATAAGTCGTTGTCTTAGTGGGTCAATGTTATATTGTAACTATAAAAAGTGTTATTGCTGTCACATTAAATATTGAAGTTAATCCTTGGTTTGTCGCGTTGGTTACTTTTTATTGCTTGCCAAACGTACCAAAGCTTGGCTAAGCTTAGGGTCGCTCACAAAGCTAGCAGCGTGATGTAACATTTCTAAAGTTGCTGGTGGAATTTGTTTGGGGATTTTAGTATTTTTAGGTTCTTCTTGAGTTTTTGCTCTTAAACGAACTTGGATTTTCTGTAGATCTTTCAATTCATGAATTTGTGATAATTGAGAAATATACTGTTTTTGAAGATAACCGACTTGACTAATCAGGGCTTGATTTTCACCGGTAATCGTTAGAATGCCGTATTGATAACATACAACCTGCCATGCTTCATTGGGTGGCAACAAAGGTTGAATTAATTTAGTAAGTTTTTGAAATTCAAAAACCTGCTTTGTAAGAAACGACAAGTTTCCTGTTTTTATGTGTTGTCTTGTTTGTTGAAAGACGTTTTTAGGTTCTGACATACATTGTTCCTACATTGTTTTGTTCTAATCTTAGGCGCTCTTCTCAGTGAATATCAAGGACGAGATCACGTAAGAGACTTAAGTAAGAACAGTTTAATGAGGTTTTTATGCATACGCGACGTATTTTATTGGCATTTTCTTTAGCCGCTTCGGCAGCTTCAGTAGCTTTCGCAGATTTGGTTCAATTAGATGTAAATAATGCTTCATCTCCAGATCGTTTAGGAGAGTTAACAAAAACCTTATCTCAAGGTTCTTATAGTCATCCTGATGATCTCGATATTCCAGCAAATACTTCTTTAGAAGTTGAAATCCGCAAGCAAAAGCCAATTGAATTGAATAACGCATCTCTTGCTGGCAAATATGCATCGAATAATTCTAAAAGCTATTCTTCAAGTTCTCCATACTCTTGGTTAGTTACGCATCCTCTACCAGATTTGAAACGTGTAAGCTCTAACTACGGTAATCGTACTATGGGTGGACGCGCTGAACGTCATTCTGGCTTAGATATGTCAGCACCAAGCGGTACACCAATTTATGCGACAGGTCCTGGTATTGTGACTAAGTCGGGTTGGGGTACAGGTTATGGTCAATACGTTGAAATTAACCATGGTAATGGCTATTTAACACGTTATGCACATGCATCACGTTTGGTTGCTCGTGTTGGTGACCGTGTGACAGCAGGTGAGCATATTGCCAATGTAGGTTGTACTGGTCGTTGTACTGGTCCACATTTGCATTATGAAGTTGTAAAAGATGGTCAACGTAAAAATCCATCAACTTATTTAGCAATGTTGCCTTAATGTTTTAATCTAGATTGAGACGGTCACCGTCTTAATCGTAAAATGATTTTATTGAGCATCTAAGAACAAGCTAACATCATTTTAAAATTGATTTTGTATAAAAACCGCCATAATTGGCGGTTTTTTTGTTATCTGTGTAAATTTAGGTCAATGACTATTTCGAAACTAAATAGTAGCCAAATCCGTATTCAGTTGTAACCATAACTGAATACCACTAAAACATGATACATATAAGATCTAAAAGTTAGCAGATTGGAAAGGACGAGACATGGCGTATTATGGCGATACAGATGCACAGGAAACGCAAGAATGGCAGGAAGCGTTTGATTCTGTTTTAAAGCATATGGGAACGGATCGCGCAGCATTTTTGTTGGAAAAATTGTATCAACAAGCGATTGCCAAGCATGTTCCTCTTCAGCGTTTAAACACTCCTTATATCAATACAATTTCAGTTGCCGAACAACCTGCAATGCCAGGCGATGCGGATATGGAACGTCGTATACGTGCATTGATCCGTTGGAATGCACTCGCAATGGTTCTTCGTGCAAACAAAACAGGTGATGATTTAGGTGGTCACTTAGCAAGTTTTGCATCATCAGCAACTTTATATGATGTAGGTTTTAACCATTTCTTCCGCGCAAATAATGATAATTTTGGCGGCGATATGATTTATTACCAAGGTCACTGTGCCCCTGGTATTTATGCACGTTCTTTCCTTGAAGGTCGTTTGACTGAAGAACATTTAAATAACTTCCGTCGTGAAGTAGACGGTGTTGGTTTACCATCTTACCCACATCCATACTTAATGCCTGATTATTGGCAGTTCCCTACAGTATCGATGGGTCTTGGTCCAATCATGTCGATTTACCAAGCACATATCCAAAAATACTTAATGAACCGTGGTTTGATTAAAGAAGAAAACCGTAAGGTATGGGCTTACCTCGGTGATGGTGAAATGGATGAGCCAGAAAGCACAGGTGCAATTTCACTTGCTGGTCGTGAAAAGTTAGACAACCTCATTTGGGTTGTAAACTGTAACTTACAGCGTCTAGATGGCCCTGTACGTGGTAACGGTAAAATCATCCAAGAGCTTGAGTCATTATTCCGTGGTGCAGGCTGGCGTGTGATTAAAGTGGTTTGGGGTCGTCACTGGGATCCACTACTTGCAAAAGATGAATCTGGTGCACTTAAAGCGGTGATGGAAGAAACACTTGATGGCGAATATCAACGTCTACAAGTGAAAGGCGGAGCTTATGCACGTGAAAAATTCTTCGGTAAATACCCGGAAGCGGCTGAGCTGATTAAAGACTTAAGCGATGAAGATATTGATAATCTCAATCGTGGTGGTCATGACCCGTACAAGGTATTTGCAGCATATGCAGAAGCATGTACGGCAAAAGGTCAACCAACTGTAATTCTTGCGAAAACTGTAAAAGGTTATGGCTTATCTGATGAAATTGAAGCGGTAAACAAAACGCATCAAATCAAAAAGATGCAAATCGAATCTTTAAAATATGTACGTGATCGCTTCAACTTGCCATTTAACGATGAACAATTGGAAGAAGTACCTTTCTATCGTCCAAGCGAAAACTCGCCTGAATTGAAATATATGAAAGCACGTCGTGAAGCTTTAGGTGGTTATTTACCTGCACGTCGTAAAGAAAGTGAACAGCTTGCGATTCCTGAGCTTTCTGTATTTGATGCGGTGTTAAAAGGTTCGCAGGGTAAAGAACAATCTACTACGATGGTGATGGTACGTTTAATTGCTGCCTTGTTAAAAGAAAAAGCAATTAAAGACCGTGTTGTGCCAATCGTACCTGATGAAGCCCGTACTTTCGGTTTAGAAGGTATGTTCCGTCAATTGGGTATTTATGCGGCCAATGGTCAGCATTACACACCTGAAGACCAAGAACAATTGATGCATTACCGTGAAGCGAAAGACGGTCATATGCTTCAAGAAGGGATTAATGAAGCAGGTGCGATGAGTGCTTGGGCAGCATTGGCAACAAGTTATTCAACCAATAACTTACCCATGATTCCAATGTACATGTACTACTCTATGTTTGGTTTCCAACGTATTGGTGACATTGCATGGGCTGCAGGCGATGCTCAAGCACAAGGTTTCTTGTTAGGTGCGACTGCAGGTCGCACCACGCTCAATGGTGAAGGTTTACAACACCAAGATGGTCATTCACACATTCTTGCAAACACGATTCCAAACTGTGTGTCTTATGATCCATGTTTTGGTTATGAACTTGCTGTAATTGTGCATGATGGCTTACAACGCATGTACGTGAACCAAGAGCGTATTTTCTATTACTTAACCGTAATGAACGAAAACTACGAGCATCCTGAAATGCCTGAAGGTGTTGAAGAAGGCATTAAACGTGGGATGTACTTACTACAAGAAGATGAGAAAGCAACTGTTCAACTAATGGGTTCAGGTGTGATTCTTCGCGAAGTGATTAAAGCGGCGCAAATTTTACGTGATGAATATCAAATTCATTCAAATGTATACAGTGTGACAAGTTTCAACGAACTGGCACGTGATGGTATGGCATGTGAAGAATATAACCGCTTACATCCATTGGCTGAAGAGACTAAAGAGTCTTGGGTGTCTAAACAGTTGCGTAGTACCAATGGTATTGTGGTTTCTGCAACAGATCATATGCGTGCGTACAGTGAACAAATTCGTGCGTATCTTCCAGACAGCCGTCCATTTGTAGCATTGGGTACAGATGGTTATGGACGCTCAGATTCACGTGCTAAATTACGTAGCTACTTTGGTGTAGATGCAGCGCACATTGTGGTTGCGACATTGAAGAAATTAGCGGATGAAGGCGAAGTAGATGCACGCTTAGTGAAAGATGCGATCTCTACCTTTGAATTAGATACCGATCGTCCGGTCGCTTGGGCTCCTCAAGCAACACCATCTGTACAAGCTGTAGCTGACTACAAAGAGGAGAAATAAGCATGCAAATTACGACTCCTGATATTGGTGTAGATCAAGCCACTGTTGCTGAAATTTTAGTAAAAGTGGGTGATACCATCGCTGTAGATGAAAGTATTGTTCTGCTTGAATCTGACAAAGCATCTGTGGAAGTGCCTAGCACTTCTGCGGGTGTGGTTAAAAGTATTTTAGTGAGCTTAGGCGATAGCGTTGCGGAAGGCGCAGTACTGATTGAACTCGAAGCTGAAGGTCAAGTGACGACCCCTGTTGAAGAAGCGCCAAAAGCTGAAGAAAAGGCAGCGCCTGTTGCTGAAACTAAAGTTGATGTTGCTCCCAAATCTGTTACATCTACATCACAAGTGATTAATGTTCAGGTACCTGATATTGGTGTAGAAAAAGCATTAGTCGGTGAAGTCCTCGTTAAGGCTGGCGATGAAATCGAAGTTGACCAAAGCATAGTGGTGGTTGAGTCAGATAAAGCGACTGTAGAAGTTCCAAGTCCTGTTGCTGGTATTGTTGAAAGTGTTGAGATCAAAGAAGGCGATAGCGTTAAAGAAGGCGTTGTCATTCTAAAAGTAAAAGTTGCAGGTGCAGCTGAAACTCAACCAGCTCAACAAGCTACTCAAGTTGAAGAAGCACCTGCTGTTTCAACCCAAAAACCATCTTCGGAAAAAACGACTGCTCCAGCACCAACAGGTGCAGTAGAAGTGACCGTTCCTGATTTAGGTGTAGATAAAGCAACTGTATCTGAAATTTTGGTGAAAGTTGGCGATACCGTTGAAGCTCAACAAAGTCTATGTGTGGTTGAATCTGATAAAGCCTCAGTTGAAGTACCAAGTTCAACTGCGGGTGTTATTAAAGCAATCCATGTTGAGCTCGGTCAAAGTGTGTCTCAAGGCGTTGCTTTAGTGACCATTGAGGCTGAAGGTCAAGCTGCTCCCGTTGCATCAAAAGAGTCTGCTCAAGCTGAAACTAAGACAGCAGTAGCTCCTAAAGTAGATTCAACTCCAGCAAATACTGTAGTTGTCGCAACGACTCAGACAAATTCTGCTTCAGATAAACTGACGAAAGAGCAAAATGCTGCCAATGCTAATGTATATGCAGGCCCTGCGGTACGTAAGCTTGCACGTGAGTTAGGTGTTGTATTGGCGGAGGTGAAAGCATCAGGCCCTCATCAACGTCTAATGAAAGAAGACTTGGTTGCTTATGTGAAGATGCGTTTAACCGCACCACAAACAGCGCCAGTTGTCGCATCAGCTACAGCGGTTGCTGCGGGTTTACCAAAACTTCCAAGTTTTGATGCATTTGGTGATGTTGAAGAAAAAGCATTAACACGCTTACAGCAAGTTTCAATTCCGCAGTTGTCTTTAAACAACTATATTCCTCAAGTAACTCAGTTTGATTTGGCGGATATTACAGAGCTTGAAGCATGGCGCAATGATCTTAAAGGGAACTTTAAGAAAGATGGTATTAGCCTGACGATTATGGCTTTCATTATTAAAGCTGTTGCGCATTTGTTGAAAGAAGAGCGTGAGTTTGCAAGTCATTTAGCTGATGATGGTAAATCTGTATTGCTTCGCAATGAAATCCATATGGGTATTGCGGTTGCAACGCCAGATGGCTTAACAGTTCCTGTACTACGTCATCCTGATCAAAAATCAATTAAAGAAATTGCAATTGAATTGGGTGTTTTGGGTCAAAAAGCGCGTGATAAAAAACTTTCTCCGAAAGATCTTCAAGGGGCAAACTTTACAATTTCAAGCTTAGGTGCAATTGGCGGTACAGCGTTTACGCCATTGGTGAACTGGCCTCAAGTTGCGATCTTAGGTATTTCACCTGCGACGATGCAACCGGTTTGGAATGGTCAAGGTTTTGATCCGAAGTTAATGCTTCCATTATCATTGTCATATGATCATCGTGTGATTAATGGTGCTGATGCGGCGCGCTTCACCAATAAACTGACGAAGTTGCTGAAAGATATTCGTACTTTATTAATCTAGTGAGATTAATTTAGACTCAACAAAACCTCGTTCAGGCGGGGTTTTTTATTGGGTTTGAAAAATGCTAAAAAGAGATTTATACTTGCTTTACTTCATTGGGGAGTAGCCGCCTTTTACGCAAGTTAAAAGGGTGATGGTCAACATATTTGCTCTAAACCGAGCATGGTCATCATAGCAAAGAACCAAATGAGCTTGTAAAAGCTTACTTTTGTTGGCAAGACCTTTGATTTACCACTCTGCACATTTGGCTAGCAGGAGAGGTAGATCATTGGTATTTAAAAATGCTAGCCAGAGAAAGTCACCATGTACGAGTTCTTAATCTCTACGGCTATTGTTGCTCTCGCTGAAATGGGCGACAAGACCCAACTTCTAGCTCTTCTTCTTGCAGCGCGCTTTCGAAAACCAGTTCCTATTCTGATTGCTATTCTGTTAGCAACTATCATCAACCATGGTATATCTGCCGTCGTTGGTCAATGGATTACTACAGTTCTTAGCCCTGAAATATTGTTGTGGATTGTATCGATTGGCTTTATTGCCATGGCGGCTTGGATGCTCGTGCCTGATCAACTCGATGACGAAAGTGAAAATATCAATAAATGGCAAAAGTATGGTGTTTTCGGAGCGACTTTTGTTTTGTTCTTTTTGGCTGAAATTGGCGACAAAACCCAGATTGCAACCGTGGCTTTGGCAGCACGTTTTGATAGCATCTTTTGGGTCACAGCGGGTACAACTCTCGGTATGATGTTGGCAAATGCACCTGCCGTATTTATCGGTAATAAATTAGCAGATAAACTTCCAATTCCTTTGATCCATAAAATTGGCGCGGCAATTTTCTTTTTATTGGGTGTTGGTGCACTGGTTCAACATTATTTATTCTAATTTGAACACAATAAAGCCGAGCAAAACGTTCGGTTTTATTTGCAAAATACGTCACAATATATTGAAAAATATAAGTTAATTTGAATTTCTATTTATTGTAAGTTCACATAAATCCCTATATGTTATCAGCTATTAATAAAATCAATTTTAAGCAAGATTTTTGGGGATTAACATGGCTCTTGACCGCACAACATCACAGGTACTCTATGATGATGGCATACATAAATGCATCAGCTTTACCAGTTTAGTGAAAGGTGAGGGTGTTCAAGCCAATCAGTTCCTGATTATCAATAATGGTCGTGCTGCAGTGTTGGATCCAGGTGGTGATTTAACTTATGTACCACTGACAATGGAGCTGAATAAATACACACGTTTGACCAATTTGGATTATGTGATGGCTTCTCATCAAGATCCTGACATCATCACGTCTATGCCACGTTGGTTGGTCTATACTGATGCGAAAGTAGTCGCATCAAAGCTTTGGGCACGTTTCTTGCCACATTTGAACTCAGCATTCATGAGTGATCGCATGAAAGGAAATTGGCTTGACCGTTTGATCGAACTACCAGATCAGGGTGCTGCTATTTCTTTGGGTCAAACAAAGATTATTGCTGTGCCAGCACATTTTCTGCATTCAGTTGGTAATTTCCAATTTTATGATCCGATTTCTAAGATTTTATTTTCTGGAGATATGGGTGCATCTATGGTTGAGGATGCAGCAGATCAGTTGGTTGATTTTAATAGCCATATTCCTAAAATGAAGGGCTTCCATCAGCGCTATATGTGTTCGAATCGAGTGATTCGCTTATGGGTGAAAATGGTTCGTGAAATGGACGTGGAAATGATCGTTCCTCAGCATGGTTCACCTTTTATTGGTAAAGAAATGATTAACCAATTTTTAGATTGGATTGAAAATCTACAATGCGGTATCGATTTGATGGATGAAACAGTCTTTTCTTGCCCACAGTAGTCTAAAAAATTGAAAAAAATATTGAGTTAAATAAAAAAAATTTTTAAGATTTGCCAAGTAAAAATCTATTTTCAACCTCTTTCATTGCATCAAAATGGAAGAGGTTTTTTTGACTACGAGAATTTTAAAAATATGTTGTCTCAAATACCTGCACAGGATGCGTGCTTAAGTTGTGGGGCGTGTTGCGCCTTTTTTAGAGTGTCATTTTATTGGGCAGAAGGAGAAACCATGCCTAGTGATGTGATAGAACAATTATCACCTGTATATTCATGCATGAAAGGCACAAACCAAAAAAATCCACGCTGCGTGATGTTGTTAGGGGAAATTGGACAGCAGGTCAGTTGTACGATGTACGAGCACCGTAGTTCTTCCTGTAAAGAAGTGCAAGCAGGCGATGAACAATGTAATAAGGCACGTCATGCACATGGTTTGATCCCATTGGTCGATGTGGAACAACCTATGCCAAATAATGATGATGACTATGATCAGGTATGTTAAATACACGATTGATCCATAATTGATATGGTTTAGCGATTCAGTATCAAAAATGGTTACAAGCGACTGCTATGACCATGAATAACTGAGAATGTTATGCCTTTTTGAATTCAGCAATGGACTGTGTGATATTGGCTGATACTATTGAACATTAAATTGTGAAAATACGAGAGGGGGTTGTTGTTATTCATCAAATGCTTATTATTTTGATATTAAAGAATAAATTGAATTTTCTAAATGAGATCATAATTGTGCACAATAAAAAATGAAATTTAAGCTAAAATTTGTATATAATAGCTCACGGAAATTACCAGCGAGACTGTTATGTTGACCATCGTTCAAGACGCGTTAACCTTCGATGATGTTCTATTACTCCCTGCCTACTCTACTGTCCTCCCAAAAGATGTCTCTCTAAAGACACGCCTGACACGTGGCATTCAACTTAATATCCCCCTAGTATCAGCAGCAATGGATACCGTGACTGAATCACGTATGGCGATTGCTATGGCACAAAATGGTGGTATTGGTATTTTGCATAAAAACATGGATATTGCTGCTCAAGCTGCAGAAGTACGTCGTGTGAAAAAATTCGAAGCAGGTATGGTGAAAGATCCTATCACTGTGACACCAGAAACAACTGTTCGTGAATTGATTGCGATTACGCAAGCCAATAATATCAGTGGTGTACCTGTAGTGAAGGATGGAAAAGTTGTTGGTATCGTGACAGGTCGTGATACACGCTTTGAAACCAATCTTGAACAACCTGTAAGTAATATTATGACAGGTCAAGATCGCCTCGTAACAGTTCGTGAAAACGAATCAAAAGAAAATATCCAAGCACTTCTTCAAAAAAATCGTATTGAAAAAGTGATTGTTGTTGGTGAGCATAACGAACTGAAAGGTTTGATCACCGTTACAGATTTCAATAAAGCTGAGCTTTATCCAAACAGCTGTAAAGATGACTTGGGTCGTTTACGTGTTGGTGCAGCTGTAGGTACGGGTTTAGAAACACCAAGCCGTGTTGAAGCATTGGTAGAAGCTGGTGTCGATGCCATTGTTGTAGATACAGCGCATGGTCACTCTGCTGGTGTTATTGAGCGTGTTCGTTGGGTAAAGGCAAACTATCCACAAGTTCAAGTGATTGGCGGTAATATCGCAACTGGTGATGCTGCTCTTGCATTGTTAGATGCAGGTGCTGATGCCGTTAAAGTGGGTATTGGTCCTGGTTCGATCTGTACGACACGTATTGTTGCTGGTATTGGTATGCCACAAATGTCTGCAATTGATTCTGTTGCAAATGCATTAAAAGAGCAAATTCCATTGATCGCAGATGGCGGTATTCGCTTCTCTGGTGATATGGCGAAAGCGATTGGTGCAGGTGCGAGTACAATCATGGTTGGTTCATTGATGGCTGGTACAGAAGAAGCACCAGGCGAAGTTGAATTCTTCCAAGGTCGTTACTACAAAGCTTACCGTGGCATGGGCTCATTGGGTGCAATGGCGGGTTCTACAGGTTCTGCTGACCGTTACTTCCAAGACTCTAAAGCGGGTGCTGAAAAGCTTGTACCAGAAGGTATTGAAGGTCGTGTGCCTTATAAAGGTCCAATGGGGAATATCGTTCATCAAATGATGGGTGGTTTACGTTCTTCAATGGGTTATACCGGTTCAGCTACAATTAATGACCTTCGTGAAAATGCGAAATTCGTTAAAATTACTGCTGCAGGTATGTCTGAATCACACGTTCATGATGTGACGATTACTAAAGAAGCACCGAACTATCGCGTAGGTTAATACCGATAGCTACGTGAGTGAATTTTACTCACGTATTGGTCACAATTTAGCAGTCTTTATGATTTAAAAAGCCGTCAGTTTATGACGGCTTTTTTTATTTAGTGTAAAGTAGGGATATGAAAGCGAAGTGCGAAAAAGCACAGATAATAAGCGGGTAAAAAATGAGTTATTTTGGTACAGATGGTATTCGCGGTAAATTTGGTGAACTTCCAATTACACCTGAGTTTGCATTAAAACTAGGATTTGCGGCAGGAAAAGTATTAAAACGAAGAACAAAAAAAGCCAAACCAATTGTGGTTTTAGGTAAAGATACACGTTTATCTGGCTATATTTTAGAAGCAGCATTACAAGCAGGTTTGAATGCAGCAGGTGTCTATGTTCATTTACTTGGACCATTGCCTACACCGGCTATTGCGCATTTGACTCGTGCTTTGCATGCTAGTTTAGGTATTGTCATTTCAGCATCGCATAATCCTTATTTTGATAATGGAATTAAATTTTTCTCAGCTGAAGGGAAAAAATTACCTGAAGAACTTCAAAATGAAATAAATACTGAACTTGAAAAAGACATGGTCATTGAAGACACGGCAAACTTAGGTAAAAGTGTACGTGTTAAAGATGCCAATGGACGCTATATCGAATTTTGTAAATCAACATTCCCATATCATCTCGATTTGAATGATTTAACCATTGTTGTCGATTGTGCCAACGGTGCTGCTTACAATGTCGGTCCTGCAGTTTTCCGTGAACTAGGTGCAAAAGTATTTGCGATTCACAATGACCCTACAGGTATGAACATCAATGAAAATTGTGGTTCAACCCATCCTGAAGCCCTGCAGAAAGCAGTGATTGAACACAAAGCAGATTTAGGGATTGCTTTTGATGGTGATGCTGATCGTGTCATATTGGTCGATAAAGATGGAAACCTGATAGATGGTGACCATATTCTTTATATTCTTGCGACTCAAAGTGCTAAAAAACCTGCAGGTATTGTGGGTACGCTCATGAGTAATATGGCGCTTGAACTTGCACTTGAAAAAGCTGAAGTCCCATTGCTTCGTGCAAAAGTAGGTGATCGCTACGTATTGCAAGGTTTAGAGGAAAAGGGGTGGGTGACAGGTGGTGAGCCATCAGGACATATTCTCACTTTAGATAAGAGCACCACGGGTGATGCGATCATTGCAGCATTACAGGTATTGACTGTGATGGTTGAACAACAGAAAGCGCTACATGAATTGGTTGATGGATTTAAGCTACTTCCGAATGTATTGGTGAATGTTCGTTTAGAGGCGATGTTCGATCCCTATGCTGTCCCTGCATTGGTCACTGAATTTGATAAAGCAGAAGCTCAACTTAAGGGGCGTGGACGTTTACTGATTCGTAAATCAGGCACTGAACCTGTGATTCGTGTGATGGTTGAAGGTGATGATCTTGAAGAAGTAAAGGCACTTGCACATTCACTTGCAGATGCTGTACGACTTAATGCGGTTTGAAAGGTATAAAAGATGAGTGACTTGATTAAAGATTTAAGTGAGCTTCGTTTAAGTTATCAAAAAGATGAATTACACGAAACTCAGGTTGCTTTAAACCCTCATGAACAATTTTTAAGCTGGTTTAATCACTCTCTTGAAATCAGGTTACATGAACCCTATGCAATGTCATTGGCGACAGCCAATGCGCAAGGTCGTCCACATGTGAGAACGGTTCTACTGCGTGGTGCGACTGAAGCTGGTTATGATTTTTATACCAACTACGACAGTCAAAAAGGTTTAGATTTAGCTGCAAATCCTTATGCTGAGCTTTTGTTTTACTGGCCTGAGCTTGAACGCCAAATTCGGGTCAGTGGTCGAGTGGGCAAGATCTCTTTAGATGAGTCGACCGACTATTATCATAAACGTCCTCGAGACAGCCAAATTGCAGCGCATATTAGTACGCCGCAAAGTGGTGTGATTGAAAGTCGTGAAGAACTACAGTCAAGGTTTCAAACTTTATATGATAATGTCGCGACAAAAGCTGAACTTGCTAAACCTGAGTTCTGGGGTGGCTATCGTTTGATACCAGATTATTATGAGTTTTGGCAGGGACGCCCAAATCGTTTACATGACCGCTTGAGTTATGAAAGAATCGAAGGTCAATGGACATTACAACGATTGATGCCTTAAATGCCTAAAATTCGAATTCAACAACGACCATTTTTAACGAGCCCTGAATTATTTCAGGGTTTGTCGCCTTTGTTTGCTCAAATTTTAGCGCGACGTGGAGTGCAATCCGAGTTAGAGCTAGAACTTAAATTGAAGCATTTACTTGTACCTCAAATGAAAGGGCTAGAACAAGCAATTCAGATCGTTGATGAGGCGATTGATACCCATCAAAAAATTGTCATTGTTGGTGATTACGATGCTGATGGTGCAACCAGTACTGCACTGATGGTGTTGGCACTGCGTGAAATGGGTGCTGATGTTGAATACTTAGTGCCTGATCGTTTTAAATATGGTTATGGGTTGACGCCTGCAATTGCAGACTTGGCATTTGTGACTTTTACGCCTGATTTATTAATCACAGTGGATAATGGTATTTCAAGTCATGAGGGTGTAGATCAAGCTCAAGCACATGGAATGAAGGTGATTATTACGGATCATCATTTAACCACCAAAGAAACGCCTAAAGCTGAAGCAGTGGTCAATCCGAACCAGTTAGGCTGTGAATTTCCAAGTAAGGCTTTGGCTGGAGTCGGTGTTGCATTTTATCTATTGGCAAATTTGAGTAGTCATCGGTCAAAGTTAAATAAATCTGTCGCTAAAATGACGCAATATTTGGATTTAGTTGCACTCGGTACCTATGCGGATGTTGCTAGCTTAGATTTTAATAACCGTATATTGGTGGATGCAGGTGTTAAACGCATTCAATCTAGCCAATGTCGTTCGGGTATTTTAGCCTTATTAGACATCGCAGGTCGTGATCCTAAGGATCTAAAAGCACAGGATCTAGGTTTTGTGATCGGACCGCGTGTGAATGCGGCAGGGCGTATGGATACCATGAATATTGGTATCGAATGCTTGCTTGCAGAGGATATGCAAACGGCATATGCGTTTGCACGACAATTGAATGAGTTGAATTTAGAGCGCAGATTTGTTGAAACAGAGATGAAGCAAGAAGCACTCTCTGTGATTGATCAATTGGAGTTTAATCAAGATCAATTGCCTTCAGCATTGATCATGTTTGAAGAACATTGGCATCAAGGCGTGATTGGAATTGTCGCGGGACGATTAAAAGAACAGTTCCACCGCCCAAGTATCGTATTTGCGCCAGACAAAGATGGAATTCACATCAAAGGATCCGCTCGATCTATTGAAGGGATTCATATTCGTGACAGTATTGAAAAAGTGGCTGAGCGATATCCACATTTAGTTAGTTTTTTTGGTGGACATGCAGCAGCAGCTGGGCTGACCATTAAACGTGAACATTTTATAGAGTTCAAACATGTTTTTGAACAATTGATTGCTGAAGCTGATGATGAAATTTTTCAAGCATTGCTTTGGACAGATGGAGAGCTTAAAAATGAAGATTTTGTTGTTGATACAGTAGATCAAATTGAGCAACTAGGACCTTGGGGGCAAAAATTTCCCCATCCTGTTTTTGAAGGTGAGTTTAAAGTTTTGGAGCATCGCTGGCTTAAAGAAGTGCATCTTAAATTAAAATTAGTCCTAGACAATGGTCAGTGGATTGAAGCAATTGTCTTTAATGCACTTGAGAAGTATGACTTTAAGGCTGATCAAGAAAAAGTCAAACTCGTTTATGAGTTGGATAAAAATGAATACAAAGGTAGTGTCAGTTTACAACTCAAGGTTTTACATTTAGAGCATTAAGTTTAGATAATGATCTAAAACAAACATAAAAAAAATCCCATCCTAGGATGGGATTTTTTTATGTAATATTTCTAATCTTTAAAGCTTAGAAACGGTATTTCGCAGCTAAGCCAAATTTGTTGTAGTCATTATTTCCGTGCTCTCCAAATCCAACACGTCCTTCAAGACTTACTTGTTGGTTAAAGAATTTACGAGCAGAGATACCAAATTCGCTGTCGTCATAAATACCCTTATCTGCACTTGAGTAATCCACACCTACACTTAGTGTTTTATCGATGAAATAATCAGCAGCTAAGTTATACTCATCTAAATCACCAAATGCAGCACCCGCTTCAAGGTTAATGTCTTTACCATTACTTAAAGTTGTTACGTATTTTGCACGTAAAGTAGGATCTACGCCGTCATCATAATCATTATCATAACCTTTAAGACCGGCAGCAATTAATAAGCCTGGAGCTGGTAGGTAACCAACTTCTGCACCGTAAATTGTAGTATCGAAGTCTTCAATGTTGTCATATTTATCTTTGTCTTGACCGACTGATGCGCCTACATAGAAGTCAGAATTTGGTACGAAATATTCAACGCCCACGCCATAATTGTGATTTTCAGCTGTATCACTCAATTCTTTATAGTCGTAGTGAGCGTTCACATTACTTGCACGATCTAAGAAAGCTGCTTCAGCTAAAGGAGCATTACGGGTTTGAACTGGGTTGAAGTAATAAGTACCATCAACACCAAATGAACCACTTGTACTGCCATTATCTGGATCGATTAATCCAGCAGAAGCACCAACTTCAGCTTGATATGCATTTGCAATGCCTGTTACAGCCAAAGCTGAAAGTAATGCAGAAGCGATTGCTAATTTTTTCATGATACTTCCCCTCAAGGATTTAAATTTAGAATACATTTTTTGTTACAAGTTCAGTGTAGGGGAAAAGTATGAAGGATCAATCAACTAAAAGTAACAGTAATGTATTTTATGTAATTTTGTGTAAAAATAAATATTTAAATTATTGATTTATAATATTTATTTTTAATGTGAAATCATGTGATTATTGAATGATTTTAGTCAGAAAGTGTATTTTTTTATTAAAATTTAGTGGTTTATTATAAAAAATAGAACTGAATCGAAAAATGATCACTAATTTTGAGATCTATTTTTAGAATAAAACTTTTTCAATGATTTCTCATTGCAGTACTCCATATTCAAATTAGTCAGGTGAGCTAAAGTAAATTTTCAATGCTAAAAAGCCATCTCTCATGTTTTTAGTGACTGTGTTAGAATATTGCGGAATTTAAAAGCAGCATATTTAGGATCAACGCACGTGGAAATTAATCCGTACCTTATTCAGATAAAAGACTTAAACGACCGTGGTCAAACATTACGGGGGTATCTTTGACTACGATCTAAAGAAAGAACGTCTAGAAGAAGTCCTACGTGAATTAGAAGATCCAGCGATTTGGAATGATCAAAGTCGTGCACAAGCGATGGCCAAAGAAAAAGGCGAACTTGAAAATGTACTGAACGTACTCGAAGGTTTGGCAACTCAAGTTGAAGATGCTCAAGCGATGCTTGATTTGGCAGTTGAGGCTGATGATGAAAGCTTACTTGAAGATGTTCAGGCTGAATTAAGTTCTGCTGAAGAAGAGCTTGCGAAGCTCGAATTCCGTCGTATGTTCAGTAATCCAATGGATCCGAACCCATGTTATGTGGAAATTCAAGCGGGTTCAGGTGGTACAGAAGCTCAAGATTGGGCATCAATGCTTTTGCGTATGTACCTACGTTGGATTGAGCGTCATGGCTTCAAAGCCGAAGTGATGGAAGAATCTGACGGTGATGTAGCAGGGATTAAATCTGCAACGATTCGTGTAGATGGTGAGTATGCATATGGCTGGTTGCGTACCGAATCGGGTGTGCATCGTTTAGTTCGTAAATCGCCATTTGACTCAGGTAACCGTCGTCATACTTCATTCTCAGCAGTTTTTGTTTCGCCTGAAATTGATGACAATATTGAAATTGATATCAATCCATCGGATGTTCGTACGGATACTTACCGTGCATCAGGTGCTGGTGGTCAGCACATTAACAAAACTGACTCTGCAGTACGTTTAACGCATGCGCCAACAGGTATTGTGGTGGCTTGTCAGAACCAACGTTCACAACATGCCAACCGTGATCATGCATGGAAACAGTTACGTGCAAAATTGTACGAACTTGAAATGCAAAAGCGTAATGATGCAGCAAAAGCACTCGAAGACAGTAAATCAGATATCGGTTGGGGTAGTCAGATTCGTTCATACGTACTTGACGACTCACGTATTAAAGATTTACGTACCAGTGTAGAAAGTTCGAATACAGGTGCGGTGCTTGATGGTGACTTAGATAAGTTCATCGAAGCGAGCTTGAAACAAGGTCTTTAATTTAAGATTGTATTGAACATTTAGCATAAAAAAGCAGAGATGAGTCTCTGCTTTTTTTGTCTGTATATTCATGTTCAATATAATTGAAGATCAAATAATACATTTTTAAAAATGTTAGAATATCTAAACTTACTGAATGAGCATCACATTTTGTTATAGAAAACCAATAAATCGTATTTTTTCGATATTAATATTTAAAAAAAACGATATAATAGTTTTAGCACAGTGTAGATCATGAATTTGAGAAATGAAGATGGACACGGAAGCGATTTATAAAGCCTTATCAAATCCCCTTAGACGAGAAATTTTACAGTGTCTCAAAGATCCTGAGCACAGTATTCCTCAGACTGGTGATGAACTGCATGACTACAGTCGTGGTGTGTGTGCAGGACAAATAGAGCGTATCGCAGATGTCTCTCAATCGACTATGTCTAATCATCTTTCTGTCTTGCAACAAGCAGGTTTGGTTCAGGTGACGAAACATGGACAGTGGTGTTATTTCTCAAGAAATGAAGCATTGATACAAGATTTTCTACACCATATTCAGCATTCACTTTGAATGTTGTCTGAAGTAAGAAGGAAAAGTGATGACTGATTTCGTAAGTCCTATTCAATTTGGTGAATTAAAGCTTAAAAACCGAGTGGTGATGGCGCCATTAACTCGTTCTCGCGCGACTGCTGATCGTGTTCCTACGGAGTTGATGGCTGAATACTATGCACAACGTGCTAGTGCTGGTTTGATTATTGCTGAAGCAACAGTTATATCTGAAGAAGCAAATGGGTATGAAAACACACCAGGTCTATTTAACGATGCTCAAGTAGAAGGCTGGAAAAAGGTGACCGATGCGGTACATGCAAAAGATGGTTTGATCGTTTCTCAACTTTGGCATGTCGGACGTGTTTCACATCCTGATTTATTAAATGGTGAAACACCTGTATCGGCAAGTACTGTTCAACAAGCAGGGCATGTTAGTTTATTACGTCCAAAGCGTCCTTACGTATTGCCACGTGCTTTAGAAATTTTTGAAATTCATGCAATTACCGACCAATTTAAACAAGCTGCGATTCGCGCTAAAGAAGCCGGTTTTGATGGTGTAGAACTGCATGCCGCAAATGGTTATTTGATCGATCAGTTCTTACAAACTAAAACCAATTTACGTGAAGATGAATACGGCGGATCAGTTGAAAATCGCGCACGTTTTTTATTGGAAGTGGTCGATGCCTTGATTGAAGTATGGGGGGCGGGGCGTGTAGGTGTACATTTGGCACCACGCGGTGATGAGCATGACATGGGTGATCATGATCCACGTGAAACTTTTGGTTATGCCATGGAACAATTGGGTCAGCGCCAAATCGCATTCTTCTTTACGCGTGAATATTTGGCTGAAGACAGCATGAGTGAATATTTAAAAGAGCGTTCAAATGGCGTAGCTTATATTGCCAATATGAAGCTCGATCGCTCTTCAGCGCTTGATTTACTCTCTTCAGAAAAGGCAGATGCAGTTTCATTTGGAAAAGCATATATTGCCAATCCAGATTTATTCGAGCGTTTGGTTATAGATGCAGAGATGAATGAATTAAAGCTTGAAAATATGCTGGGTACTGATGTGGCTGAAGGCTACATAGATTATCCTTTTTTAGCGAAGTAATTATAGAATCAATAATTAGAAGAAGGGTCAAAATCCTTCTTCTAATCTTTTTAAATATTAAAACTCATCGTTTATCATCATTGTTTGTGGTCATTAAATAAGCATGAAGATGTAGATAAAAAAGTTGATCGGTTAACCTTTAGTCTTTATAAAAAGATTACAAACTTACTTTAAAATATGCCGAAATTAAAAAAATGAATCGCTTAATATAATGGCAGTTCATTGCGAATTTTATTGTTCTAAAAGTATTTATTATCCATTGTTAAATATAAGTTTTTATAAAAATTGAGAAAATTATGTCTGAATTAAATAGCCCAGTTAAATTAGGTGATTTACATCTTAAAAATAGTGTCGTCATGTCACCTTTAACGAGAAGTCGTGCAACAGACGAACGTGTTCCAACAGACATGATGGTTGAATATTATGCGCAACGTGCGAGTTCAGGCCTAATCATCACAGAAGCAACGGTAATTTCAGAAGAAGCCAATGGATATCTGAATACGCCAGGGCTTTATACCGCAGAACAGGTCAAGGGTTGGAAAAAGATCACAGATGCCGTGCATGCGAAAGGAGGCTTAATTGTCGCTCAACTCTGGCATGTCGGAAGGATTTCTCATCCTGATCTTTTGAATGGTGAAACACCTGTAGCACCTAGTGCAGTAAAACCTGCAGGTCATGTCAGCCTATTACGTCCGAAGCGTGATTATGTAACGCCTAGAGCTTTAGATGTGGCTGAAATAAAAGCATTGGTAGAGCAGTTTAAACATTCTGCTGTATTAGCCAAAGAAGCAGGCTTCGATGGGGTGATGTTACATGCTGGAAATGGTTATTTGATCGATCAATTCTTGCAAACCAAAACCAATATTCGTGTAGATGAATATGGTGGCAGCGTTGAAAATCGTGCGCGTTTTGCTATCGAAATTATGGATGCATTGATTGATGTTTGGGGTGCTGGTCGAGTTTCTATACATTTTGCACCTTTAGGTGACGATTATGATATGGGCGATGATCACCCTAAAGAAACCTTTGGCTATTTGATGAAAGAATTAGCAAAACGAAATATCGGTTTCTTCTTTACACGTGAATTTATCTCAGAAGACAGTATTAGTCAGAGCATGCGTGTAAGTAGTGACTTTAAAGTTCCTTATATTGCAAATATGAGTTTGACGCGTGATACAGCAATTGAATTATTAAAGACAGGTCAGGCGGATGCTGTGGCATTTGGTAAGGCTTATATTGCCAATCCAGATTTGTATGAACGACTGATCCAAAATGCACCATTGAATGAACCCAAATTTGAAACCATGCTTGGAACATCTGTACCAGAGGGATATATCGATTATCCAACTTTGGCAGAAATGAATACAGCAAAATAAAATACTTCAAAAAGCCTCGTCGGTTAACAAGCTGATGAGGCTCTGTTATATTCTAGCCACTAATGCTTTTAGAGATGTGATGTTTGGCTACTCCTTTTTGGTATAACGCTGCCTTAGCGATCGTAAAACCACTTTATCGTTGGAAAATAAAAAAACGTGCGCAAAGTGCTGAGGCGTATCAACAGGAATGCTTAGAGCGGTTTGGACCTTTTCAGACGGTTAAAAACACACAGACAATTTGGTTTCATG
The DNA here is from genome assembly GCF_059515925.1 of Acinetobacter sp. CY81. Classification (NCBI taxonomy): domain Bacteria; kingdom Pseudomonadati; phylum Pseudomonadota; class Gammaproteobacteria; order Moraxellales; family Moraxellaceae; genus Acinetobacter; species Acinetobacter sp. CY81. The sequence goes on from NZ_JCAKNC010000004.1 coordinate 156,827, forward strand.
TGGTGTCCGTGGGTGAGACCAATGCAGCACAACCATTAATTGAACATTATTTAAAATCAGGTCATCCAGTTTTGGTCACCAATACCACCAAAACTGGTCAAGCGCGTGCAAAATCATTATTTCTCAAAGCGCCTTATGAGGATTTGTTTCAGGCTGTCTATTTGCCAGCAGATCAAAAATCATTAGTTGCGCAGTTTTTTCAAAAATATCAACCGAAAATGTTGGTTCTCGTTGAAACGGAACTTTGGCCGAATCTGATCGCACAAGCTAAAAAATTAAATATTCCTACAATATTAGTCAATGCACGCCTTTCTGAAAAATCTGAAAATGGCTACGCCAAGGTGAAGTCTTTAACTCAACCGATGCTGCATGGTTTAACGCAACTATTAGTGCAAGATCAAGCGTCATTGCAACGCTTTCAGGCACTTGGTATGCCTACTGAGTTGAGTCAGGTGGTTGGAAGTATCAAGTTTGATATTCATGCACCTCAGAGTTTTGTAGATCAAGCTGAACAGCTTAAAGATGAGTGGTCGCTTCATCATCGAAAAATTATTACTTTAGCCAGTACCCATGCCCCTGAAGAACAAAAATTAATTGAGGCTTTCTGTGCCCGTTTAATTGAAGATCCTGAACTTCTCATCATTGTGGTTCCCCGTCATCCTGAACGTTTTGATGAAGTCTATCAAGTGACACAGGATTTGAGTCTAAATACACAGCGCCGTAGTTTAGGACAGTCGGTTGACATGGATACTCAAGTTTATCTCGCAGATAGTATGGGTGAAATGTGGTTGTGGTATGCCTTGAGTCAAGCCTGCTTTGTGGGTGGATCATTGAATGAACCAGGGGGTGGACATAATATCTTAGAGCCGATTAGCTTAAATGTGCCGACAGTGATTGGTCCAAATTATTTCAATTTTCAGACCATTGTCGATGAGTTTGTCGAAGCCTATGCCGTTGCAGTTGGGGACGATGCAGAACAGGTTGCAAGCATGTTATTGGACTTTGCTGAAAATGAATCTTTGGCTCAGCAAATGGCGACGAATGCTCATGTCATCATGCAAAAAAATGCAGGATCATTAGCAAAGCACATTCAAGTTTTAGATCAGTATTTGTAAGACAGACCTATGAATATTGTTTTAATTGACTCGCGTCAAACGACGACGGATGTCTGGAGAATCAGTGCCTCTCGTCAAGTAGAGCATTTGAAAACACATGTGAATGTCCAAGTAGGAGACACCCTGAGAGTTGGGGTGAAAGCAGGTAAGCGTTATTTAACCGAAGTCGTTGCAGTGGAAGAACAGCTAGTTATTGTTCGGCCATTACAGGAAGAAGTTCTACCTGCAAAGCTTCCTGTGACATTGATTGTTGCGATGCCTCGACCTAAAGTTCTACGCCGTTTAATTATGGACAGTGTGACGCTCGGTGTTGAAAAAATCATTTTATTACACAGTTATCGTGTCGATAAAAGTTATTGGCAATCACCATTTTTACAACAACTTGATCAATACGTGAATTTGGGGTTGGAGCAAGCAGGGGATACGATTGCGCCCCAAATTGAAATTTATAAGCGATTCAAACCTTTTGTTGAAGATGTATTACCGAATATGATTTCTGCGGATTGCCCAGCTTATGTGGCACATCCTTATACCCAGAACAAAATGCCCTTTGCCATTGATCATCCATGCACGATTTTGATTGGACCTGAAGGTGGTTTTATTCCTTATGAGATTGATCTACTCGAAAAAAACGGCTGCCTCGCATTCAGCTTAGGCAACCGGATTATTCGCACTGAAACCGTGATTTCTTATGTGTTAGGACGACTGTTTATCTAGTCTTCATTTCATTTACATCAGCAATTAAGAAGATGATTTTGCACGTGCAGACTCATCTTCTTGAGATGCATCACCACGATAAACTTTCACTTCTTGAACAGGGTAAGGAATTGAAATTTCATGCTCAGCAAAGGCTTGAATGACACTTTCTTGAACTAAACTGATTGAAGTTGAGGTGAGGGTTTCAGTTGTATTGACCCACCATTGTACTTTCAAATTCACTGAGAAATCAGCCAAAGCCGTTACATTCACACTAAAGCCAGGTTGACTTAAAATCGTTGGATTTTTATCTAGGATTTGCAAAATAATGTCTTTGGCTTTTTGAACATCATCTTCATAGCCAATGCCGACAATGAATTCACAACGACGACGTTGATATGCGGTATTCACTGTAATTGGGCTGGTATAAACGGTCGCATTTGGAATCACAAGACGACGACCATCAGGTGAACGTAAGTAGGTTGCGCGAATTTGAATATCTTCAACCGTACCTTCCATACCACTCACAATAATGTCATCACCAATTTTAAAGGGTTCGCCCAATAAAATCAGAATACCTGAAAGTAAATTTTGGAAAATATCTTTAAATGCGAAACCAATCGCAACAGAACCAATCCCCAAAGCACTCATGAGTTGTCCAGGGGTAAAGCCTGGAATAGCGATGACCATTGCGATTAAGAAACCAAAAAATATAATCGCTGTTGTACCGACACGGTTGAGTACCAGAACTAAGTTTTGCTTGGTATAAGAACGGTCTGATAAGGCCTTACGAACAAAGAACTTAAATACTTTAGAAAGTAACCAAAAGATAGTAAAAACGATAATCGCAATGCAAATATAAGGGAGACGATCCCAAAAACCATCCATAATTTTATCGATGGTTGAATATGCATCATTGTATTTGGAGGTATGTGCAATCACGGTTTGAGCGGTTTTTTCACCAGCTTCCTGAATGAGATTGGTTGTACCTTCAGTGACTGCGCTCAGGGTTGATTGTTCTTCTGCCACGTGTGTTCCGAAATATGAGGGATTTTGGCTATATTTTGCCTGAAAAATCTTAAAAATTAAAAGCTTTAACGTATTAACTGTGCAGATTGTACGTAAATGAATGAGTCTGACCGATGCGGTTCAGTATAAATTCGTTGCAGAAGCGCTAAATAAATTGAATTTGATTTGTAGGGAATGGAAATACAGACCTATTTAAATGAAGCTTTAGAGGGAGAGTATCTAATCACATGATTAAGCATTAGATATTTAAAATTCGTAGAGAAAAAATTATTAAAAATATTCGACTGGATCGAGCTCTTAATATTTTACAAAAATGAATGGATAGTCTACGACCAAAGCATGATTGTTTGATTTTTTAAAGTATAGTCATACTGAGGATATAACACAAAAAATGATCAATTAAGGTCAATAACTCTCGTGATGAGATGCATAATCAAGGATGAATAATATGAATGAAATCTATCCAGTACCAGAGCTATTTAAAAAAACTGCACGCACCACTGAAGAGCAGTATTTTGAACGTTATCAACAGTCAATTGAGAATCCTAATGAGTTTTGGGCTGAGGCTGCACGTAAACTCGACTGGATCAAACCTTTTACTAAGGTCAAAAATACCAATTTTGATAAAGACCATTATAAAGTCGAATGGTTTGCCGACGGTCAGTTAAATGTCAGTGCAAATTGCCTTGATCGGCATTTAAAAGAGCACCCACATAAACCTGCCATTATTTGGGAAGGTGACCATCCATCGCGTCATAAAGTCATTTCATTTGAATCTTTACATGATGAAGTGTGCCGATTTGCCAATGTGTTGAAAAAGCGCGGCATCGTCAAAGGGGATCGTGTGGTTTTATACATGCCGATGGTGCCTGAAGCAGCAATTGCAATGTTAGCGTGTACCCGTATCGGTGCGGTGCATTGCGTCGTATTTGGTGGTTTTTCACCAGATTCCTTGGCAAGTCGAATTGATGACAGCCAAGCAAAACTGGTCATCACAGCAGACAGTGGTATGCGCGGTGGCAAACCGATTCCATTGAAAGAGAATGTTGATGCAGCATTAGATTTGGATGGTACAAGTTCAGTTCAAAATGTAGTCGTAGTACATCGCACGGGTAATCCAATCACGATGAAGGAAAACCGTGATTTGTGGTATCACATGGAAATTATGACCGTCACTGATATTTGCCCGCCTGAACCCATGAATGCGGAAGATCCGCTCTTCATCCTCTATACATCTGGTTCGACAGGGAAACCCAAAGGTGTCTTGCATACGACAGGGGGGTATTTAACCTATGTAAATACCACATTCAGAGAAGTATTCGACTTAAAACAAGATGATGTATTTTGGTGTACTGCGGATGTGGGTTGGGTGACAGGGCATTCTTATGTGCTCTATGGACCTTTATCCAATGGTACAACAAGTTTAATGTTTGAAGGTATTCCACAATATCCAACGTGGGCACGGACAGGGCATATTGTCGATAAGCACAATGTCACCATTCTCTATACCGCACCAACTGCGATCCGCGCGATGATGCGTGAAGGCGATGCTTTTATTCGAGAGAGTGATCGCAGTAGTTTGCGTTTACTCGGATCTGTGGGTGAGCCGATTAACCCTGAAGCATGGAATTGGTATTACACCGTTGTGGGAGAGAGTCGTTGCCCAATCGTGGATACATGGTGGCAGACGGAAACAGGCGGTTTTATGATTACGCCGCTACCTGGTGCTACAGCACTTAAACCGGGTTCAGCGACTCGCCCATTCTATGGGGTAAAACCTGCATTGGTTGATGCTGATGGTCAAGAGATTGAAGGTGAAGCGGAAGGTAATTTGGTGATTAAGGATTCATGGCCAGGGCAAATGCGCACCATTTGGGGTGATCCTGAACGCTTTATTGAAGCGTATTTCTCCACTTATCCGGGCACGTATTTCACGGGTGATGGTGCAAGACGAGATAAGGATGGTTATTACTGGATTACAGGGCGTGTAGATGATGTTCTGAATGTCTCAGGGCATCGCTTAGGAACGGCTGAGATCGAAAGTGCTTTGGTGGCGCATGAGCATGTAGCAGAAGCAGCAGTTGTGGGCATGCCCCATGAGATTAAAGGTCAGGGCGTTGCAGCTTATGTCACCTTACAGGCGGATACACCTGAGTCAGAAGAACTTCGGACAGAGTTAGTACAATGGGTGCGTAAAGTTCTGGGTCCTGTGGCAACACCAGATGCGATCTATTGGGCACCAGCATTACCGAAGACACGTTCTGGCAAGATCATGCGCCGTATTCTAAGAAAGATTGCAGCAGATGAGTTGGATAGCTTAGGTGATACATCAACATTGGCAGATCCACAAGTGGTTGATCAGCTGATTACTGAGGTTAAATCACAGCATTAATTGATTTCAAATATCCTTTATTTCAATACCGTTAGGTAGACTAGCGGTATTTGTATTTTTTGGAATATACACAGCAAGCATTGTGATAAGTCATTATGACTTGATCTGCTAAGCTATTCACCACTGCACACTGGATAACAACAATGAATGCGCCACAACACCACTTTTCGCAATCAGCCATTGAAATCGCTCAACAATTAGCAAAAACCTTTGCCGAAACAGCTGCTGAGCGTGATAAACAAGGCGGTAATCCAAAAGCTGAACGTGATTTGATTCGTCAAAGCGGTTTGTTGGGTCTATCTATTCCTCAAGCATTTGGTGGACAAGGCGCGGATTGGAAAACTATTTTTAAGACCATTCAAACGATTGCCCAAGTGGATAGTTCGCTGGCGCATGTCTATGGTTTTCATCATTTATTGATTGCCACCGTTCAGCTTTTTGCTCAAAAAGAGCAATATTCCACATGGTTCGAGCAGACTACCGAGCAGAATTTATTTTGGGGAAACACTTTAAATCCATTGGATAAACGGACGACGGTTCAGCAGATTTCTGCCGATGAATACATTTTTCACGGTGATAAAAGCTTTTGTTCAGGCTCAATCGACTCAGATATTTTGTTATGTTCAGGTTTTAATGCGCAAAATAAATTATTGATTGGCGTGATTCCGACCGAGCGTGATGGCGTCAGTTTCTTAGGTGATTGGAACAATATGGGGCAACGCCAAACGGACAGTGGCACCAGTCATTTTGAACAGGTTAAAATTCATGAAAATGAATTACTTTTAAACCCAGGTCCTTTAAGCACGCCGTATTCGAGTCTAAGACCTTTGATTGCTCAATTGATCTTTGTACATTTATTTCTAGGCATTGCAGAAGGCGCATTTGAAGTTGCACGTGAAACGGTACAACAACAAAAAGCATGGTCAAAATCACTCGTTGAAAATGCGGTGAATGATCCTTTTACTCAAAAGCATTTTGCTGAGTTTTATGTGCAATTAGAAGGTGTTCGTTTACTGGCAAATAAAGCAGTTGAAACACTTCAAAAGGCTTGGGATATTGGCGAAAGTTTAGATGCAGAACAGCGTGGTGAAGTTTCTATTGCTATCGCAACAGCAAAAATTGCCGCAACAAACACATCGCTTTATATCACTCAAAACATTTTCCAAGTGATGGGAGCGCGTGCAACGACTGCGAAACTGAATTTAGATCGCTTTTGGCGTAATGTCAGAACGCAAACTTTGCATGATCCTATTGATTATAAATATCAGGAAGTGGGTGAATGGGTGCTGACAGGGAAAGTACCTGATCCGAGTTTTTATTCTTAATTCAGCGTAATTAGTAAGGGATGAAGGAAGAGGAAAGATGTAGTGCACATTAATCCGGATCACTATTTGGAGACGATAAACGGTCGAGTTTGGACGAAAAAGCGTAATCAGCAAGCTTGGCAACAATGTATAAAAGACTATTGTATTGAATTACTGCAAAATGCAGATGTTCAAATAGTTTATGTATTGATTGGATGTCAAGGTGCAGGAAAGAGTACTTGGGCTAAAATGAAGCACGAGGAAGAACCTCAAAATATTATTTTCGATGCGATTTTAGTTCAAAAAAGTGAAAGGGAATATTTAATCAAACTTGCTCGAATCTACAAAAAGTCATGCATTGCCGTCTATTTTACAACAACACTTAAAGAATGCTTATTTAGAAATCAACTTCGTGATGTAGATAAAAGAGCTGATGAACATGCGCTAACAAATGTATTTTTGCATGTGGAAAAACCTTCACTTAATGAAGGTTTTTCTTCTATAGTCCAAATTTAATTTTTTAAATTAAATATTATTCAAACTAGACTTTTAGAGTGGTTTATTTTCTATGAATATTTTCCAACGTGTCGACCATCGTCCGAGTCATCTGATCAATTTCATAATTTACTTCATCTCCGACTTGCACATCTTTCCACGTGGTTAAACGCAATGTTTCAGGAATGAGATCGATTGAAATTTGCTGTGTAGCACGATCAACACGATTGACAGTCAAACTACAACCATTTAAACCTATAAAACCTTTAAGAAAAAAGTATTTGATATTGCCATCAGGTATTTCAAGATCAATATGCATGGTTTCACCATTTCGTGTCATGGCTTTAATTTTGGCAGTTCCCTCGATATGCCCATAGAGATTATGTCCGCCATTTTCCATACCGACTTTGGCAGAACGCTCAATATTAACGTCATCACCTGCTTTTAAACTTTTCAGTGTGGTCAATTTTAAGGTCAGATCTGAAACATCAAAATGGACTTGGTTGGCATCTAGATCAATCTGCGTTGCGGTTAAACAGGTACCATTGATTGCAACACTTGCACCGATAAACACATCATGGAAAAAATTATGCTGATTGGAAATTACCAAAGTGCGGTAACCTTCTGCTTCACGAACTTCGATGATTTTTTCTAAACCTTGAACAATACCTGTATACATATTTTTAAGTCTTCTTAGATCCTTAAAAGGATGGATTAAAAGCTAAGTACTTTATGGATAACGTTGAGTATATGCCACCATCCATGTTGCTTTCTAGTCATTCATCGACACGGAAAAGGGTATAACTTTAGACAAATTGATTTCACATGATCAGGCCTTTGATGAGCCATGCAAGTTCGGTAAAAAGAAGGTGAGTAGACCCAACAGTGGTAAATAAGAGGTAAATGAAAATACCCACGCAATACCTTGATGATCCGCGACATAACCTAAGACGGCAGCAGCTATGCCACTAATGCCGAACATCAGACCAAACATCATGCCCGATACCATGCCAACCCGACCGGGCATCGCTTCTTGTGCATATACGACCATGGCTGAAAATGCAGATGACATGATTAAGCCTGCAAGCATGGCAAAGATACAGGTCCATAAAAGATTTGCATAAGGCATCATCAATGCAAAAGGCGCCATACCCATGAATGACACCCAAATCACCGCCTTACGACCAATACGATCCCCAATTGGACCACCAACAAAGGTGCCTAAAGCCACAGCACCTAAAAATGCAAAGAGATACAATTGGGACTGTTGTAAAGACAGTTGAAATTTGTCCATCAGATAGAAAGTATAATAATTACTAATACTGGAAATATAAGTAAATTTGGCAAACATCAAAAAGCAAATCACGGCCAATGCTCTAATTAGGGTAGTTCGAGGCAGTTGAATCTGAGTTGAACTTACAGGTTTTTTTTGTTGATGGGCAATGGTTGTTTTCACTGTCCATTGACTAATTCTAAATAAAACCACAATGGCAAATAGCGCGATCAGAATTAACCATGCCGCCGAAGCTTGTCCGCTCGGAACAATAATGGTAGCAGCCAATAAAGGACCAATGGCAGAACCACTATTTCCACCGACTTGAAAAGCAGATTGCGCCGTACCGAGTTTACCACCTGAAGCTAAACGAGCAACTCGGGACGCTTCTGGATGAAAAGTTGAAGAACCGACGCCAATCAGTGCAGCAGCTAAAAGAAGTACAGCAAAGCTGGGTGCAAAGGCCAGTAAGACAATGCCACATAGCGTGACACTCATTCCGATTGGAAGCAGATAAGGTTTTGGATACTTATCTGTGTAGAATCCAACCCAAGGTTGTAATAGTGATGCTGTGATTTGAAAAACCAGTGAAATGAGTCCGACTTGTGCAAAGCTCAAGGCAAAATTTTCTTTCAATAAAGGATAGATTGCGGGCAATGAGGCTTGGATTAAGTCATTCAGACAATGTGCTAAGGCAATAGCGAAAACGATATGCACTGTCATTTTTGGGGGAGTGTTTGGAATTTGATTGAAAGGCGTAGTCTCAATATTTACAGAAGAGCTCATACTCTGTCATTTTTATGGTTAATTGCAGTGATTATAAAGTGTTCTAGGTAGTGAAATGTAGAACATTGTTTGGATATAGATTTAAATCGGGCTTAAAAAATCCCTCAAGCCGAGCCTCGAGGGAAATTTGCTACTGCTTCAGGACTTTCTTATTTTTATCTCAAAGAGGTTAAGCAGACTTTGCTGTGATTGGATTTGACTGAGCTTGTTCAAGTTCACGAACCAAAGGGAGTACCTTTTCGCCGAAATATTCAACTTCTTCAATGAAGTGTAAAAAGCCACTCAAGATTAAATCGACCCCAACTGATTTCAATTCAACGATACGCTCAGCGATTTGTTGTGGCGTACCAATCAAATTGGTTTTAAAGCCATCATTGTATTGAACTAAGTCTTCAAAAGTTGATTTTGCCCAGTTACCTTCGCCTTCTTTCGTTGATGCACCTGCTTCTTTGGTTGCATCACCAAAGGCTTTGACCGCTTCTACATTGGCACCATCGATGATGTCGTGAAGCACCTGTTTTGCTTCTTCTTCTGTATCACGTGCAATGATGAAGGCATTTACACCAATTTTGACTTTATGATTATTGGCTTTGGCTTTTTCACGAATATCATCAATTTGCTTTTTTAACTCTTCAGGGGTGTTACCATTGGTGAAGTACCAATCTGAAACGCGTGAAGCCATATCACGAGCTGCGCGAGAGCTACCCCCTTGGAAAATTTCAATATGTGGTTTCTGAACGGGTTTAGGAGAGAGGGTGTAATCTTTAAATTGGTAAAACTTACCGTCAAAACTAAAATTGTCCTGAGTCCATACACCTTTCAATGAACGAATAAATTCTTCTGAGCGGGCATAGCGCTGATCATGTTCAGGCCATTCTTCACCAATCGCATCAAATTCACCACGGAACCAACCACTCACGACATTGATGGCAATACGCCCATTGGTTAAATGATCAATGGTTGCCAATTGTTTCGCTGCTAAAGCAGGTTTCCATGGACCAGGCAAAATAGCAGCGATTACTTTCAATGTATCAGTTTTTGCCAAGATGCCATGACTGAAGCTGACCGACTCATGTTGATTTTCAGCGTTATAACCAGCAGTAAATCGGATTTGCGTGAGAGCATATTCAAAACCACTTTTTTCAGCCGCTTGTGCAAGTCGCACATTGTAGTCGTAGCTCCAGTCTGTACGTTGCTCAATATTGCTGACGACGAGCCCGCCACTGACGTTTGGTACCCAGTAGGCAAATTTGACCGCTTCTTGTTTTAATTGTGGCATGACGAGTCTCCAGAAATATTGATCTAAGAATTTATAATTTATGCAACTTGCGATTTAGGCGATTTCGCGTGTATACGAGATTCTGCTGCATCCAAACTTGGTACTGCCGCAGATGGAAGCACTTCTTCTTGTTCGATTTGTTTGTTAATCCCTAGATTTTGATTGGCTTGCTGAGTTTTCGCTTTCACGACTTCTGCGCGTTGTCCTTTCGCAGGTGCCCACTCTAAAATGGGTAATGCACGTGCTACTGCAAGCGTGATACGGTCGTGCAGGAATTCACTGTGAATGGTGTATTCAGGAGTGAAGTCACGATCTGTGGCATAAACACCAATCGGTAATGTTTGTGCTTGGAAGAAGCTAAACAATGGACGAAGTTGATGTTCAAGTACCAATGCGTGACGATCACTACCGCCTGATGCAGCCAGTAAAACGGGTACGTCTACAAGCGCAGTTTGTTCAACAAAGTCAAAGAAGTGTTTAAATAAGCCTGTAAAAGAAGCGCGATATACAGGTGTACCGACAATGAGGGCATCTGCTGCTTCTACCGCAGCTAAATCATCCTGCACACGTTGAGGCAATTGATTACGATAAATTGCACCACCGAGTAAATTCCCAATCTCACTAAATTTAATAAAATGCACATTGATTGGCGTTGCTTCACCAAGTTCGTCAAGAATGGCTTGAACTAACGCTTCAGTTTTTGATGGATTGTTTAAACCGCCAGATACTGCAACGATATTTAATGGTTTTTGTTGTAAAATAGACATAATGGCAAACCTAAATAGGGTGTTAAACTGTATTGCCATCCATTAATCAATATTTAGTTTATCGTGTAAAATAAGCAAAATAAGATTAATTATCTGATTTTTAGATATGCCTAATAAGGTTGATTTAATTGCTGTTTTTTTAACTTAAATAATTGATAATTATTGTTATATTTAAAATTTATAAATAAATATTTTTTCAGAATATATTTTATATCTAAAACAGATGTAGTTATCTGATAATCGTTTATTTATATTTAAATATGGTGTTTGAAAATATTAACCTACAATTTTTCCAAAAATTCGTTAATATTTATATATCCTTAACAGCAATAGCACAGTTAGAATAAAGATTGTGTTAGAGATCTCTCGCGTCGCTTATGAATATTTTAATCGTTGATGATCATCCCCTGTTTCGTCATGCTTTAATTCAAGCAGTTCGTTACAGTTTACCGCAAGCCCAAATCCATGAAACAGCTGCTGTTAATGAGTTCTATGAACGACTAGAAAAAGGGCCTGAGCCTGATTTAGTTCTTTTGGATCTAAATTTACCCGGCGCATCTGGATTCTCTGCGTTGGTGCATGTACGTGCACAATATCCTTCGCTACCGATTATCGTTGTTTCTGCACATGAAGAAGTGTCGATTATTCAGCGTTCAATTGCACATGGTGCAATGGGTTATATTCCTAAGTCTGCGCATCCAAGTCATATTGGTGAAGCAATTCGTCAAGTACTTGAAGGCGATATTTGGTTACCACCAAACTTGCCAGCGAACTTAAACTTCGATCCGCGTGCTGCAGATGAAACAGCTTTGGCTGAACGTATTCAATCTCTCACACCGCAACAATTCCGTGTCTTAATGATGGTTGCAGAAGGGTTGTTAAATAAGCAAATCGCTTATGAGTTAGATGTATCTGAAGCAACGATTAAAGCGCATGTGACTGCGATCTTCCGTAAACTGGGTGTACAAAATCGTACTCAAGCTGTTTTGGCGATCAACGCTTTAAATATTGAAGAAAAACGCGTTTAATTTGAATTATATAATCAATAACGCATACAGCCAGAAATAAGAAAAAGACCTCAAAAGAGGTCTTTTTTGCTTTGCGAGCAAGCGGTTTTAGCGCGTGCTAGCTCATCCTATTGAGGATTAAGCCAAGCAATCCTGTTTGCCCATCAAGTCAGGACAACCTAGAGGATTAAGCGCACATCGTAAATCATCAATTTGGTCTTGAGAGACATAACCTTTGGCTTTGAGATAATCTGCGACACGCTCGTCTCTTAGGCTCAGGAATGCAGCATCATAAACAGATAAATCTACAAATAGGGCAGCCGTTTCTAAGCTATTGAAACGATCCAAAAAGACTTCATTCCCATACATGAGGAAAATATGGTCATAATCTGCTTGAGGATTCACATTCAAGATTTTTGCTAATGATTCAGGCGGTGTTTTGATAAAGAGTAAATCTGAAATTTCATCAAACTGCGTCATATCTAGACTATTTTCACCTGTTTTGATTTTGCCTAGCCAGGCTTTAAAGACCAAGACAGCACCACCACGAAGCAACATACTCCATATTTGATGACGGGTTTCATCATTTAGAGCTTGGCTATCATTTGCCAAGATTTGAATCAATTGAGATTCCTTCTGTGCAAGCTTATCAAATAAGCCTAAACCTTGTGGATGGAAGGCAGCAGGGCTAAAAATATCAAATTTAAGTTCTTCAAAAACTTGGAGTGCCAAAGGTACCGCACTTTGATAGATATGCTCTAAAGCCTGCAAATGTACAGGATTTAAAGCGGAATGTGGGAAAAGGTCTTGCCAATTAATTTCAGGTAAAATTGAGTTTGCACCGTATTGACGATGTAGTTCTTGAGCTCGATTGATTCCGTGAGGTACAGCAGCTGAAATATTCATAGCAATTCCTTATTCAGTTGAATCTGAGCCCAGATTTCAATTCAGCACGTTTATCCATAAACAATGTTTTTATAAAAAGCACAGAAGATAAAAACAATACAGAATATAAATAGCTGAAGGATTGAATGGCTCAGTGATTTAAAACGGTTATGATTTATCCACTCCGCAATAGGAATAAGACTAAAGTCGTATATTGGATTTTCTCTATGATTAAATCTTTTAAAAATAAATAGTTATTAAAATTGTAAAAAAATATATAAGTGTCGAGTTTGTTTTTTGAACTAAATTGCCATAGAAACTGATCTAAAGTCACTTTTAGCAAACTTGCAAAGCTCAGAATTTAGCTAAATTGATGGTTTCTGCCACAGCATCAAAATATGCGGTCAATGCTTGTGTAGAAATGTCACATTTTGTATAAAAAACCCCTATTTTTCATGATGAAAAATAGGGGTTAAATGTATCAAAATATATTTAAAGAAAATCTATTTTGATGGCATTTTCTGATGCCATTGTGATCATTATTCAAAAGCCTAAGTTCATAATCATTATCATTTTGAGATTTTTAAACCAGATAACCATGATCTTAAAGATGCAGGTTTAAGTGGTTTCCTCAACATCACAATATTTAGATCTTTTAAGCGTTGTGGTAGGTCAGGATCGGAATCTGCGGTGATTAATGCCACAGGGACATTGTCTTGGCGATGCTCGGTAATGAAATCTAAACCAATTTTTTCATTGTTGAGATGCTGATCAACCAACCAAACTTGAATATTTTCCTGTTCAATTAAAGCTAAAGCCTGTTCAGGTTCTGTTGCTTTAAAGACCTGATAACCCCATTTTGTGAGTAAGGTACTCATCCCTTCAAGAATGGTTTCATCATTGTCTAAACATAAAATCTTATAAGCTTTGGTTTTAAGCGGTACAGCTTGAACAGGTGAGGCAACCACTTTAGGTGCTTCGACCACAGGAACTTCAATCATGAAACATGAACCTTGTCCAAGCTCAGAATACACATAGACAGGGTAGTCTAATAGACCTGTCATCCGTTGTACGATGGCTAAACCAAGACCTAAACCTTGTTCACCCCAAGGTGAGGTATGACCACAACGTTCAAACTCTTGGAACAGCTTAATACGCTGTTGCTCGGCAATACCTGGTCCTGTATCCCATACCCCAATGCGAATATGGTTTGGACGTTCAGCTGAACGGAGTACACCCACGACCACACGACCTTTTGCGGTATAGCGTAAAGCATTGCTAACAAAGTTTTGAATAATACGACGGATCCATTGGGGATCGGTATCAATCCAAAACTTCACATCATGAACTTTAAATTGAATACCACGTTGAGCTGCGATGGATTTAAACTGCAACTCTAAATCACTGAGTAAATCATGTAGTGGATAGGATTGGCGCTTCGGTTGAATAGAACCGCCTTCAAGTCGAGCGATATCGAGCAGGGCAGAGAGCATACTTTCTGCACCATGTAAGGCACGATCTAACTGTTGTAATGTTTTACGGTCTTCTTCAGTTTGTACGCTTTGTTCTAATGCTGTACTAAATAGTCGTGCAGCATGCATGGGTTGAAGTAAGTCATGGCTGGCAGCCGCAATAAAGCGACTTTTCGACATGTTGGCTTTATCTGCTTGCTCACGGGCTAACTGTTGTTCTGTGAGCGCATTCGCTAACTGCTGTGTACGATCTTGAACACGACCTTCAAGTACAGCCTCATTTTCACGGAATGCGGTAATATCAGCAAAAGTCGTTACAAATCCACCGCCTTCAATCGGGTTGCCGCGCATTTGAATTACACGACCATCTTTACGAATCCGTTCAAATTCATGTGCGCTGCCGACTTTCATCCAACGAATACGCTTACGTACGTGCTCTTCAATCGAACCCGGGCCGCATTCACCACGTTCAGCGTTATAACGAATCAAATCTGCAATAGGACAACCGACATAGACCAAATCTTTTGGATAATCGAACAAAATTAAATATTGATTATTCCATGCCACCAAACACATATTTTCATCGACGACGCTGACCCCTTGGGTCATGTGATCGATCATGGTCATAATCAAATTTTGGTTAAAGCGTTGCCATTGTGAAGCTTGGTCAAGAATATTGGCAACCTGACCGAGTGCTAAACCATTATTAACCATGGCTGTTGTGAGTAGGGTACGTGCTGATGCAGCACCAATCGTTCCTGCTAAGTATTGTTCAGTGAAACGCCACCACATGCCATTGGCAGAGCTATTTTCATTTAAAATCACATTATTGGATAAGCAGAATTGATTAAATGCATGGGTGGTTGGACCTTCACCTGTAATACGCTTTGCAAGTGCGATCAAATCACCTACTTTTAAACGTGCGACATCATGATGTAAGTAGCTAATCTCATTAGATGTACTTTGAGTCAGTAAAGGCTTGGTTTCATAATAGAAGAAACTCTCAGCCTGAATTTGCTCTGCAATACTTGGGCGATAGATACGTGAAATCCAAATATACAAAATAATATTCAGACCCAATGACCAAATCACCCCATGCGTGAGTGGTGCAAAGGATTCAAAACCAAGCAATGCTTCAGGCTTGAGCCAGTCGATACCCAATGGACCAAACATCAAGAATGAATAGGTAAATTGATAGTATTCGTCAGGTAAGCTACGCAACACGGTTGGAAACAGGAGGGTATAGGTCCACATTGCAAAACCTGCAATCAAACCTGCATAAACGCCTTGTTTACTTCCTCCACGCCAATATAGACCACCAATCAGCGCTGGTGCAAACTGAGCCACAGCACTGAATGCCAACAATCCAAAAACAGATAATTGGTCAATATCATTAAAGAAATGGAAGAATAAGAAGCCCAACAACATAACCGCTAAAATGCAGATACGGCGGACAAATTTAAGGACTTGAGGCAGGCGTTTATCGTGTCTCGATAATAAATTCAAACGCCAAAGAGCCGGCATAATTAAGTCATTACTGAGCATGATTGACAGTGCAACCGAGGATACCAGTAACATACCTGTAGATGCTGAAAAACCACCTAAGAATGCTAACAGTGTGAGCCAATCTTGGTTATAACTTAAGGGTAAAGACAGTACAGCAACATCAGGAATTGCGAGATACTCTGGAGCAGCATGTAAAGCCCAACTTGCAATCGGAATAATCGCAAAAACAGTCAAAATTAAATAGGCTGCAAACCAGCGACGTGCACCACGAATATGTTTTTCATCACGGAGTTCAACAACTGCAACGTGGAACTGACGTGGTAAACAAATAATCGCTAAACCTGCAAGTAGAGTTTGAACCCAGAACGTATCAGGTACACCGAACAGTTGAACTTCATGAAAAGTTTTGGTGACATCTTTAGAAACTTGAACAATATTTTCAGGAGAATCAAAAAGGAAAAATAGGGCAACGCAAATCAGTGCAAACAATTTGACAAAGGATTCAAATGCCACAGCCAGCATCAGACCACCATGCTGTTCAGTATTGGCAATCTGACGTGTACCAAACATCATGGCTAAAATTGCAAGCACACCTGTTAAAGCCAAAACACCATTGGTTGTGGTGCTCATGACGCCTGCATTTTGCTCCAACATTACCGAGGCACTTAAAGCAATTGCACGGAGTTGTAATGCCAAATAAGGAATAATCGCAATGACGGCAAGGATCGTGACCAGTGAGGCTAGAGGACCACTTTTACCATAACGGGCAGCGACAAAGTCGGCAATCGATGAGATGGCATGATGCTGACGAACACGCCCAAGACGACGCCAGATGTCATAACCCAAGCCGACAAAGAGCAAAGGTCCAAGATAAATAGGGAGGAAAATAATGCCTTCGCGAACAGCAGCGCCGGTCGCACCATAGAACGTCCATGAGGAGCAATACACCCCTAATGTCAGGCTGAACAACAGCATACGACCGCGTGGACTGAGTCGACTAGCATGTTTTTCACCAAAAAAGGCGCAAACAAAGAGTATTAGGATATAGAGGGCGAGTACCCCAATGATCAACCAACTGTTCATATGACACACACATTAAATTCTAAGCACATAATAACGCATTGCTGAACTGGTGCGTTCAAATTGATCGAATTTTAAAGACCAAAGTCTAAGTTACGAATTGTATGAAAAATTGCTAACTTGCATCGTGGAATAAAAAGATTAAAAAACAGCCATTGGATGATGGTAAAGGAGAAATATTATGGATGAGAGACAGGTAGAACAGATTCTACAAAATCCTAAATTCAAAGAAATGGTTGCTAAAAAACGTACCCTGAGTTGGACGCTTACTGCAATCATGTTGTTTGTCTATGTCGGCTTTATGTTACTTGTTGGATACAACAAAGAGTTTCTATTAAGTTCAGTGAGTGGTGGTGTAACGACTTGGGGGATTCCTCTAGGTCTTGGCATTATCGTGTTGTCATTTATTTTGTGTGGTGTGTATTCATATATTGCGAATAACACGCTGGATCAACTCAATGAAGATGCAATGCGTGAAGTTGAAGCGATCGCACATGAAAAAGGACTACACTGATGATGAAATGGAATTCATTCAAATCACAAGCTGTTGCAGCAACTGCATTATTCAGCTCTAGTATTGCAATGGCAGGCCCTGATTTAGGTGCTGCTGAACAACAAGCAACAAACTGGCCTGCGATTATCATGTTCATGATTTTCGTTGGTGCAACACTATTTATTACCAAATGGGCTGCGAAACAAACCACCAATACCAATGATTTCTATACAGCGGGTGGTGGTATTTCAGGTTTCCAAAATGGTCTAGCGATTGCAGGTGACTATATGTCAGCGGCATCGTTCCTTGGTATTTCCGCAATGGTGTTTATGTCAGGCTTTGATGGCTTGCTGTATTCACTTGGATTTATGGTGGGTTGGCCAATCGTATTGTTCTTGATTGCTGAACGTCTTCGTAACTTGGGTAAGTTTAACTTATCTGATGTTGTATCTTTCCGTTTAGCTGAAAAGCCTGTACGTACTTTAGCTGCTGTTAGTTCATTGGTTGTGGTTGCATTCTATTTGATCGCTCAAATGGTTGGTGCAGGTCAGTTGATCAAGCTTCTCTTTGGTCTGAACTATAACATTGCAGTAGTAATCGTCGGTTTATTGATGATGGCTTATGTAATGTTCGGTGGTATGTTGGCGACAACATGGGTACAGATCATTAAAGCAGTCATGTTGTTGTCTGGTGCAACGTTCATGGCATTTATGGTGATGAAAGGTGTTGGTTTCAGTTTCTCTGAAATGTTTAACCAATCGATCCAAATGTTCTCTAAAGTACATGATGTGACACTGGATCAAGCGGGTGCAATCATGGGCCCAGGTAAACTTGCAGCAAACCCAATTGATGCAATTTCACTAGGTTTAGCATTGATGTTTGGTACAGCAGGTCTTCCACATATCTTAATGCGTTTCTTCACCGTAAAAGATGCGAAAGAAGCGCGTAAATCTGTAGTTGTTGCAACAGGCTTTATTGGTTACTTCTACTTATTAACATTCATTATTGGTTTTGGTGCGATTCTATATGTATCGAACAACCCACAGTTCCTTGATATTGCGAAAATGGCTGTGACTGGCAAGTTAGAACTTGTTGGTGGTAACAACATGGCAGCGGTTCACTTGTCTGATGCATTAGGCGGTGACTTGTTCATGGGCTTCATTTCTGCTGTAGCATTCGCAACGATTCTTGCAGTTGTGGCTGGTTTGACATTGTCAGGTGCTTCAGCAATTTCTCATGACTTATATGCGAACGTATTTAAGAAAGGTCAAACAACGCCTGAATCTGAACTTCGTATGTCTAAAATTGCGACTTTAGGTCTAGCTATTTTTGCGATGATTTTGGGTATCGTTTTTGAAAAACAAAACGTTGCATTCATGGTTGGTCTAGCATTCTCTGTAGCAGCATGTGCAAACTTCCCAGTACTTGTACTTTCAATGTTCTGGAAAGGTTTGACAACTCGTGGTGCGGTTGCTGGTGGTGTGGTTGGTCTGGTATTGGCTGTGACTTTGATTATTCTATCTAAAGCTGTATGGGTAGATACATTGGGTATTTCTGAGACTGCTGTGAACCCATTTAATGGTCCTGCAATCTTTGCAATGCCACTAGCATTCTTCTGCTGCTGGTTGTTCTCTGTGACTGATAATTCAGCACAGGCTCAAGCTGAGCGTAAAGCATTTGATGCACAGTTTGTTCGTTCACAAACAGGTATTGGTATCTCAGGTGCATCAGATCACTAATCAGATGTGATGATCTATCCTAATCAAAAAACCTCCTTCGGGAGGTTTTTTGATATTGAGTGGTTTTAGAGAAATTTCTGATTCAGATGAATACAAATGTGGGTCATAATTTAGTTTACTGAAAGATTAAAAAAGAGGATATGCTGATTTCTGATGTGATCAATCATCTTCAAATAGTGTTCACGACCCTCTTAAAATAAAAATATTCTGGATATGATCTATGCAAGCATTCGTTGAGTTTTGGAAAGGATTTCGCTTACTTCCGTCAGCTTGGCTCCTCCTCCTGCAATTTGTAATTTTACTCCTATCTTTACTAACCAATGAAAGTATGACTTATCGTGCGATCACTTGGGCACTCGGCGTATTGGTATTATTGGTGATTGCTAAAGTGATTAGACAGACTCCTGTATTTACGATACTCGGACTTACTTTCGTGGGTGGAGCACTGATTTTTTCTCTATTTATTCTGATCGGAGCTCATGATCCTTATATTCTTGTGATTGGACATGCCTGTGAGGCGATTGCTTATTTTATTGCTGCATTTGGCTTGTTACGTTATATGTTTGAAGACCGCTATTTGACAAAGGATGAGCTTTTTGCAGCAGGAGCAGTATTTACGCTAATCGCATGGGGCTTCGCATTTTTATACAATATTTGCCAAATTTTAATTCCGAATAGTTTCCTGAACCCCAATGTGAATGGGTTGCAATCATGGTTAGATTTATTGTTTCTGAGTTTTAGTTTGCAATCTGCAACAGGTTTATCTGATTTGATTCCATTGAGCCCAGCAGCACGTGTTTTGGCAATGTTACAAATGTTCTGTGGGGTGATGTATTTGGCTTTGATTGTTTCTAGGTTGATTGCTTTGCAATATATTGCACATCTACCGAAAAATAAAAATGATGAATGATTT
The DNA here is from genome assembly GCF_059515925.1 of Acinetobacter sp. CY81. NCBI lineage: Bacteria > Pseudomonadati > Pseudomonadota > Gammaproteobacteria > Moraxellales > Moraxellaceae > Acinetobacter > Acinetobacter sp. CY81. Next base: position 177,058 of record NZ_JCAKNC010000004.1, read on the forward strand.
TTATCTCGGAATTTTAGCCATAAAAAAGGACGCACATAGCGTCCTTTTTTTGATTCAATTTCTAAATGATCTTAGAAACGGAATTTAGCGTTTAAACTGCCAAGCTGAGCATCTTTAGCACCATATTCACCATTTGCGTAAACGTAATTTGCACCTAGTGAAATAGCAGGAGTTACAAAATAACTTGTGTTTAGGCCAAGAGCAGATGTCGGAACAGAAGCACTTTCATAACTACCTTCTGTATATGAAACACCAAAACCTAATTTAGGCGTTACATATAGATCTGTTTTAAATTGATAAAGAGATTCTTCACCGTAAGTGATTCCTGCTTCAAAACCGACAGACATATCAGTACCATCAATCGCACCTACATATTTTGTGCGTGCTGTAATAGCATCTTGGTCTTCTGAAATAGTACGTGCTTCCATCGCTGAAAGCATTAAACCGTTGTTAAGTAGATTGAACGTATCTAGTGATTGAGTTGCTGCAACGCTTGTATAACCTACAGCCACTAAAAAGTTTGGCGCAACAACAGCACCAAGTTCTAGAGCAAAACGGTCACCTGAATCATCACCTAAACCAGATTTAGCCGAGAAGTCATTTTTAGCATCAGTAAATGAGTGGCTGTAAGATGCGCTTGCATATACAGGAACAATATTAGTTGGAATATAAGTTTCACCCTTGATACCAAAAGTATGCTGTTGAGTGTCTGCTTCAGCTTGCAGGTTTAAATCTGTACCCAATGTTTCTGCAATAGTTGTACGTTCTGCCGAAGTCAATGAATTTAAATCTGCTTGAGAAAGTCCTAACTGTTGTGCGACATCGATATCACCAGTAAGTTGACCAAAGCTGTAGCCTACAGAAATGTTTGAAGCTTGATTAAGGAAAGCAGCTTCAGCTAAAGGGCCTTTAGAAGTATCAAGTTGCTTGAAATAGTGAGTACCTTGTACACCTGCATTGTAGTTACCATCATTCAACTCGGCATCGTAATAACCGACAACACCTTGAATTTCATTTTGGTAAGCTTGAGCTCCAGTCATTGCTGATAATAATGCAATAGATAATGTGATTTTTTTCATGATTTCCCCGGCTATTAAATTTTAAAAATAAGGTCTATATTTTAGGTTAAAAAATAACTAAGTCAATGAATTTAAAATAAAATTATTTTTTTAGATAGTCTAACAATTGTTTTTATTTCTTAGATAAAACTGAAAAAGGACGCTATATGCGTCCTTTTTTGATTCAATTTCTAAATGATCTTAGAAACGGAATTTAGCATTAACACCAACAGTTTGAGTGTCTAGTACAACTGAATCAGCTTCAGCAGCAAGATTAGACTCAAAGTTAGCGTTTACATAGCTAGCGCCTACAGAAACAACAGGAGTAACGAAGTAGTTTACATTTACACCCCAGGCTTTGTCTGGAGAGTTGTTATAGCTTGATTCTGCATAAGAAACACCCATGCTTAAAGTAGGTGTTACGAAAAGATCAGTTTTAAGGTTGTAAGCAGTGTCACGACCATAAACTAAACCAGTTTCGAAGCTGATAGACATGTTAGTGTCATCAATTGCACCTACGTATTTAGTACGTGCAGTAATCGCATCTTTTTTATCAGCAATTGTTAAAGTCTCGATTGCTGCTTTAGCAACACCGTTAGATACCATGTTGAAAGCATCGAAAGAGGTTTGGTCAGCAACGCTTGTGTAACCAACTGCAACCAAAAAGTTAGGTACAACTACAGCACCCAATTCTAATGCATAACGATCGCCTTGATCATCTGCTAAACCAGTTTTGTTATCTTGGATTGTGTGGCTATAAGCAGCGCTTACATAAGCAGGAACGATTGAAGTTGGAATGTAAGCTTCAGCTTTTGCGCCGTATACGTGGTTTACAGTACGCTCACCAGCAAATTTGTGTTCACCATAGTTGTAAGCCAAAGCAATATTTGATGCTTGGTTTACGAATGCAGCTTCAGCTAAAGGACCTTTAGTTGCATCAACATTTTTGAAGTAGTAAGTACCTTGTACAGCACCTGAGAAATCTTGAGCATCAGCAGTATTGTCGATGAACTCAGACTGACCTTGTACTTCAAATTGATAAGCTTGAGCACCAGTCATGGCTAATAATAAAGCAGTCGCTAAACTGAGTTTTTTCATAATGATTACCAATAGTCTTGATATAAGATGTGCAAAATGCATGCTATTGTAACAATTTATATTTAAAATAAATCTATTCTAAAAAGAGTTTGTTTGTTTAATAAACAGTATTAATTTTATTTAAAATTGGCAGTAAGTTTTGTTGATTAATCTAAAATTAAATATATTTTATATAACAATATCTTATTAGGTTTATTTTTATTTTTTTATAAATTCTAGTAATTAATTAGAATAATAATGAAATTATTTTTTTATTATAAAATCAATCTGTGGTTAATATCTATACAATTTTATTCAAGATTCTGTTGTTTTTAATAAAAGTCAAAAATATTTGTGGTTAAAATAAGATCATTTAAATTTTATAATGCATATAAATTATCCTAATTCAAAATAAATGAGAATCTGTTCAAATCAGAGTAAATTAATCGGCTTTACAAACAAAAGTATTTTTCACATAATAATTTCATTCACAAAGCAGTAATGAAATTTGATGTTTCATTTTTGTTTTGGACAAAATTCAAAAGTTTTATATGCCCAACTTTCCCCAAGGTTGGGTTTTTTTTACTTTAAATTTTTATTTGATACCTATTGATTTGCAGATGTTAAAAGCTAACGAATGACTCCACTCATCTTTTTGCTTTGTATTGGTGCGTTTTTGAATTTCTTCTAAAATTTTAGACCAAAAAAAAACCTAATCTTTATTCAAAATTAGGTTTTTTCGCCAAAACTCGAGGGAAATTCAATCAATCTGCTGAGGAATATAATTAAACTCGCCCTAATGGGGTGCATTATGCACTAATATATTGCAGTGGTAAATATTATTTTTCTAACATTTGTACTAAATATAATCAAAATAAAGCTGTGGCATACTTCATATCAATTCGCTCATTAAAGTGACAATAACGCCATGAAATCAACTGTGATCTTACTATGTTTTGGCATGGCATTGTCTGCTTGCACTTCTCATTTACAGCTTTACCCTCATATACACTCCAATGACCCAAACACATCATTTAAAAGTGACCAAATCATTAAAAGTAGTATTGAAGAACTTTTTAATGAAGCACAGGTTCAAGCGACTTTTGTTACTTTTGATGGTCGGCACTTAAAGCAATATGGAAATGCAGTAGACCGTAGTCAAACTGAGTATATACCTGCATCTACCTTTAAAATTTTAAATGCCTTGATTGCATTAGAACATGACAAATCTTCGACAGCAGAGGTATTTCAGTGGGATGGAAAACCAAGAACTTTTAAAGTGTGGGAAAAGGACTTAACTTTAGCGAGTGCAATGCAAGCTTCAGCAGTGCCTGTATATCAAACTGTGGCAAAACGGATCGGATTAAGTCTAATGCAACAGGAAATAACAAGAATAGAGTTTGTAAATCAGAATATTGGTCAGCAAGTCGATAATTTTTGGTTAGTTGGTCCTTTGAAAATTACGCCTGAGCAAGAAGCAAAATTTATTTATAATTTAGCCACTGAAAAATTGGCATTTAAAGCCCAAGTTCAAAAAGATGTAAAAGCCATGTTGTTGATGGAAAACAGAGGTCAAAACAAACTTTATGCAAAAAGTGGCTGGGGCATGGATGTTGAACCACAAGTCGGTTGGTTCACAGGATGGGTTGAGCAGGCCAATGGTAAAGTGACAGCATTCTCACTGAATTTGGAAATGCAATCCAATGCGGATATTGGGCAACGTAAAGCATTGACTTTAGATGTGCTGGATAAATTGGGCTTATTTCATTATTTAAGATAGAGAATCTTTTACCAAGCTATATAAATTATTGATTAATTTGAATTATTCAAAAAATTAAAAATGTAGATAAAAAAAAGCCCAACCGATTGGGGTATGGTTGGGCTAGAAAGGATGTTTGCAAATGTGGGAGAAACATCCGAGGAATAAACTGTGAGCTTAAACAAAAATGCATTTTTGTTCTCGCTATGTGGATATTATGAGAAAAATCATGCGAAAAAGGAAATGGTTAAAAGGGATGTAAACAATCTAAATTTTCGATTGTTATGCTTAATTTAATTTAAATCATTGATTGTTATCGTAAGCTTTGAGAAAATTAATGATGTAAAAATAGTTTAAAAGCATTGTTAGATTGAAATAATAATATCGAGCAATTAATATAGTGTGATATTCATCACATTATATTGAAATTCCTTTATTGTTTAAAATTTCCACATCATTTAATTATTTTAAACACGTAGATTTCATATTTTATTTGGCTTAAAGTGAAAGAAATGCATAATAAATATGCAAATTACATGATGACTTAAGACTTTAACATTATTTTATGGGGCGAGAATGAGTGTGAAACTACATTCTGAACAGATCAGTAAACGCCTGTTTATATCCGTTCTAATTATTGTCATGTCTTTATTGTGTATTTCTATTCCATTAATCGTTAGCCAATACCAACATTATAGTAAAGCCCGACAAGCGCTGATTGAGATTGAAAGCTTAAAAGCCGTTGCAGATCTAGCGAATCGAATTTCACGTGAGCGTGGTCCAGCAAATATGGCGATGTCGAGCACGCCTGAACAACTTAAAAAGAATTTAGCAGACTTACAAACTTACCGTGATGGTGTAGATCAACAAATCACAGATACCTTTGAAATTTTAAAACAGTCAGGCTTTGATTCATTGACTGGAAAAATGCAAAGTGATTTAAAAAATCATTTATCCATAGGGCGTCAGTATGTCGATGCTTATATTGATACGCCAATAGAGCAACGTTCTGCGCAAAAGCTTGATGATGCCATTTTATATATGTTTAAAGCTTGGGACAGCAGTTACGTGGTTTTAAAAAGTATGGTCAAGCAAGCTGCGAGTAAGGATACAGGCGTTGCTGATTATTACACTTTGATCCTTATTTTGGCTGATCTGCGTGATCAGGCTGGGCGTCTTGCTTCCAATGTCATGGCGCATGTCACCTTTAAACAGCCGATTCCAAGTGAAAATATTGCTCGGGCACTTCAGACTGAAAAGCAGGTCAAATATCTTTGGGATTTGGTTCAAACCATTCAACCTGAAAAACATGAAACTGACGAATTCACCCAACTACATCAAAATGTGAAATCTCAATTTATTGATTTGGGTATTCCAATTGTCTTGAGACTGATTCAAGAAAGTGAATATGGTCGCCCTTATTACTTAGAGGGAACTGAGCTGACCACGGCAATCTCAGGTAAATTTTTGACAGTGATCGACTTTCAGAAATATTTACTCGATCATAGTGTTGAGGTAGCTCAAGCTGAACTAAATTCTGCAAAGAATCTATTTTTGATTACCACGAGCGTTTCACTGATTTCGTTATTCTTTGCCATATTTACGATGATTTATGCGCAGCGTAAAGTGTTTGCACCGTTGATTGAAGCACGTGACATGATTGTAGAACTTTCTTTTTCGCATACTCGTGAGGGTGGAAATAAAGTCGAGCATGAGCATCACCAAGCGTATTCTTTATATGATGCCTTGCATAAGTTGCAGTATATGTTGAAACAGCGAGATGCCTTTGAATTTGAACTGAAAAGTATCGCCAATACAGATAATTTAACAGGTGTGTTGAATCGTTTGGCTTTGGATGATTATTTAAAAATCGCGGATCAACAACCGCAACATTTTCAGCAGTTGTGTTTAATCATTGTTGATATTGATAATTTCAAGCAAGTGAATGATCGGCATGGGCATATTTTTGGGGATCAAGTGATTGTTTCTGTTGCGCAGTGTTTAAAGAACAATGTGCGTGGATCTGATTTGATTATTCGTTTTGGTGGTGATGAGTTCTTAATCGTTCTGCATGAAATGAATATGGAACAAACCTTAATAAGTGCTGAAAAGATTCGTGATGCTGTTTCGCAGTTGGATTTGTCTGTACCTGATTCAGATTTGAAAATTTCAGTTTCTGTGAGTATTGGTGTTGCAGTTGGTGCAGAAAATTGGCTTGAGTTGTTGGCTCAAGCGGATCGTTCTTTGTTTAAGGCGAAGGCGAGAGGGAAGAATGTTGTTGAAGGTTAGTTTTTACTCAAATAAAAAGCACTTTATTATGTGATGCATGCATTAGATGTAATTCTATAGAAGTTCGTAAAGAATAAAAATTTAGTTTTTGAAAAGTCACTATACAAGTGAATATTGAATTGATTATTTAATAAAAATAAAATTTAACAGGATATTGGTTATTAAATTTAAAAAATTAATATTCTGTTCCCGCAAAATAAAACTATTCTTTAAGTGGAGAGAAATAATGCAAGTATTATCAGAACAAGAATTATTGACAGTCAGTGGTGGCGCAGCAGGGCAATCATTTAGCAGTAATGGTTTTGCAAATGTTGTTTTTGGGCGTCCAGGTCAAGGGATTGCTGGCAAGCCAGGTGGTGTAGCCATTCAAGGAAAACCAGGGACTATTGGTACGATTAGCAATGTGACGATTAACGGTACTCTAAATGGTGTTCCAGTAAATGGTGTAATCAATAAAAATGCGAATGAACCATTATTTGGTTAATTGATTATTTAGTATGCCTTGGCGACATAATATATGTCGCCAATTGGTTGTGCTTAGTTTTAATCTTTTGTTTTATCAATTAAATAATTAATAAAGTTGGTGCATGCTACGAGCATAAATTTTGCATCGATATAAGTGATATTAGATTCTTCTAGCATTGCATGGCGGATGCCATCACCATCTGAAGTGTAGCCATACAAAGATTTAATGCTAGCTTTTAATGCAGGATGTATTGGATGTTGTTTTTCAATTTGACCAATTGCATCTCCTAAAGTTACCTTTTCCTTATTTAATATTTTTTGACACATACCTTCTAATGCTGAAACAGATTCTTTAATTGAGTTTCTATAGTCAGGATTTTGCCGATCTGACATATGTTGCAAGGCTTGATTTAAATGTTGTTGGACACCTGAATACGGATTTGTATTTTGTAGAGCTTCTTCAATAGATTGGATTTCTTTTTCAGAAGTAATTTCTGTAATTTGATTATTAACTATTCTATAAGCGGAGTTTTCAACTTCTAAGCAATCATTTAATAAAAGAATAAAATTTTCTTTATTTTCATCAAAAGGAAAACATTCAATACAAGCTTGAAGAAAATCATAAACTTCATACCACTGAAATTTCTCAAAAAATAATATTTCTATTTCTTGGATTGTTTCCTCAAGGGAATAGGGGATTTGATCAATTCTTTTTTTTAAGCTATGAAAAAGTAATGAGAAGAATGTATTTAAATTACTCTCTTTAATTGGATTATTGCATAATATTGGGGAATTTTTTTTATATTTTCCAAAAATATATAGATTAATAATATTCCAGAGCTGATTTTTTAAAGGCAAATCTAGACTTTCTTTTTGAAGAATATCACGTATAGGTTGATAGCCATATCTTTCTGAAAATCGCATTATTTCCCCAAATAATAAAACGGTGAATGAATCACCGTTTTATCATGCACTAGTTTAAAAGTGAATCTTATTTCAACATCGGCTTTAAGAACTTACCTGTATGTGAAGCTTTCACTTTCACCACTTCTTCAGGTGTCCCTTCAGCAATAATCATCCCACCACCTGAACCACCTTCAGGACCTAGATCAATCACCCAATCGGCAGTTTTGATCACATCCAAATTATGCTCAATCACCACGATGGTATTACCCTTGTTACGAAGTTCATGCAAGATATCTAAAAGTTTCGCAATGTCATGGAAGTGTAGACCTGTCGTCGGTTCATCAAGCACATATAAAGTCTTGCCTGTATCACGCTTCGCAAGTTCACGTGCCAATTTCACACGTTGTGCTTCACCCCCTGATAGTGTGGTCGCAGATTGACCTAAACGGATATAGCCCAGACCCACCTGCGTTAGAGTCTCTAAACGACGGTGAATCACAGGAATCGCATCAAAGAAATGCATTGCATCTTCAACCGTCATTTCCAAGACATCAGAAATGTTTTTACCCTTAAAGCCAACTTCTAAAGTCTCACGGTTATAACGCTTACCATGACACGAATCACAAGGCACATACATATCTGGTAAGAAATGCATCGCAACCTTGATCATGCCGTCACCTTCACAGGCTTCACAGCGACCACCTTTCACGTTAAAAGAGAAACGACCTGCGGCATAACCACGCGCTTTCGCTTCAGGCGTTTGAGCAAATAATTCACGAATCGGGGTGAATAAACCTGTATAGGTTGCAGGGTTTGAGCGAGGTGTACGACCAATTGGACTTTGATCAATATCGACGACTTTATCAAGGAACTGTAAGCCATCAATCGAATCAAATTTTTCAGCGGTTAAAGTCGTTGCACCATTCAACTGAGTTGCAGCTAAAGGCAATAAAGTACGGTTAATCAAGGTTGATTTACCCGAACCCGATACACCTGTTACACAAGTCATTACACCTAAAGGAATGGTCAAATCAACATTCTTTAAGTTATGACCCGCAGCCCCCATGAGCTTGATTTTTTCATCAGGTTTAGGTGATGGCGTACGGACTTTAGGCACTTCGATTTTGAGTTTGCCTGATAAATACTGTCCTGTGAGGGATTCTTTATTAGCCAAAATTTCTTCATAAGTACCTTCCGCGATGACATGACCACCATGTATACCTGCACCAGGGCCAATATCAATAATATGATCTGCCGCACGAATCGCATCTTCATCATGCTCAACCACAAGGACAGTATTACCTAGGTCACGTAAACGAACCAAAGTTTCAAGCAGGCGGTCATTATCACGTTGATGCAAACCAATCGATGGTTCATCGAGCACGTACATCACGCCCATGAGACCTGCACCAATTTGCGAAGCCAAACGAATACGCTGAGCTTCACCACCAGACAAGGTTTCTGCCGAACGAGACAGACTTAAATAATTCAAACCCACAGAAACCAAAAAATGTAGACGCTCACGAATTTCTTTAAAAATCTTATCGCCAATTTCGCCTTTGGCACCTTCAAGTTGAAGATCTTGATAATAAGCTTCAGCATCCCCAATCGACATCTTGGTGATTTGAGCGATGGTTTTATCTAAGATTTTGACATTACGTGAGATTTCATTCAGACGTGAACCATCACAGGCATCACAAGCAGCATTCGATAAATACTGTGCTAGGTCTTCACGAACATAGTTCGATTCAGTCTCACGGTAACGACGCTCAAGGTGAGGCAAGACACCCTCAAAAGCTTGAACTCGTGAATGCTTACGACCACGTTCATCGATATAACTTAAATCAATTTTTTCTTTGCCTGTACCGTAAAGGAATTTCTTTTTGGTATCTGTATCTAACTCATTCCAAGGGGTATCGAGTGAAAAACCATAATGATCAGCGACTTTTTGAATCATGGTGTAGTAGTAAGGACGCTGGCGATCCCAACCACGAATGGCTCCTTGGCTTAAAGATACATCTTGAGCAGGAATCAATTTATCTGCACTAAAATGACTGCGTGTTCCCAAACCATCACAAACAGGGCAGGCACCGAATGGATTGTTAAATGAGAATAAGCGAGGTTCAAGTTCAGCCACAGCACGGTCACATTGAGGACAAGAATGCTTTGCTGAGAATGTACGTTCAGGCTGTTCGTCATTCATCCATGCCAAAATTGCGATGTCACCACCTAAACGGAGTGCTGTCTCAAATGATTCTGCAATACGATTACCCAAGTCATCACGGACTTTAAAACGATCCACCACCACTTCAATTGTATGCTTTTTCTTTTTATCCAACTCAGGTGGCGTATCAATTTCAATGATTTCACCATCGACACGTGCACGGACAAAACCTTGACCTTGGAGCTGTTCAAATAAATTGGTGTATTCACCTTTACGATCACGTACCACTGGTGCAAGAAGCATTAATGCTGTGCCTTCATCGAGGGATTTAACAGCATCCACCATTTCCGAAACAGTTTGTGCCACCATCGGCAGGTCATGTTCAGGACAGTAAGGTGTGCCGACACGTGCATACAGCAGACGGAGGTAATCGTAAATTTCAGTAATCGTACCCACAGTTGAACGTGGGTTATGACTTGTCGATTTTTGTTCAATGGCAATTGCAGGGCTTAAACCTTCAATCGAGTCGACTTCAGGTTTTTCCATTTGCGATAAAAACTGGCGTGCATAAGCCGATAAAGACTCAACATAGCGACGTTGACCTTCGGCATATAATGTATCAAAAGCGAGAGATGATTTACCTGAACCTGAAAGTCCCGTAATCACCACGAACTTATCGCGTGGAATATCGAGTGACACATTTTTTAAGTTATGGGTACGTGCGCCTCGAATACGGATATGACTTTGACTCATAAAAACATCTCGATGTTATGCAAATTGAAGGTTATATATGATAACGATTTAATTTTGTTCAAGTGGGTTTTTAATAAAATAAAACGACAAATGATGTCGGTGTATTTAAAAAATCATCTTTAAGATGCTCAAATGCACAGAGCAGAATAAGATTATCATTCTGCTCAGAGTGGATGATGAAGAGATTTATTAGAAAGTATAAAAAGGAAAGGGCAAAAATATCGAAATGTAATATTGGAATGAGTTGATCAATGCTTCTATTCAGTCATCTGATTAGCAAGCATTTAAATAGCTACGTTCAAAAATAGAATCAATTTGTTCAAATGCATAATGCCGTGGAATGTCATGATGTTTACGGGCATAGAAATTCACTTCTTTTTCTAAAATCTGCAAGAAGTCGTTATATTCTTTTTCAAAATTGGGAATGGTATAAAACTCAACCTTAGGCGAGGTTAAACATGGAAATTTGGCAATGAAATCCAACATCAATTTTTGGATATGCCCATGGGTAAAATAAAGCAAATACGTGGCAGCTGATCCACAATGTGAACATCCTTTCTCTAAATAAACCTCTTCGTTATTCAACCAACAGCATTGCAAAGTAAAATAAGCACGAATCGCTTCTGTTCCTAAAGTATGTTGTTGCATGAGAAGTCCTCACAAATTATAAAAAATCCAATTATTCGATAATGATAATCGTTATCATTAATTGTGTTGGATTTTTCTGTGACTGTCCAGCCTTATTTAATCAAGGACTGAAAATGAATGGGAACGTAGAGAAATAAGAAAAAGTATTAAGGATTCGTCGAGTTTTAATTGGGTAAAGATAATTTTTGTTTATGAATGGCTAAGCAGGGAAGTACTTAGCCATATAAATGCTTCAAAAATGTCAGGTTGAAGCTCGATCAATAATCTTATTTTGATTCATCTCATTATTTTATGGATCTAAGTTTATTCATCCAAGCTGAGCCATTGTCGTTGGCGGTAAGCGCTATCCCAAAATAGATATTCTAACTCAGCACCTTTGGTATAAGCCTGATGCATTTTTTCAATCGTCTCAGCATCGGCATTTTCAGCAACAGCGTCGATGATCGCTAAAACTTTACGCACTTCTTCATTAAAATGCTCACCTGAATAGGTGTCAATCCAAGCTTGGAATGGATTATTGGTAACAGATTTTGACACGATATCTTTACCGACTTCAGCATAAATCCAATAGCAAGGCAGGAGCGAAGCCAAAACCACAGGATAACTTTCTGACCAAGCTGTAGCAGTCAAAAAGGAAGTGTAATGATGACAAGCCGCAGTTAAAGGCGTATTTTCAAAATCTGCTTTGGTAATACCAAATTCATGCATAAAGCCATTGTGCAGTTCACGTTCCACAATAATCGCTTCTTTTGCTCCTTGGCTAAATTGAATCACAGCATCGGCATCAAAGGCTTTTGCAGCGCAGACGGAAAGGGCACGCCCATACGCTAAAAGATAATGTGCATCTTGAATCACATAATGACAAAAAGTTTCTTTGCTTAAAGAACCTTGGGAAAGCTCTTGGTTAAAAGGCAACGCTAAAGTTTTTTTATAGAGAGCATGATTACGTTGCCAAACGTCTTGGGTGAAACTCATGATTGAGCCTTTTGAAACATGAGAAAGAGACTTGGAACTATATCAACTGTCAATGAGGAAAAGAATCAGAGGAATGAAATCAAATTAGCTTGAAATGGATATTCTTCAAAAACAATACGAAGAATTTTTGGTTTTGATTTAAAAAAAGGGTCATAATTGCGCCATAAAACAATACATAGATTTATTGAGTTTTAACTTTATTCATTTTCAATTCTTAAAGGTCAAATTCTCATGTGGAAACATTTTGGTTTCTCCATCGTCTTTACAATTGTCTGTCTGGCGATTTCGGCATATTGGGGCTATACCCATGGGCCAGAAGCAGGCTTAAAGACCATGTTTACGGTATTAACGATTACCGCCATTCTTGCTGTAATGGAAATTTCGTTATCATTTGATAATGCTGTAGTAAATGCTTCAGTTTTACGCCATTGGGATCATTTCTGGAAAATGCTCTTCTTAACGGTGGGTATCTTGATCGCAGTATTTGGTATGCGTTTGATTTTCCCAATCGTGATCGTGGCTGTCACTGCGGATATGGGCTTTGTTGAAGTGATCCAATTGGCATTGAATGATCCAAAAGAATATTCACAACGTTTAATGAATCATCATCCTGAAATTGCTGCTTTTGGTGGTGCTTTCTTATTGATGGTGTTCTTAAACTTCTTCCTGGATGATGGTAAAGACACGCATTGGTTCAAATTCATTGAGCGTCGTTTAGCAAATCTTGCGAGTGTGCCTGCACTTTCAGTGTTTATCGCATTGGTTGCGCTGTTGATCATGGCTGCCAACGTTGATGAAACCAAACGCCTTGTGGTAACGATGGCGGGTATTTGGGGTATCGTGATTTATATCGGTGTTCAAGTACTAAGTCATTTACTCGGTGGCGAGCCTGAAATTGATGAAAATGGTGATGCGATTTCACATGACAGCAATGGCGTACCAACAGGTGTAGTAAAAGCAGGTATCGGTGGTTTCTTATACCTTGAAGTGCTTGATGCGTCATTCAGTTTTGACGGCGTGATCGGTGCATTTGCGATTACTTCAGATGTGGTTGTGATCATGTTAGGTCTTGCGATTGGTGCGATCTTCGTACGTTCAATCACGATCTACTTGGTAGAAAAAGGCACACTGGATGCATATATCTACCTTGAACATGGTGCTCACTATGCAATTGGTGCGCTTGCATTCATCATGATTGCAAGTGGTACAGGTCTGCATGTGCCAGAAGTAGTGACAGGTTTGATCGGTGTTGCTTTCATTGTTTGGGCGATCATTGCTTCGATCCAATACAAGAAAAGACAAGCCAAGTTGGGCTAAGCTTCGCTAGACAAAGCTAAGTTAGGTTAAATATTAAATTTGTATGGAGTTAATAATTCCATCAGATTTAGATTAAAATAAGGGTGCAAGCAATTGCACCCTTATTTATTTTCAGATGTGCTCTTTAGGTCATGACTTTATATAGTAACTTTATGCCATGATGAGCCCATCAAACTTTGCCCTTGTTTAGAAAGCTATAGATATGATGAATGCCTTAGAACGCCGTTCCACTTTTGCATTGAGCAGTATATTTGCACTGCGAATGTTGGGCTTGTTCATGATCGTGCCTGTATTTTCAGTTGCAGGGCAGTCATATCAGTATGCAACGCCCGCTTTAATTGGTTTAGCTGTTGGTGTATACGGTTTGACCCAAGCGCTTTTACAGATTCCATTTAGCCTCATTGCAGACCGTTTCAGTCGAAAGCCTTTGATCATTATTGGTTTATTGCTATTCGCTTTAGGTGGTGCAATTGCCGCGATGTCTGAAACCATTTATGGCGTGATTATTGGACGTGCGATTGCAGGTGGTGGTGCAGTTTCTGCGGTGGTAATGGCGCTTCTCGCAGATGTCACTCGTGAAGAAAATCGTATGAAAGCCATGGCAACCATGGGCATGAGTATCGGTGTTTCTTTTGTGATTGCCTTTAGCCTAGGACCTTGGTTAACGGGCGTGATGGGCATTTCAGGTTTGTTCTGGGTGACCACACTAATGGGTTTATTGGCGATTGGTATGGTGTTTATGGTGCCGAAAACCACACGACATCATAAAAATTTCCAACAGGGTTATCTGACACAGCTCAAACAAGTTTTGAAAATGAAGGATTTGAACCGACTTCATGTTTCGGTATTTACCTTGCATTTACTGCTGACAGCCATGTTTATTTACGTGCCTTCACAGCTGATTAACTTTGCGGATATTCCATTATCCAGTCATGGTTTGGTGTATTTACCATTGTTGGTGATCAGTTTATTCTTTGCTTTTCCAAGCATTATTTTGGCTGAAAAATATCGCAAAATGCGAGGCATATTCTTGACCGCGATCGCAGGGATTATCGCTGGCCTGTTGGTGATGATTTTCGGCTTTGAATCAAAATATGTGTTGCTATTGGGCTTAGGATTATTTTTTATTGCCTTTAACGTTATGGAAGCCTTATTGCCTTCATGGTTGTCTAAAGCAGCACCGATTCAATCCAAAGCGACAGCAATGGGTGTCAACGCCAGTGGACAATTTTTAGGGGCGTTTTGTGGTGGTATTTTGGGTGGTCAACTGTTGGTATTAAACAATACTTCGCTCGGTTGGAGCATTCTCACCGTAATTGCTATTGTATGGTTATTGATTAGTTTTGGACTGTCTCAACCACGCTATTTATCTTCAGTGATTTTTAGCCTGCCAGAGAATAAACAAACAGATGAATGGACTTCTCAGTTATTAGCAATTCGTGGTATTGAAGAGGTCGTGGTGATGCCCGAGCAACAAGTGGCGTATATTAAAGTGGATAAACTGCTTATAGATGATGCAGCGCGACACGATTTAACGCGCTTGTTGGGTAAAGAGGTAGCCATTTAATCATAACTCTTATAAAGTAAAACATAGAATCGACATAGGAAGATAACAGCAAATGCGCGGCGTAAACAAAGTAATCTTAGTTGGTACATTAGGTAAAGATCCAGAAACTAAAACGTTTCAAAATGGCGGATCATTGACTCAGTTTTCAATCGCGACAAGTGAGTCTTGGACTGACAAAACCAGCGGTGAACGTAAAGAACAAACGGAATGGCACCGTATTGTGTTGCATAATCGTTTAGGTGAAATTGCTCAGCAATATTTACGTAAAGGTTCAAAAGTTTATATCGAAGGTTCATTACGTACACGTCAATGGACAGATCAAAGCGGTCAAGAGCGTTACACTACAGAAATTCGTGGTGAGCAAATGCAGATGCTTGATTCGAATAATCGTCAACAAAGTGACAATCAAGGCGAAGGCGGTTATCAGCAACCACGCTTCAACAATAATGCCGGCAACAATAACCAATCGAATCAAGGTGGTTATGGTGGTCAACAGGGCGGTGGTTATAACAACAACTCAGCACCTCAAGGCAACTATGGCAACAATGTAAATCAAGGTTTCCAATCACCGAAACCTCAGCAACAACCTGCGAAGCCAATGGCGACTGCACCTGCTGATTTAGATGATGACTTACCATTTTGAGACACACCTGAGAATAGATTTCACAAGGTCTAAATAATCTAAAAACCCTTTGTTATACAAAGGGTTTTTGTTTTTATAGGGATATGTTAAAACATGAGTTGATAATTAAATAAGGGAAAATTTAATGAGACATCTTCTGTTATTAGCTTTAGTGCTGTGTAGTAGCATTACCTCAGCAAAATCTCATCAATGGACTCTGTTTGATCAGGATGATGCTGGTTGGTCTTATATTGATAAAGCAACGATCAAACCAGTGGATACAACACCACATATTTTTGAAATTGATTATAAATATGTTTACCGCCATGGCGTGCCATCAATAAATATTAAACCGAAAGGGTACATACAAGCTGTTCATCAAATTGATTGTCAAAATAAAGCCCGAGCGTATGTCAAAAGTCAGCGCTTTACACCTCAAGGGAAAGTCTTAGATAAAGACGATTTATTTAGTGGTTTGTACTTTGAACCGATGTCGATGCAATTACCAAGTAATATCAAATTGATTAAAATGTTATGTAATGAATAAGTTTTAATTTAAAAAAACGATTATTTTTATAAAAAACTTCTGTTTTACCGATGTTATTTATTTTCGTATTCTAGCTTCACAGATAAGCACTCCCTAGAACGAAACAGAGGAATAGCACATGAGTTTAATTAATACAGAAATCAAACCTTTCAACGCAACTGCTTACCACAATGGTGATTTCATTGAAGTTTCTGAGCAAAAATTTAAAGGCAAATGGTCAGTTGTATTCTTCTATCCAGCAGACTTTACTTTTGTATGCCCAACAGAACTCGGTGATTTAGCTGATAACTATGCTGAATTCCAAAAGCTAGGTGTAGAGATTTATGGTGTATCTACAGATACTCACTTCACGCACAAAGCTTGGCACGATACTTCTGATGTGATTGGTAAAATCCAATACCCAATGATCGGCGATCCAACTTGGGCTTTGTCTAAAAACTTTGAAGTTTTAATCGAAGCTGACGGTATGGCAGATCGTGGTACATTCGTGATCGATCCAGAAGGTAAAATCCAAATCGTTGAAATTAACGCAGGCGGTATTGGTCGTGATGCATCTGAGTTACTTCGTAAAGTGAAAGCTGCTCAATATGTACATGCACACCCAGGTGAAGTATGTCCTGCAAAATGGAAAGAAGGCGAAGCAACTTTAGCTCCTTCAATTGACTTGGTTGGTAAAATCTAAGCGATTAACCTTTAAGTCGAATAATTTCTTTCGCTAGCATCACTCTCGAATGAAATAAAAACCCAGAACAATGTTCTGGGTTTTTTTATATCTATCATTAAAATTTTAAAAATCAGGCATTTTAGATTAAATAGCCTTCTTGCGTTGGAGCATAATTGCGTACGCCTTCGATTAAATGTTCAATTAATTTTTCCATCACTAAACGTTGCCCTTTACGTGATGCATAAACCAATTGAACCGTGCCTAAGTTAGAACACCAATCTGGAAGTAAATGAATGAGTCGACCCGCTTCAATATCTTCTTTCACGGTTAAATAGGGTAGGTCTGCAATGCCTAATCCATCCAGTACTGCATAATACACACCGGCCAAATCATTACTTTTGATTCGTGGTTCAAGCAAAATTTTGATTTCGTCTTGATATTTCAAATTATGCAAATGCCAATGGTAATGTGCTTTCTGTGTACCTAAAACAATGGTTGGATAATCATTGATTTGAGTCACATGTTCGATGGTACGCCCTTCCAGTAATTCAGGACTAATCACTAAACAGTGTGTGGTTTTAACCACATCTCGAACAATAATACTAGAATCTTCATTGACCCCAAAATTGGTGCGAATCGCCAAGTCGATATCATCATGTAAAACGTCAACACGGCGACTAGTCAATTCCATTTCAACATCAACATGTGGATGATCTTTGAGGAATTGATTGAGTAGGGGGCGGATTTGATGCTCCATCATCACTGGTGGACAACTCAGTTTAATCAGACCTTTAGGCTCATTTTTCTGTTTGAGTAGCACATTTTGAGCTTGATCCGCTTGTTCTATGATTTTGCTACACTCTGCATAGAACTCTTGCCCTAATGGCGTGACTTTAAAATGACGTGTAGAGCGTTGAATCAGTGTGACATTGAATTTTGCTTCAAGATCGAGAATACGACGGCTTAGTTTAGATTTGGTGATGTTGCTAATATCACTGGCAGCACTGAAACCACCATATTTAACGACTAAATAGAAATAGTAATAATCATCAAATGAATGCATGTATGACCTCTAATGGGCTTTATTTGTAGATGATCATACCATTTATAGGAAAATAAAAAAGCGACCCAGAAGGTCGCTTTTCAAAACTAGAGAGATTATTTCTTCTCAGTGTTTTTCACGTAGCTTTGGATCAGGTTGCTATAGTCAGGAATATGCTGACCAAATAAAGCACCTAGACCTTCGATATCATTACGCCAATCGCGGTGTAATTCACAAGAAGCGCCGAACCAAGTCATCAACTGAGCGCCAGCTTGTGACATACGATCCCAAGCTGAATCACGTGTGAATGCATTGAATGTACCAGAAGCATCAGTGATCACGAATACATCGAAGTCTTCTGCAAGTGCAGACAGTGTAGGGAATGCAACACAAACTTCAGTCACAACACCTGCAATGATTAATTGTTTTTTACCCGTTGCTTTTACAGCTTTGACGAAGTCTTCGTTATCCCAAGCATTGATTTGACCTGGGCGAGCAATGTACGGTGCATCTGGGAAAATTTCTTTAAGTTCTGGAACTAATGGACCATTTGGACCATCTTCAAAACTCGTTGTAAGAATTGTTGGTAAGTTAAAATATTTAGCTGCATTTGCAAGTGCTAAAACATTATTTTTAAATTTATCTGGATCAATATCGCGAACCAAAGAAAGTAGACCTGTTTGGTGATCTACAAGAAGGACAGCAGCGTTGTCTTTATCTAAACGTACGTAAGGTTTACCCATTGTTATATTCCTTAATCTGGAGAGGACTATTCGAATTTCAGCATTGAAAAATAGGGATTATTTTCAATGTTAAGGATCATCATAGTAGCAGTTAGTTTATTACAATACCCTTAAAGTTGAGAAGAATAATCATATAAATAAGACAATCTGCATAAGTTTATGATTTAAATTATTTTATGTGGGAATAGTGGTGTCTAATTTAAATATTGTCCTACCATTGAGATGCAGTTTGCTGGAGAGATACTGTTACTGCGTGAACAAAAAAACTAAGATCATTTCATGTTAATTCCTAGCGATCTAGTGATAGGGGGATAAAGTGAAAAGAATTATTGGTGTTTACCGCAATCAACAAATGCATTGGGTCGGCGATGGCTTTCCAGTGAAAAATCTATTTTCTTATGACCGTTTAGGTCAGGCAATTAGTCCATTTTTATTGTTGGATTATGCTGCACCATATCATTTTAATCCAACCACTGCTCAGCATGGCGTAGGTTCACATCCACACCGTGGTTTTGAAACTGTAACCATTGCTTATAAAGGTGAAGTAACTCATAAAGACTCATCGGGTGGTGGTGGAACGATTAAAACTGGTGATGTGCAATGGATGACTGCGGCATCAGGCGTGGTGCATGAAGAATTTCATTCACCTGAGTTTGCTCAAAGTGGCGGTCTATTTGAAATGGTACAACTTTGGGTGAATTTGCCAGCCAAAGATAAAATGTCTGCACCTCGCTATCAGGGTATTGAATCGAAAGATATTCCTGTCGTGAATTTTGATGACGATGCAGGTCATATTCGTGTCATCGCAGGTAGTCATGCAGACCATACAGGTCCAGCAAGTACTTATAGCCCAGTTAACGTATGGGATGGTGCACTGAAAACTGGTTTTGTTGAGCATATTCATGTACCTGTAGATCACAATACATTGGTGGTGGTACTTGAAGGTGAAATGCTACTTAATGGTACGCAGAAAGTGATGGATAGCTCTATTGTCATGTTTGCAAGAGACAATGAGCCGACTATTCAGCTGGAAGCAACTCAAGATGCTAAATTCTTAGTATTAACAGGTCTGCCATTGAATGAGCCAATCCAAGGGCATGGTCCATTTGTGATGAATACGAAAGATGAAATTGTGCAAGCTTTCCATGATTTCAATGCTGGGAAATTTGGTCAAATTTCTGCATAAAGTAGGATTGCCGAATTAGATTTGGATAGTGCTATAACGCAGATGTTAAAAAGGTGGATTTCGATCCGCCTTTTTTATTGGCCAAAATAAGATGAACTGAAAGGATATTGAAATATTCATCTTCAGTTAATGTCACTTTATCTTTGAATAAAAATTGACTCTAGAGCGAGCTTAAACCAAATCAAATACTCAATAGTGATGATTAAGTCGCTTGCAGTTTGTAGAGAGAAAAAAATTGATAAAAAGATATATGAAATGCAAATCAAAATGAGAATTGGCGATGATTTAACAGAGAGTAAATATTTTGCTAAAAAAACATAAAATTTGGAAAAAAATAAAGGACCTCCATCCCACATAACGGAGGTCCTTACGCTGTAATTTCTATTTATTTTTTCCTCTATCACGCTGTTATTATTGTAATAATGTGACATGGTTCACATTTTATGTGCTTATGATAATGGATTAGATTCAGCTTGTAAACTGCATTTTTTAATTTTTGGTGAAAATATCTAGCTTGTTTTTAAAGGTTTTTTATTAGAAATAAAAAGTTTATATATTTTATATAGTTAGTTTTGTTTAAAAAAAGCACAAAAATTTCAAATCATGCGTAGTTGTTCGTTTTTCGATCTATTAAAAATGAAAAATCTGGAAGTTTTTAATACCGTATTTTGAAGTGGCTTCCCGCATAATATTTAAAATTTCAACTCTCGGATAATCATTTTGAAGATCGCAGTGATCGGAAGTGGCATGGCGGGACTCGCTACTGCAAGAATTCTAAAAGATGCAGGACATCAAATTACTATTTTCGAAGCGCTTCCAGGCCGTGGAATGGATAGCTATAGCTTAAATTATGAAGGTGGAAATATTGATTCACCACTTCGCGTAATGAATCCAAAGCTTTGGGAAAATACCTTAAGCTTGGCAACGCATTTAGGGATCAAAACTTTCCCTGTTCGTACTTATATGTCATGTAGTTGGTTGTTTGAAGACAAAATTGAAACGTGGCTGACGACGTCAAGAACACGTATTGGTAACTTTCCGATCATTAACAACCAAAAAGGCTTAAAGCAATACGGTTGGCGTTTAGTGAAGGGCATGTTGCAATTAAAAACTGCAATTAAGCAATTCTTCAAATCAGACAATCAAAATATCACGCTTGCTGAATTTGTTGCGCAGAACCAAATTGAAGAAGTGTTTTGGAATGGTGCTGTAATGCCAGTGCTCTATACCATTTGTACTTGTGATGCTAAAACGATAGGTGAATGGCCTGCAAAACCGCTTTTGGTTTTCTTGGGTCAATTGACTGATGGTGATGCTTTATTACGTATTCAAGGTGGCACACCTGCTTTGGTTGAAAAGTTGATTGAAGGCATAGAGTTACGTTGTGATACCCCAATCACACTGGTTGAAGAGCGTGGTGAAGAGGTTTATGTAGAAACTGCGCATGGTGATTCGGCAAGCTTTGATCGAGTTGTTGTAGCGACACCGACTACCAAAATTGAAGAGTTTTTAAATAAAGAACAGTTTGCAGATGATATTGAGTTACTTAAACAGTTTAAGTTTGTTCAAGGTGAATTGGTAATTCACACTGATCCAATCGTGATGCCTGTACGCCGTAAAGATTGGTCAGTACTCAGTTATATGATGGATCGTAAATTTACCAAACAACATTTCTCTGTGTGGTTAAATTCGATTGAACCAAGCTTGGTCGGTAAATCTCCTGTCTTCCAAACGTGGAATCCTGTGGTGGATATTGATCCAAAGAAAGTAATTTCTAAAGTGACTTTGACTCGTGCAGTGGTAGATACCAATACTTTAAATCTCAACCGTGAATTGCAACAACGTCATAAAGATAAAAACCGTAAAGTATTTTACTGTGGTTCTTGGTCATGTGATGGCTTGCCTATTCTAGAATCTGCCGTGACTTCAGCAATGCATATCGGTGAAATTTTCAATGCACCATTGCCGTTTGTTGGATTAAAACCTAAAGTTGAGGTTGCACCAGAGCTGGGTTACTAAACAATTCATTTTAGCGACTCAATGGTTAATTCACTGAGTAATGCAAATGAAATGGCTTCAAGCGATTCAAACTAAACAACCTCAACATAAGTATGCAATTAATGCTGCGATGTTGGGTGATCATAATGAACTTGCTTGGAGCAATTTAGGTTATTGGAATCATACTCATGATTCTTATCCACAAGCCTGTCGCCAATTGGCAATACATTTGGCGACAGCTATTAATTTAAATTCAAAAGATAAATTGCTAGATTTGGGCTGTGGAAAAGGTGCAAGCCTTGTACTTTGGCATGAGCACTTTAAGGTACAACACATTGAAGCAGTTGAGTTACAAGCTGCTTGTGTGGATAACATTCAAAATAAATTAAAACAAATTCATAGTATTCAACTTCAAAATATCCAACAGGGTTCTTTTTTAAATTTAAAACAATGTCATTTTGAATTTAAATTCGATGTGGTTTTATGTATTGATGCTGCATATCACTGTCATTTGAATTCATTTCTAACATCGGTGAATACTGTTTTAAATTCAAAAGCACGAATTGGATTTCATAACTTAATGCTGACTGAAAAATTTCACAGCCTTTCAACATTTCAGAAATTAAAATTAAAAACATTATTCAAATGCGCAGATGTCGAATTATCAGACTTGATGGATCATCAAGGTATTGAAAATGTACTCATCGAGAAGGGTTTTGAAAACATTCAGATTGAAAATTTAACTCAAAAAGTATTGAAGGGATTTGCTGATTACATACAGCAGCGCTCATTATCAAAATCTTTAAAAAAGGCTAGTTTTCGTTTAGATCGTTTTAAAATTGAGATGACAGCCAAACTATGTCGAAAATTGTATATAGATGGGTGTGTAGATTATGTTCAAATCAGTGCACAGAAACGAAATTAGTCATTCACTGATTCGATTGATTTATTTTTGGATGAGTTGTATTGATTTCGAATAAGTAAACATCAAAATTTAAAGATGAAGAAACAGTATTTCAGAAACAAAAAAACCTCACTAGAAAGCGAGGCTAAGTTTAAAATGGTGCCGGCACACGGATTCGAACTGTGGACCTACTGATTACAAGTCAGTTGCTCTACCAACTGAGCTATGCCGGCAACGTTGTGTGTGAATAATAGCGAATTTCTGACAAAACGCAAGCCAAAAAACGATCACTTAATTCACTTTCTTATTTATTGTTATTATTATTTCGCTAAATTTTGCTGTGTTACATATTTTTGGTCAGCGATTACTCAAAAAAAGCGTTTCTTATTCTGTTTTTTTCTTTTATATCGATACTTTTTATTGGATTGAATCATCGATATTTATTGTTATTGGCAAGAATTAAAATAAATATTGTTTGAATCGGTTAAGCATTTTCAAATTGGACACGATCCATATTGGGTTGAGAAATTTTCAAGTGTTCAACTTGTGTTGATTTCTCAATCGTATAATGCGTTTCGTATTTCACTTGAGTTCCTGCAAATGCAGTAGAGGTCAATGTCATCATCATTACAGATGCTGCTAAACGTAATTTATTCATGTTAAACACTCATAATGTGACTTGGTATGCATTATTATTGCCGAAGTTGATTTATGTTGTAAACAAAAAATAAACAAATAGAGGAATAAACTTACGATTATTTTATAAAATATTGATTTTTAATAATATTTAAATATTTTATATTCTTTATATATATTAATAAGTTAATGCTATTATCAAAAAAATCTTAATTTATTGATTATTATTTAATCTGATTGCATTGTTTTTTAAGTATAACCGCACAAAGTGTAGTTTAAATGTATCTAATGGTGCTGCTTTGAAGCTGAATTTAGCCCAATCTGGATGAGTAATGATTCTCTCGTGATTGTGTAAGTTTGGAATGACGAGCATGGAACAATAAATAAATGCGACTGGAAGAATGAATGTAAAATTATATAGAGATAAAAAAAGAGTTTGATGTAAGACATCAAACTCTTTTTCCGTTTCGATAATATCGAAAAAATTTGGCGGTGAAAGAGGGATTCGAACCCTCGAAACGCTATAAACGTTTACACACTTTCCAGGCGTGCTCCTTCAGCCACTCGGACACTTCACCAAGGCGAGGGATAATAACCAATATTTGAGGTTGTGCCAAGCTGAAACAATTGATTTGAAGAAAAAGTTTAAACGCAGTGATATGATGGCGAAAAAATCCTGTCTAAAAATTTGAAGACAACATTATGCAAAGTACTGCAAAAAAAGCGGCCTTACCTGCCATCACACTGGCAGCACTCGGGGTGGTATTTGGTGATATTGGAACCAGTCCTCTCTACGCACTCAGACAATGTTTTCTCACTGCACATATTGCGATTACTGATGCGACCGTATTGGGGATCTTATCTCTGATTTTTTGGTGCATGATGCTGACTATCAGCTTCAAGTACGTAAGTGTGATTATGCGTGCGGATAACAATGGTGAGGGTGGGATCATGTCATTATTGGCATTGAATCTGCGTTCGACCCGTATCGCAGATCAAAAGAAAATTTATCTGATTGCTTTAGGCTTTATTGGTGCATCGCTATTTTTTGGTGATGGGATTATTACACCCGCTATTTCAGTACTTTCTGCAATTGAAGGTTTAAGTATCGCTACGCCAATGTTTAATCAATGGTTAACGCCATTGGCAATTGGTATTTTAGCAGGGCTGTTTTTAGTACAGCGTCATGGTACAGGAACGATGGGTAAGCTCTTTGGTCCATTGACCTTGGCATGGTTTCTGTCGATTGGCGTATTGGGGCTTTGGAGCGTGATGCAAACGCCATTTGTATTGGCGATGGTGAGTCCTCATTGGGCGATTAACTTTGTCGTACAACAACCCTATGTTGCATTTTTAACGATGGGTGCGGTGATTCTAACCATTACCGGTGGTGAAGCCTTGTATGCCGATATGGGGCATTTTGGACGTATGCCAATCAAGTTGGCGTGGTTCTTAATCGTTCTACCTTGTTTATTGTTGAATTATGCAGGACAGGGGGCATTACTCCTGCGTGATCCAGCGGCATTGGAAAATCCATTTTATTTACTGATTCCAGATTGGGCTTTATACCCAATGATTGGTTTAGCGACTGCTGCTGCGGTGATTGCTTCTCAAGCAGTGATCACAGGCGTTTTTTCAATGGTCAATCAAGCGATTCAATTACGCTATTTACCACGGTTGACGGTTCAACATACCTCGCATGTTGAGCGTGGTCAGATTTATGTACCATTCATTAACTGGGTGCTGTTTATATCGGTTGTGATTTTGATTTTACTGTTTGAAAACAGTGCCAACTTAGCCAGTGCTTATGGTGTTGCAGTGACCATGACTATGCTGTGTGGGACAGTTTTGATCAGTATCTTGGCTTATGGTGTTTGGCGTTGGCCGATGTGGAAAGTAGCATTATTTGCGATTCCACTGTTATTGGTCGATTTAGTCTTTGTCGGTTCAACTTCTTTAAAAATCATTGGGGGTGGATGGGTACCAATCCTCATTGGTGCAGTGGTGTATACCATTTTGATGACATGGAAAGATGGCCGTCAGATTGTCTTAAATCGCCTTGAATCCGATGCTTTACCAATGGATTTATTCATTAAAAGTGTGAGTATGGGCAATGAAACGCCAATTGTTCCGGGAGATGCAATTTTCTTAACTGGAACGCCGAATATTGTACCGCACGCGATGTTGCACAATATTAAGCACAATAAGGTGTTGCATGAACGTAATATTATGGTCACGGTGGTAACACGCGATGTTCCGTTTGTGTCAGATCAAGAGCGGATTAATGTGGAAAAAATGGATGATCGATTCTTTCGAATCTTTGTCTATTACGGTTTTAAAGATCAACCGAATATTCCTAAAGCACTCCAACAGGCTTATGAGGATGCAGGCGTAGAATTTGACATGATGCGGATTAGTTTCTTTATTTCGCGTGATCGACTGATTCACACTGTCGGAGATGGGATGGCGCCGTGGCGTGAAAAATTATTTATCTCTATGCAGCGCAATACCAGTCCAGTGAGTGATTTTTATCAGATTCCACCAAACCGTGTGGTTGAGATGGGTAGTCAAATTGAAATTTAATTGAGTAGTGAGATTTTTTAAATCATGCTCAATTTTCAGTATTCGTAAAAAAGCCAAGGGATGAACCCTTGGCTTTTTGCTTATGAATTTCTAAACAGTTTTAAAAAATCATGGCATCGACTTAAAAGTATAACGGTAGATTAGTTGGCTGGTTCAGCAGGTTGAGGTGCTTCAGCATTTGCATCTGCTTCAATGGCAGCAGGCTCTACAGACTGAGCTTCAGCTACACCTGATGGATTAGGTACTTGATTTTGTGTTGCTTGGGTCGCTGCTGGTTGTGCTACATCGGTAGTTTGACCTTCTACAAGCTTAATTTGGCCGCTCGACAAAAGCTCATTTAGAGAGCCCGGCTGACCATTTACAGTCGTGGTCACTTTAGCTTTTGATAAGCTTTCAAGTGTTTCACCTGCTTGTACGGCTGGTTCAGCAAAAGCTGAGAAACTTGCAACAGATAAACCGGCTAAAAGGCTAAAAGATAAAATTTGAGTACGCATACTAAAAGACTCCTAAGATGAAAATCCAGATGTTGAAATTACCCATTTGATTTTTTAAATAATAAGTAATTTATTAAGTTAAAATTCTGAATATAAATATAGATGTAAAAATCACCACTTACCTTGTCATAGTGGTTTGTATCTAATCAATAAAAAATACTGAAACTCATCCATTTAACTTAAGAACTGCATTAGAAATACAACAATTGGTTACGTGTAGTGCTGTAAATTCATACACAAATTGTAGAAGCTTTATTCACTTGAAAATTCACTTGATATACTTGCGATTGATTGCTTGTTAAGCTGTTTAAAATTGATGAATGATCAAGTTACAGCGTATGTATGACTTGTTGATGAGTCGAATAAACGTGTTTCTATTGGATATAAGTTGATTGAGTAATTTCGTTGTAAAAGCTGTGCTAGGACTGGTTGCCGCAAGTAGTTTTGCGATTGCATTTGGTCAAGAAAAAATTTCGCAATATATTCCGTTTAATGGCAGTGCCGATAATGCGGCTTGTTTAGATCAGTTCTATCGTGAAATACCACCCTATTTAGTCAAAGAAAGCCTGACCAAACATAGCTATCCGCTGTGTTATAACGGCTTCAACATTATGTATTCGGGTGTATCAAAAACACCTTTATGGGTGGCGGAAAGCCTTAGCGTTCAACGATTAAGTACCAAGATTAAACGTGAAGATAACTTTCACGAAGAAAGCCGTGTCAGTGCGAAACATCGTGCGGTGTTGTCTGACTACCGTGGTTCAGGCTATGACCGTGGTCATATGGCACCAAATGCGGACATGTCCAATAAAGAAGCGCAGTTCCATAGTTTCTCATTGGCAAACATGGTGCCACAGTCACCTAAAAACAATCAGCAAGTTTGGCGTGAACTTGAGGAAGCAACACGGGCGATTGTCACCAAACAGAAAAATGACATGTACGTGGTTACAGGTCCTGTGTTTAGCGGTAAAAAGCTCAAAACAATTGGTAAAGGCGTGATTGTTCCAACTGCGGTGTATAAAGCGATTTATATTCCAAAAACGGATGTGATTGGTGTTTACTATGCACCAAATGACAACTCTCTGAAGGTGAAAATCATCAGTGTTTGTCAGCTAGAAGAAGAGACAGGGATGAATCTTTTTCCACAGTTAACCGCAGAGCAGAAGCGCAATACTTACCAGTTGCCTTTAAAAGCAACGCAAGTGAAAGCCAATAAGAAAATTGAATATTTACAGTGGGATGCTGAAAGTCAGTGTGCTGAAGATGTATCGCATGACAACTTAAAGGCATTGCAAAAGCAATTTGAGCCACCGAAGTCGACCGGCTTAAATGATTCGAATACTGCTGCAAACAATTCAAATACTTCCAATCAAAATGAAGCACCAAAAATTGATGAAGAAACGCAAGATGCGATTGTGAAGCGATTGATTGAAATCGTGTTGCAATTTCTTTTACAATTTTTTAAATAAAACATGCCATGTTCTGTCTGAATCAATTATATTTTTAGGCAGAACATTTATAAACAATGAGAACAATTGCGTATGTTTAAGCCTTTTGAAAATGGTACAGAATCACATTCCATTCATGACTTAACTTTAGAAAATGATTTAGATCGTGTCAGTGTGTATGGTAATTTGCAGATTGGTAAAGACCAAGCGGGTCTAGAGGCTGCCAAAGCATTACAACATTATTTAAATGAAATTGTGACATATTTGGAAAAGCAGACTGATTTGCCTGCACAAATAGAAAATCAAGATGAGAACGAAATTGAGAATCCATTTCTGTAATTGATACCAAATTCAATCCATAAAAAAGCCTGCATTGCAGGCTTTTTTATTTCTAGAGTTTTTATAATGCTTTAATGTTTAGAGCATAAATAGGGCTCGTTTTAAGTCTTATTTTGACTCTAGCTGTGTAAACCTAAGCTTACTTGTCTTGAGGACCTGCAAAGCCCTTATAGATCAGCGCACCGATAACAGCACCAATAATAGGCGCAACCCAGAATACCCATAATTGGCTTAATGCAGCAGTTTCAGCGAAGAACGCTACGCCTGTACTACGTGCAGGGTTTACTGAAGTATTGGTCACTGGAATACTGATTAAGTGAATCAAGGTTAATGCAAGACCAATTGCGATTGGCGCGAAACCTGCGGGTGCACGTTTGTCTGTTGAACCCATAATGATGATTAAGAAGAAAGCAGTCAGTACAATCTCAATTAAAATCACTGAAGTCAGTGCGTATTTACCTGGAGAAAGCTCACCAAAGCCATTGGTTGCGAAACCACCTGTACCCACGAAGCCTGCTTGACCCTGAACGATAAGATAAAGAACGAATGCTGCTGCTGTTGCACCAACAACTTGTGACACGATATACGGAATTAAATCTTTAGCATCAAAACGACCACCAACCCATAAACCAACACTGACCGCTGGGTTAAAGTGACCACCTGAAATATGACCGAGCGCATAGGCTGCTGTGAGTACTGTTAAACCGAATGCGAGAGATACGCCAGCAAATCCGATACCGAGCTCTGGAAACGCTGCTGCAAGCACCGCACTACCACAACCACCGAAGACCAACCAGAACGTACCCAAAAATTCTGCAAAATATTTATTCATGGTGTATTACCTATAATCGTTGTTAATTTTAAAAATGATGTTTTTTATTCATTTTATTGTGTTGAATTTTAATCTACTTTTAACCAAAAAGAAAAAAATAGGATAAATAGCATTAATTCTTACGTAAACGGTTCATTCGCCATTGTTGTGGCGTCAATCCCATCCATTGTTTAAAGGCACGTTGAAATGCACTTTGTTCAGAATAGCTGAGTAATAAAGCAATTTCTTGCAAACTCAAATATGGATCTTGTAAATATTGTGTTGCTAGCAATTGCCGAACTTGTTGTACACGTTGTTGAAATGTGGTTTGTTGTTGATGTAAGTGCCGTTGTAGTTGTCTGACAGACATTGATAATTGGTTTGCAACTGTTTCAATTTGATAATTATTTTTTTGTAGACCCAATAAAATTGCTTGCTGTAAACGCTCATCCAATTGGGTGTTGTTCGGTAGTTTATTGAGTAAATCTTTGGCTTGTTGTGTTAATAGTTTTTGTAAGGTCTGATCAGGTTGCTTGAGTGGCGTTCCTAAAAAGCGTAGCGGTAATATAATTTGGACTCTAGGCTGAGAAAACTTCACCTTGCAATTAAAAAATCGTTCATATTGCACGATAGATTTGGGCATAGGATGCCTAAAGTGCACTTCAAATATTTCTAGATTCTCTAAAGCTAGATAAATTTTTAAGAATTTAACGGCTAAAGCAATGGCAATCTCATCCGTGACTTGTGTGGTGAGATCTGTCGGCAACTCTTCCCAACGGATAGATAAATTTTGGTCAATCACTTCAATCTTAAGTGGTGAACCATCATAGATGAGTCGATGGAAATCATGATAACGACTCAATGCTTCGGACAACGTGTCACAAGACAAAACGATATATGCAATGACGCCTAAATGCTGTGGTTTAACGTATTCTGCGATATCGAGCCCAAGCGCGGGTTTATGTGCCAATTGCTCTATTTCACAGAGTAAATCCCGCCAGATATGAAAATCAAAACGTTCAGCATTTTGGATATTTTGAAGTGTAGGTGATACCGCCAAATGATTGCTTTGACAGTAGTTATAGAGCAGATGCCCCAGTCCGCCATAGACCGAGCCTGTGTAATCCTTTATTTGTAGCATTATCAGTGTCTTGTTATTGTTTTGATGGATTCAATCCTTTAAGCATTTTTAACATGATTCATTAGTTTGAATCAAGAATAATATGCTTTTTGAAGTATTCATGGGTTGGAATTTTAATGAACGCCAATCACGATCAAAGAAAATGATTCTGCATTTATATAATTGACTGATGAGGTATTTAAAACCCCATGAATTTTGAAGCTTTGATGCTATTTTTATGGGAAATGAAAAGAATGAATTGACTTTTAAGAATCAGAAATAACTCAAAAAACTGTCGTGATTTGTCAATGAAATGGATTTTTGAGGTCAATCATTCTGAATAAGCTCGAGATATATTAAAACAAAAATGAAGGGTGGGAGTGAGACATGGTTAAGGGATTCATAGCAGGTTTAATCATTGCCAATGGTTTTGAGTGGATTGCACATAAATATGTTTTACACGGGACACATCGCGTCGGTCAGCCACGATTTAGTCCTGTACCTGACAGTATGAAGTCACATTGGGAACACCATCGAGAAGTAAGAAAGACAGATTTTAGTGACTATGGTTATGTTGAAGGAATCCGTAACTGGCGTACCCGAAATGAGATTATGTCTCTTGCAGTGACTGTCGGAGTCTTTGCGCCTTTATTTTATCCTGTTTCAAAAGGGATGAGCTTGGCGGTATTTTACAGTGCTGCCAATTATTATTATGTGCATCGCCGTGCGCACTTGGAACCTGAGTGGGCAAAGAAAACCATTCCTTGGCACTATGATCATCATATGAATTCGAATCAAGATGCCAACTGGTGTGTGACCAAACCTTGGTTTGACTACATATTGGGGACACGTGTAATTTCATCTCTAGATTTGCAAGAGCAAAATCCAATTGGCATTCGACTCCCGAAAATGCTGTCCACATGGTTGAATCGTTCAATCCATCAAATTTTTCCTGCTCAATGGGTGAATTAAACAACCAAAATTGCTGAATAGGCAGTGGTTTAAAATCATGAATATCTTTGATTTAATAGACAGTTAAACAATATTGTGGCGTGAATAGTCAATAAATCATGTAGGAATTGTCAATATTTTTGAAATCTTCGGCGCTATAGTCAATTGGCAGTTTAGTTATATAGGATGAAAGGCGTAAGTTTTAACTTTAAATCGCTGAATCGTCTTGGTTTTTGGAGCTCTCGGGCTCCTTTTTTTTGCCTTCAAATCGTCCAGTATTTGCTTAAATCATTTATTTATAGAGCTTACTATCTGGACTATGGGTGTTTTATGGGTTTGCTCAGTTGGGTAAGGTAGTAGCGGTCATGCCAGTCCGTAATATCTTTGGCATAAGTAAAACAGATTTGATCGCCTTTTTTGACTTGTGCCAATAGCGGATAATAGTGCTGAGTCAAAGCATCACCATTGAATTCGATGATTTGATTTTGTTCGGCTTTAAATTGGTAGATCACCTCATTGGTTTGGATGATTTGATTTGAGGGTGTCCGTTGTTGATAAGTACCACATTGCCTCACTTGTTGAATTGATTCAAAGGCTTTTAAATTATTTTTAAGTTTGTATTGATCGATCCCATAGTGATAAATCATCACAAATAAAATCATCGACAAGAAGACCAAGGCGATAGAAAACTTCAGATCAAATTTGCAATATCGACAAATGATGACCATGGTGCTGAGGATTAACACAGCAATGATGATGAAGCTAGTTTCTAAAGTCATTATGATTAAAAATCTTATAAAAATTTAAGTTAAATAGGCAAAAAAAAGAGTGTGGGATCACACTCTTTTAATCATTCAAATTCGAACTGTCAATCATGCCATTCCATATTCAAGCTTCAGCTTGAATAAAATGCAAAGCTCTAGACTTAAAGACGCATCTCGATGCCTTGATTGGCAAGATAGGCTTTTGCTTCAGGAATCGTGTGCTGACCAAAGTGGAAAATCGAAGCCGCTAATACCGCATCTGCACCACCTTGGATAATACCGTCAGCTAAATGCTGTAAATTACCTACACCACCAGAAGCAATCGTTGGAATCGTGACACGGTCATTAATTTGACGCATCAGGGCTAAGTCATAACCTGCTTTGGTACCATCAGCATCCATAGAGGTAATCAATAACTCACCTGCGCCAAAGTCAGCCATTTTTACAGCCCACTCAATCGCATCAATTCCTGTTTCTTTACGACCGCCATGGGTAAAGATTTCCCATTTATTGTCGCCTGTTTTTTTCGCATCAATGGCAACCACGATACATTGCGCACCAAAGCGTTGAGATGCTTCTTGCACGAACTCAGGGTTATAAATAGCAGCCGAGTTGATGCTGACTTTATCTGCGCCTGCGTTGAGCAATAAGCGGATATCTTCAACCTTACGGACACCACCACCCACAGTCAGAGGAACGAAGACACTTTCTGCCATACGTTCAACAGTACGGTAAGTGGTATCACGACCATTTGAGGTTGCAGTGATGTCTAGAAAAGTAATTTCATCGGCACCTTGTTCATTATAGCGACGCGCAACTTCAACTGGATCACCAGCATCGCGGATATCTAAAAACTGAACACCTTTCACTACTCGACCATTATCTACGTCAAGACAAGGAATAATTCGTTTAGCAAGCATAATTTTTTCCAAAAATAACAGCCGATTATGAAACTTCCCGCTTGAGGTGCTACACCTTCTAAGTAGGAGCGGTTATTCTATCAAAATTATGTAAGTTTTTTTGCAGGTTTTGTATGTCGGTCTATACCACTTTGACTTTAAAGGAAGTTCAGGATTTTTCATCACCTTATGGATTAGAGGTGATTGACCTGATTCCCATTCAAGGAGGTATTCAAAATACAAACTATTTTTTAGCCTGCAAAAATGGTCAGCAATACGTTTTAACGATTTTTGAAGAAATGGATGAGCAGGGGGCAGGCGAATTAGTACCTGTACTCGAACATTTAGGTAAAGCGGGTTTAACTGTACCTGTGCCACTTAGTCATAGCGGTCGCTCGATTCAAACCTTAAAAGATAAACCTGCACAGATTGCGCCACGTATGTTGGGTCATCACCCAATGCCATCGACCATTGGACAAGTTGCGGAAATTGGTCGTGCTCAGGCACAGATGCATGTCGCTTTAAAAGATTTCCCTTTAGAACGTGCTGAATATCGTAATCATGCATATTGGCGTGGTGTGGCTCGACAGATCAAACCTACTTTGAGTCCAGCAGACACTGTCATTTTAAATAATTTATTGGGTCTTTATGATGCATTAACGGCAATGTATCCCAACCGTCCAACAGGTTTTATTCACTCTGATTTGTTCCGTGATAATACTCTTTTTGATGCTGATCAATTGACTGGAATTTTAGACTTTTACGAATTAAATAAAGATGAGTGGTTATTTGATATCGCGATTACGATCAATGATTTCTGTACCAATTACCCAGATGTGGATTTAAATGAAGCCAAAGCTCAAGCATTCCTTGAAGCTTATGAAACAGTTCGTCCGCTCACTTCAGATGAGAAGTCTTGTTTGGAACTTTATTTGGCGATGGCAGCAGGGCGTTTTTGGATGATGCGTTTACAAGTTGCGCAAAAAAATGCAGAACTTGGGCGTACTGGTGAGGATATCTTGCAGAAAAATCCTTTGGAAATGCGTAATATGCTGGTTGAACGCTTGAAATTTGTGACGGCTTAATTGCTCAACTGCTTTAAAAGATAGGAATAGGAAACTCAATGCGCGATCAAGGTCGATTAGTAGAATGGTTTGATGATAAAGGCTATGGCTTCATTCAACCCAATGATTCATCCAAAGATCGCGTGTTTTTGCATATCAAAGATTTTGCACGCCAAGGTCCACGTCCTATTACAGGATGTGCCTTGGAGTATGTGGTGCAACTGGATGGTCAAGGGCGTTATAAAGCCAAACAAGTGACTTATTTGAAAGCATCGCAAACCCAAAAGAAAAGTCATCAACAACCAAAGCCTCAAAAAAACAAATCAGCAAATAACCTACAACCGATGCAAATTGCATGTGTCATTTACATCGTAATCATTGCCTTAATGACGATATCAGGTGTGCTAAACAGTATGGTATTGCTGTTTATTAGTATCATCAATGCATTAACCTATTGGATGTATGCGCAAGATAAAGAAGCAGCGCAGTCTGGAAATCGTCGTGTTCCTGAAAATACATTACATACTTTGGCATTTTTAGGTGGTTGGCCAGCAGCATGGTTAGCACAGCAGCGGTTACGCCACAAAACACAAAAACAACCGTTTCGTAAAATCTATTTCTGTACCATAGCCTTTAATATACTGTTGATTGGATGGTTGATTTCACCGTTCAATACTTTGAATTTTTAATAAATGATCTCTTGGATACAGTGTTTGTAACGCTGAATTTATGAGATCACCATTCTTTTGCATACGTTAAAATTTGTGTTTTGAATAAGTTGAAATTTTAAAATAGCTTCTTTAATGAAGCATATAAAATAATCAGGATAAATGATGAGTTATTCAGTTGATAAAGATTCAAATCGAACGCTGACCATTGCTTTGTATATTCTTTATATCGTTGCGATTTTCTCAGCCGGTATTCTCGCGATTGTGGCTTTGGTGATTAATTATATTAAAAGAGGTTCAGTTCAGGGCTCGATTTTTGAAAGTCATTTTACGTGGCAGATTCGAACGTTTTGGTGGTATCTGATTTGGAATATGATTGCTTTTTTACCGTTTATTTTCCTGTTTTTTACCAGTGATAATCCAAACGCATTTGCAGGCGTAGCTTTAGGGGCAACGACTTTTTGTATTGCTGTGATTGGCCTGTCTTGGATTTGGATTGTATATCGTGCGATTCGTGGGCTAATTAAAGTCAATGATAATGAGCCGATGTATGGTTAAAGTGGATTTATAAAATAAAACTGTGTTTATAAAAATTGTGTTTATAGAATAATTAAGATCAGGACATAAAAATGATTATTGAGCATGTGCATTTACAGATCAAAGCTGATCAAAGTACGGGATTTGAACAAGCCTTTCAACAGGCCAAAGAAATTATTTATCCGATGTCGGGATTAAATGCAGTTCAATTGATTAAGAATACGAACGATGAACATCGCTATATTTTGATGATCTTTTGGGATCGGCTGGAAGACCATACTGAAGGCTTTAGACAGTCTGAAGCCTATCAGCAGTGGAAGACATTATTGCATCCTTTTTATGATCCGCATCCTGAAGTTGAATACTATCAACCCTGTATGATGTTGAAGAAGAAACCAGCTCCGAATTGAGCTATTTCTTCTTCGTCAATTTGGGTCGCCACTCACTCAGGATCACACTGAATACGACCAAAACTCCGCCAACTAGGGCTAAAGCAGGTAATCGCTCACCTGCAAGACGTCCGAATAGTGCAGCCCAAATCGGTTCACCTGCATAAATGATCGCTGCTTGTGAAGGATCAACAACACGTTGAGCCCAATTCATTGCCAATTGAATACAGGCACTGGCGATGCCTAAGGCGCATAAAATCCCAATCAATTGTCCATTAAAATTAGGCATGGTGGTTTCGCCAAGTAGAGGAGCCATGATAAAGCAAATGAGAGAAGCGAAGATCAGCTGAAGCACCGTGACTCGGCGGATATTGACACGTTCTGCAAAATGACTAATTAAGATAATTTCAAAGGCAATCGCGATAGAACCCAAAATCGTTAAAATCTGCCCATAGTTAAGTTGAATTGCTCCAAAGCCATTGCCTGTAAGAAAGACTAATCCAATGAAAGCCAATCCAGCACCTAAGCACGTCATGATATGTGGTTTATTTTTAAAAATAAGCCATAAGATGATTGGAACCAGTGGAACATAAAGCGCTGTTAAAAAAGCAGACTCACTGCTGGTAATAGTTTGTAAACCAATGGTTTGAGTTCCATAACCAATCGCGATAGATAGCCCGATTAGAAAACCTGCAATCCAGTCTAAACGTGTGAAATGATGGAGAGAGCGATAAGAAATCAGACTCACAGCAATTGCTGCTGCGGCAAAACGTAAAGCAACAAATAAAATAGGGCTACTAAAATTCAATCCATATTGAACTGTGATAAATGATCCACCCCAAATAATTGTGATGAGAATTAAGACCAGTTGAGGGGCTTTGGATTGAATCCAAGAAGAAGCAGAAGGGCGCATGAATATTGATGTACAAAATTAAAGTGAGTTTTAAAGAGGAAATATAAGCAATATAAAATAATGGAAATAAAAAAGAGGTCTAAAGACCTCTCTTTAATTCTTTCTAGAGACTAGAAAGAAGAATCATTAGAAAGAACGGTCATCCCATAAAGCCTGAGCTTCACGTAAATTCAAAGTGCCTTCATAAATCGCACGACCTGTAATTGCACCTAAAATACCAGGTTGACCTTTTAGATTGCGTACGTCATCGAGGTTAGTCACACCACCAGAAGCAATCACAGGTAAGCCTGAATAAGTTGCCAAGTTAACAGTTTGCTCGATGTTTACACCTTGCATCATGCCATCACGGGCAATGTCGGTATAAACGATGCTAGAAACGCCTGCATCAGCAAAACGCTTCGCAAGATCAGTTGCTTTAACATCAGTAACGTTCGCCCAGCCGTCAGTCGCAACCATGCCATTCATGGCATCAATACCCACAATGATATGACCCGCGAATTTTTTACATGCTTCTTCAACAAAAGCAGGGTCTTGAACAGCTTTAGTCCCAATGATGACAAAAGTCACGCCAGCTTCTAAGTAGTGTTCAATCGTTTCTAAAGAACGAATACCACCACCGATTTGAATCGGTAAGTCAGGTTGAGCCTTAGCAATCGCTTCTACGACAGGTTTATGAATTGGCGTACCTGCGAAAGCACCATTTAAATCAACTAAATGTAAGCGACGAGCGCCTTCATTTACCCAGTGTTGAGCTGTTGCTACTGGATTGTCAGAAAATACGGTATCGTCTTCCATGCGACCTTGTTTGAGACGGACACATTTGCCATCTTTCAGGTCAATTGCAGGGATAATCAGCATGCTTTCGCTCCTAGCCTAATCTTTTGGAGTTGAATCTGCACAATCTTAGCAAATAAAGCGCACTGTGCTAAAGGCAAATCTGAAAATAGATAAAAAATTAACCGCTTGGCATGACTCAAACGGTTAAATGGAAGTAACTTATATTTGTTATTTTTATTCGAAAGCGTTTTAGAATTAAATCAATGAGCCATTTGATTGAAATGGGTCGAGTAAATCGACTTGTCCAAGCAGTGAACCAACATCGTATAGACCATCGGTAATTGATCCTGCCAACTGACCTGCGACAGTAACTGCATCGCCAACAACAGGTAGTGTTGAAACAGCATTTGTGAGCGGGACAAGATCATTCAGCAGATTTTCTAAACTTCCTGAAGCATCTTGTATTACACCGCCTACACTGCCAATTGGGTCTGAAAGCAATCCGTTGACTAAATCTGTAGGATGAATACTTGCAATATAATCCCCAGTTTCTTCTACGAAACTAATTAAATTTGAAGTGGTTTCACCCGCTGCATTTAAGATATCGCCTAGACCTGGAAGTTCAGCAAGTAGTCCCGTGACAGGGGCAGTTACATCAACAACATTGCTGAGAATATTTGCTCCATCTGCAATCGTTTGCCCAAGTGTTGCTGTCGCACCGTTTAATGCGGTGTTTACGCCGCCAAGTAAATTACCCTCAGATAATTCAGAAGCAACACTATGTAAACCTTCACTTAAGTTACCAACTAAGTTTGATTTTAAGTCAAGTACAGACTCGACTGTACCTCCAACGAGTGGAAGTGAGGTCAAGGTGTCAGTCAATGGGCTGGTTAATGTACCTACTGTTTCAACCACCGTGTCCACAACACTGGTTACAGTCTCAATAACAAAGCCGAGTGCTTTTGAAATACCTTGTAAAGTAAGGCTAAATACACCACTAATTTTTCCAGTAAATAAACTAAACATTTCCCATTTCTCCAAGTAAGGGTAGTGCTAAAGCATGTTTTTTATTCGAACGGAAAGATAATTAACAAAAAAAATCGGGTGCGACAAACCACTAAATACGTGAAAAAGGATGAAGTTTAATATCTGGTTTAGATTATTTTTTATAAATACAAAGTTTTAGCTTTGGTTTGGGTATATTGTTTATTTGTGTAATAAAATCAATATTTTATTTTGACTGTTAATGGTGCGATTTGCTTTTTTTGACACATTAGAATGCAATATAAAAACCTTAATAAATCAATGGATTTTTATATTGTGCAATTTTATTCGGCTATTTTAAATAAAGTGTGATTCATATTGCTTTTTTAAGTGAAAGAATGTGGTGCTTAATTGAATTACATAACATTACATTAGCAATGGTGTGTGATTGCAGAAGAGTGCTAAATATCAATTTTTTCTAACAATGTTTTTTGAAGTTCAGGTTGATGTTTCAGTTGATTGATCACATGTGGTGAAAGTAATTTTTGTTGATAAAGTGAGACAAAAACGAGAAGTGCTGCATAAGCATCGGCTGCAGCGTAGTTCATTTGTTCAGGTGTGAGTATTTTTTTAGACCAGTTCGAGGTACTGATTTTCTTATTTTTAATAAAATTGACTTGATAAAGAAGAGCCATGGCATGTTTGATACCAACGGTATTATTGAATCCAAAATGAGAAAAGCTTTTAGACAGTTCAATATTTCCCTGTATTTCAATGCCTTTTTTCTAAATAAATGAAGATCGTTTTTAAGCCCAAAACCCACTTTGATTTGTTTTGGATTATTTAAAATAGGCGCAAGAAATGCCATAGTTTCTGAATTGACCTGAAATAAGTATGCTTTGTCTAAGGTCGCTAATTGTATAAGGTGAGGCCCCGTAGATACTTCACCTTTTGTGAATGTTGGCTTAGATTCGGTATCAAATCCAAAGATTATTACATTGTTCAGCGCTAAAGCGACATTTTGACATTGCGCTTTATTTTCAATCAGGATGATTTGATCTGTTGAAAGATTTCTAAAGGGAGCTAAAAATTTAAACTCATCAGAATGAGGTTGTTGGGTAGAAGGGGTTTGCACGAGATACACAAAATTAAATTGAGATCATATTTATATCAATATTTAACGTTACAATGTTAGTAAGAACCAAGAAGATATCATCGCTATGGAGAAGAATATGAGTAATCAGGATGATGATTTATTTAGTGAAGGTGCGAAGCGCATTAAGCAACTGATTAAAGATAAAAATATTAAACCCACAGATATTGTAAATGCACTAGGTGTATCTAAAGAAACTGTTTCAAAATGGGTGCAAGACTCAGCAACTCCGAATGCTCAAAATTTAATTGAATTGGCAAAATTATTAGGTGTAACAGAGCGATGGATTGCAGAAACAAAAAAAACGGAAGCTGTTGAAATCAAGACAGGTGTTGCATTAAAAGAAGCATCAGCAGATCAACTGATTCGTGAGCTTAAATCTCGTTATGCAGAATTGAATCTAAAAGCTGAAATTAAGATCAGTGTTGAGCCGATTGAAGGTGGTTTTGTTTCAAAAGATGGTTTTGAAGATTAAAACAGCCCAAGGAAATGGGCTGTTGATTTGTTATTATTTTTGAGTGTTAGGATCACTATATTGACTGTAATTTTGCTGATGTAACTGTTGATATTGAGCTTGCTTTGCTTGCATCACGTAGTCTTGGTAAGCAGGAAGAATCACTGCAGCAGCAATAGCGATCATAAAAGGGAAAAGTATAATATTGATCCAACCAAGGATTTTCTCCCAATTTTGAGTCTTTCTTATAGGACCAAATGAATTCGAATTTGAATTACCCTTTGCTAATAAAATATATAGACCAAAGAAAAAATTGACCCCTGGAACAAACATCAATAAACATAACCATCCAGAATGATTACGATCATGTAGGCGACGTATAGTAAAGACAATATAGAAGTAAATAAAAACAACATAGACAATCGCCAATAGAATGATTGCAATGAACGTTAGGCTTTGTGATTGCTGTTGATTAAACAATCTAAAGAAGATGGCTGATCCAATGCTAGAGATCAAGATGAACAATAAAGCGCTGAGAAATACCCAAGCTAAATAAGATAAACGCCCAAAACGTCCTGAGCTACTCAAGGGCTTATCGTCTAAATATTGTTGAGGCATTTTTAATTATCCAGTTTTAAAAATTGAGTGAAGTGAGTTAATTTTTAATTATTAAGTGAATATTATTATATCAATCAAATTGTTTAATAAAAATACATAAAGTTGATTTTTCAGTGTGAAAAACCCCAAAAATGGAATTGATTAATAGAATGAAGTGAATGAGTGAGAACTATCTTGAATGATTTAAGTGGTATCAACGTTTAAATGATTTTTTATTTTTGAAATGACAGAGATGATTCTTTTTAAGTTAATGGATTAAATTTTGCAGACCGCTATTCATAAGAACAATGGTCTGCAAGCTAAATCAGATTTTCCATTCCACAAAGTTTTTCAACAGTTGTAAGCCCGC
This sequence comes from Acinetobacter sp. CY81, assembly GCF_059515925.1. Lineage (NCBI taxonomy): Bacteria > Pseudomonadati > Pseudomonadota > Gammaproteobacteria > Moraxellales > Moraxellaceae > Acinetobacter > Acinetobacter sp. CY81. The sequence continues at coordinate 217,693 of NZ_JCAKNC010000004.1, forward strand.
AGTATGACTTTTTTCAGGGTGGAATTGAGTTGCGAACAAGTTCTCTTTATGAATCGCCGTACAGAAATCGATCCCATAGTTACATGTTGCAGCAACAAGATCAGATTGTTGTGGCGCAACATAAAAACTATGAACGAAATAGAAGCGTGCATCTTGCTCAATGTTATTCCACATCGGATGACTTGGATCAGCTTGATGAACCTGATTCCAACCCATATGTGGCACTTTTAATCCATCTAAATCTGGGAAGCGCTTTACAGCACCGTCAAAAATACCGAGTGCGTCTACACCGCCATTTTCTTCAGAGTGTTGCATCAGTGCTTGCATACCAACACAGATTGCAAGGACAGGCTTATTGAAAGCAGCATGACGTACCACTTCATCAATGCCTGCTTCATGCATGCCTTGCATACAGTCACGCATTGCACCAACACCTGGGAATACAATTTTATCTGCTTGAGCGATTAACTTTGGATCATTGGTCACATCAACAGTTGCACCGACGTGCTCTAATGCTTTAGCTGCTGAGTGAAGATTTCCCATGCCATAGTCAAGAAGGGCAATACGGGTCATTACAATGTACCTTTAGTCGATGCAACAGTATTTTCAGCACGTGGATCAACTTCACATGCCATACGTAGTGCGCGTGCAAACGCTTTAAATACGCTTTCAATTTGGTGATGGCTGTTTTTGCCTTTTAGGTTGTCAATGTGAACTGTCATCAATGAGTGGTTCACGAAACCTTGGAAAAATTCAGAAAATAAATCCACATCAAAACGACCGATCATCGCACGTGTAAATGGAATATCCATAAACAAGCCTGGGCGACCAGATAAATCAACGACAACACGGCTTAGAGACTCATCCAATGGCGCATAAAAGTGCCCATAACGACGTAAACCTTTTTTATCACCCAATGCTTTTGCAAAAGCTTGACCAAGCGTAATACCGCAGTCTTCTACAGTATGATGGTCGTCAATTTCTAAGTCGCCATCACAATGGATATCAATATCAAAAAGACCATGGCGCTTGATTTGATCGATCATATGGTCTAAAAAAGGAATACCTGTATTGAGGGTGCCTTGACCCGTACCATCAAGATTCACTCGAACACTAATTTTGGTTTCGTTTGTGTTTCTTACCACTTCACTGATACGTTGCGTCATAGACACGTTCCTCAAAAACGTTAAAAATGATGAATGTAGATACTTCGCTGGAACGAAAGTCCCAGCATATTAGATTGCTCAGGAGGGTTAATCAATGCCTATAACAGTACATGCAAAAACTTCACTGGATAATCATGAAGTTCGTGAACAGCTTGAGCGCTTATATGACACCAGTCCAGAATTTAGTGATGGTCAGGATGCCGTTGAACAACTTGAGCAAAACCTCACACAGTATACAATACTTTACACCGCAGAATTTAATACAAAAATAATAGGTGCCGTATGGGCCACGGGACAAGGTGAAAGCCGAACCATTGAAAACATCGTGGTACACCCAGCAAACCGTGGTCGTGGGGTCGCTGAACGTCTGATTAGTGAACTTTGCCGAATTGAGGAAGAGAAGGGTGTTCAAAAATTTGAGCCAGGCTGTGGGGCAATTCATCGTTGTCTAATGAGCTTAGAAAAAATTTAAGTCATATCGAGGTTTTACTGACGATTTAAGATTTGATTCAATTGAGTGGACAAGCCAGAGACTTAAAATCTGGCTTTTTTATTTCAAAAATACTTTTCAGATTTGAGTATGTGGAATATTTACTCGTTTTGAGTGGTAAATCTTAATATTTGTTTTAAAAGTAGCCATTTAAACGTTTTTTTATAAATCAGACTTGACGCTAACTCGCTGAAACTGTTTAATACGCGTCATCGGCGTGATAGCTCAGTAGGTAGAGCAACGGATTGAAAATCCGTGTGTCCCCAGTTCGATCCTGGGTCTCGCCACCATATTTAGAAAATCTCTGACAAGTTCGGAGATTTTTTTTGCCTATCATTTGTGTATTGTTTGTCTAAATAGTATTCGAACGAATAAAATAACGCTGAATTATATTGACTAATGTGCTGAGTTACGGCTTAATACACGGCATCGGCGTGATAGCTCAGTAGGTAGAGCAACGGATTGAAAATCCGTGTGTCCCCAGTTCGATCCTGGGTCTCGCCACCATATTTAAAAAATCTCTGACATGTTCAGGGATTTTTTTTGCCTAAAATAATTGGATAAAAATAAAGTGATCTACTGTATTTGAAGGTGATTCTATTGTTAGGTATTAGATTTTCTTGAACTAAATTTTAAAGTTGTTAGACACTTTTATATCGCAGTGAATTTAACAAGTGTAAAGTAAGTTAAAACAACAACAAATATTAAAAATGAAAGATCTATTTTCCAGTGATAGTGCACTATACCGTAAAGCAAGACCTAGCTATCCCGATGAAGTGATGGTAGAAATACTAAAATATGTTCCAAATACTCAATTTGCTTGGGATTGTGGAGCTGGTTCAGGTCAGTTTACGCAATTAATCGCACCTTATTTTGAGCAAGTGGTTGCAACCGATCTGAGCGCACAGCAATTACAACAAGCGCCTTATTTTGACAATGTTAGTTACCAAGTCCAATCTGCTGAAAAAACTACTTTAGCAGATCAAAGTTTTGATTTGATTACCGTTGCGCAAGCTATTCATTGGTTTGATTTTGATGAATTTTATAAAGAAGTGAAGCGTACCCTCAAAAAAGATGGGGTATTTGCTGTCATTGGCTATGGGACACCGCACTTAAAGCAAACTGAGCTACAGGCCGAGCTGAGTACGTTGTACTGCCATACTTTAAAGGGGTACTGGGATGCTGAGCGTCGTTATATTGATGAAGACTACAAAACGATTCCTTTTCCATTTGAAGTTCTGACTGATCAGCGGTTTACGATGCAATTTAACTGGACTAAATCGCAATTTATGGGCTATTTAAATACATGGTCTGCAATTAAACATTATAGAGCGCAAAACCAAGCAGAAGACCAATCCGACCTTCTTAGTTCATTCATGTATGGTATTGATGAGGATGAGCCAATGATTGTAGAGTTTCCTATCTTTTTGAAAGTTGGCAAAATTAATAAGGTTTTAAAAGATAAGAAATCGGGTTTAACTCAAGCTCATCTTCAGAAAATATTTCATCGTCAAATGCTTAAATTCTGTTGATTTGAGTGATATGAATGAAAATATTAAAAAGTAACTCCAAATGTGCTTAGTCGCGGATAAGTTGTTTTGCTAAGCAAATAAAATCTTTTTCGTCATAGCCTAATTGCTCATAGAAGTTACTGACATCAATGTCTTCTTTATGGATTAGTAACTGTATTTGTGGGCATCCCAGTGCTGTAAGGCGTTTTTCTAGTTGTTGGATGAGTGCTGTAGCGACACCATTACGTTGATAGTGAGGGTGGACGGCAAGATAATTGATTGCACCTCGATGTCCGTCGTATCCACCCATGATGGTTGCAATCGGCTGTTCATCCTTCACAGCGACCAAAAAGAGATCATCCTTCTGTGCTGTTTTTCGGAAAATATCAATTTCAGGGTTGTTAAAAGGGTGGGTTAAGCCACTTAATTCCCAAAGAGAAATGATTTCTTCAATATCTGAATCTAAAAATGTACGAATGATAAACATAGTTTAAATCGTATGAATTGGATTCATTTTACCTTAAATTAAAATTGCCGAAAAAGTAAGCGGATTTATTGTGATTTGAATATCTGAATAGTCTGAAAATTACGATTTCGACTACATCATAGCTCGATAGTGAGATTATTTTCATTGATTTTAAGTTGATTGATAATTGATCGAATTAAATATTAAATATATGATATTGTTAAATTTGATATCCTGATCTAAGCTTTAGAAGTTGTTGTGTTATGGGCTGTTAAAATGAAAATATTTAAAGGCATAACCACTGCTTTAATACTTGTAGGTTTTGGGTATTCATCAAGTGTTTATGCAAATTATGATCAGTCTAAAACTATGCGTTTAATTTCAGATGATCAGTTGCGTGATGTAGATGCACAAGGAGATGGTGGGGGAATACAAAACATTGAGCAAATTCATCAATTGATTTTAAATTCAGGGCTAAAAATTTCACATTTGAGTCATCGTGATGCGGAATTGAATACATTGAGTCTGGTTTCTCAGCAAAATAAAGAATCCCCAACTCAACAGACAGATGTGAAGGAGCATTCTAATCTTTGGATGCAGCAAGTGTTTAACAACCTATTTGCAAATCTTCAAACATTAAATCCTAAGATCACGATACACGATACTCAGATGCTGATTCAGCTTAAATCGATTCATATTGAGCAAATAGAAGTCGATATGAACGTTTCTGGGTTAATGAGCTTAATTGATCCGATAGGCATTACTAAGACATTTGTGACGTCGAATATTATTCGTTAAATATTGAAGTGAACATGTTCAATTGAAATCTGAATCTAAGCCAAATAAAAAACGCCCAATTGGGCGTTTTTTATTGAGTCTTAAATCTGAGATTAAGCAGATTTAGCTTCAGCAGCAGCTACAAGCATTTGACCTTTTTCTTCGAAGTTTGAGTGCCAAGAAAGCGCTTCACGAAGAATATGAGGTGTTTGACCACCACGCTCACACGCACGATTGAAGTAATCATTCAAAGCATCTTTGTACATTGGGTGTACACAGTTGTCGATGATTGCGCGAGCACGTTCACGAGGTGCTAAACCACGTAAATCTGCTAAACCTTGTTCTGTTACCAATACGTCTACGTCATGACCTGTATGGTCAATATGAGAAGCGAATGGAACTACAGAAGAGATGTCGCCACCTTTTGCAATTGATTTAGTCACGAAGATTGCAATGTGCGCATTACGTGCGAAGTCACCTGAACCACCGATACCGTTCATCATTTTAGTACCACATACGTGAGTTGAGTTTACGTTCCCGTAAATATCAAACTCTAATGCAGTGTTGATGCCGATAATCCCTAAACGACGAACCAATTCAGGATGGTTTGAGATTTCTTGTGGACGCAATACAAGTTTGTCTTTGTACGCTTCAAGGTTGTTAAATACTTTTTCGCCATATTTAGCAGAAAGCGTAATTGAGCTTCCTGAAGCAAATTTCATTTTACCAGCGTCAATCAATTCAAACGTGCAGTCTTGAAGTACTTCAGAGTACATAATCAAGTCTTCGAAGTTTGAATCTTTAAGACCCGTCAATACAGCATTGGCAATTGAACCAATACCTGCTTGTAAAGGACCTAAGTTCTTAGGAAGGCGATCTTCAGCCACTTCTTTTTCAAAGAATGCGATCAAGTGGTTCGCAATACCTTGAGTCTCATCATCTGGTTCAGTCACAGTTGATGGAGAGTCATGGAATTCGCTGTTGATCACGATACCCACGATTTTAGATGGATCGATATTGATTGCTTGTGTACCAATACGCTCATCTACTTCAGTCAAAGGAATTGGCTGACGAGTTGGACGGTACGATGGAATATAAATATCGTGTAAGCCTTCGAACGCAGGGCTTAAGTTAGTGTTGATTTCAACAATCACTTTTTCAGCAAAAATTGCAAAGCTTGCAGAGTTACCTACTGAAGTTGTTGGAATGATGCCACCATCTTCAGTGATCGCAACTGCTTCAATCACCGCAATATCAGGCTTTTTAAGTTGCTTATTACGCATTTGTTCAACAGTTTCAGACAAATGCTGATCGATGAACATCACTTCGCCTTTGTTGATGGCTTTACGTAATGTGTTATCCACTTGGAATGGAAGACGACGAGCAAGAACACCTGCTTCAGTCAATTGTTTGTCTAGATCGTTACCTAAAGATGCACCTGTGATTAAAGTGATTTTAAGTGGATCAGCTTTAGCACGTTTTACCAATGCCAAAGGAACAGCTTTAGCTTCACCTGCGCGTGTGAAACCACTCATACCTACAGTCATACCATCTTGGATAAATGCAGCAGCTTGTTCAGCATTCATGACCTTGTCATGAAGGGAAGCTAATCGAATACGATCTAAAGACATAGTTTAAGCTCAATTCTTGTTCAAAACTAGACGGATTGTACCGCCCCAAAACAAGATTGTGCATGCCTGTTAGGCTAAGGTCTAATTTTTTCAAAAAATGTAGGTATAAATTTTGGTAATGGTTTTTAAGTAGTTGAAATTCATGTTATTTATATATTAAAAACATAAATGTATAAATATCAACCGTTTAAAAATTAATCATTCTATAAAATGTTGACCTAAACTTTGTCTTATTTTTTGTAACGGAGTGATTTGTTCGATTTCATCTTCATTTACGCTTTTCAATGGTAAAGAAATAATCGTCTCCAAACCACCTTCAGCACAGTTACGAATAATCAGCTCGCCTTGATGAATATCGACAATTCTTTTGACGATCGCTAGACCCAATCCACTCCCTTGGATGGTACGCGCAGCTTCACCTCGCACAAAGGGTTGCATCAGTTCTTCGATCTGATCTTCAGGAATACCTTCACCATGATCAGCCACACGAATATGCACTTTTTCATCTTCAAAATGGGCTGAAATTTCAATTGGTTCAGAGCCATAGCGTTTGGAGTTGTTGATGATATTACCAATCAGTCTTTTTAAAGACATGCTTCGAGCTTCGATAGACGGTAGCTCTTGGGGAGTGAACTCAATTTGTAATGGTTTGAATTGTTTAACTAATTCTTTAAGTAATGAATTCACATCTGTTTGTTGAAGTTCTTCATCTGAGCCATCCCGCATATAGGAAATGAACTGATTTAAAATCGCATCCATATCTTCCACATCATAAATTAAACCTTCTTTGAGGAAATCTTCATCAGGCATCATTTCTGCGCTTAAACGAATACGTGTCAGTGGAGTGCGTAAGTCATGTGAAATCCCTGCCAACATGATTTGACGATCACGCTCTGTTTGCTCAAGCGTGTAGATCATGTGATTGAATGCTTGGTTCACTTGACGGATTTCTAAAGGCCCATGATTGGTTTCTAAGTAGGGTGCTTTACCTGTTTTACTATAATTATTGGCTGCGTTCTGTAAGCGACGTAGCGGACGATTCAGCTGACGAACCAGTGTTAAAATAATAATGGCTGAAATAAATGGAACACCCAATAGCCAAGCTAAAATCAGCTCAGGGCTGTAGTTGGCATAAGTTTTAAGAGGTTCTTGCACCCAGTTGCCATTCATTTCAGGCGTTTGAATCCAAATGCGTGGACTCGGCTTAAACTGGAAATAGACAGTGACATTGGGTACATCCAGTTCTTTTGCGAGCTTTTCTTCAATTTGATTGGTGAAAAACTCTGCAATAAGTTTCTCTCTCAAATTTGGATACTTTGCTGGATCAGTAACGTACTCAATCCCCACACGTTTTTTTAGCCATTCATCAGTATCAAGCTCTTGATTACCGTGGAATATTTTAAGTTCAGGATTATTGATGATCTCAATTTCAACTGCTAAATAGCGAGCATGTTGTTGAATTTCAGGTAAATAAAGTGTTTTCCAAAAAAACCACAATGACATGAAAAGGCTGAAAAAAACCACAAAAACCACAAGTACAGTAGTACGCATCGCAGCAGAGCGAGGCTTAATCTTATCGAGAAAGCGTTCCCAAGGCGTGCGTTTACGCTCTGAATAGGCAACGAATTCGTTAAATTTTTGTGGGTCTATAGGATCAAGCTTCACGATTTCGCCTTAAGCATCATTAGGTTGTTGATGGGTGATGATGAGTGATTGAATATTTATTGTTATACATTAAGTTATGCAGAATGAAATTTTCTCTCATCCAATAAAAAATAAGACTCCAACATGATTAAATGAGGGAGTCTTAAGTTAGAACTTATTCAGCGCCATCTGGAACAAAGACATAGCCCACGCCCCAAACGGTTTGAATATAGCGCGCACGAGCAGGGTTTTCTTCGATCAGGCGACGTAGGCGAGACACTTGAACGTCAATTGAACGCTCCATCGCACCCCATTCACGACCACGTGCTAAATTCATCAATTTATCGCGAGTGAGTGGTTCACGTGGATGTTGAACCAGTGCTTTAAGTACTGCGAATTCACCAGTGGTTAACGTCACGACTTGACCTTCGCGTGTCAATGTACGAGTCGATAAATCTAGTGACCATGGACCAAAGCTGACCACTTCCATATGCTGACTTGGTGCACCCGGTACTTCACGTACTTGGCGACGCAAAACTGCACGGATACGCGCAAGTAACTCATTTGGATTAAATGGTTTTGGCAGATAGTCATCCGCACCAGCTTCTAAACCTGCGATACGATCAGAATCGCTACCACGTGCCGTCAACATGATGATCGGCGTATCGATATTTGATTGACGTAAACGACGACAAATGCTTAAACCATCTTCAACTGGAAGCATGAAATCAAGAACGATTAAAGAAAATAATTCACGTTGCAACAAACGATCCATTTGTGTTGCGTCATGTGCCGTTTTTACAACAAAGCCTTTATCTTCTAAAAAACGCTGTAAAAGGGTACGTAAACGCACATCATCATCGACAACTAAAATGCGTTCGACGCGGTCGGTTTCATTATGTACAACATCTGTGTTTTCAGCAGGTACAACCAAACTCATGATGCACTCCCTTAAAGTTGTATTTATAAATATTTGTTAATCTCAGTATACTGCTTAAGTTCTTGTTAAGACTATGTATCAAATTGCTCAAAATTACAATTTTAAGCCGTTTTTGAAACCAAATAACAACATCAAAAAAACTGAGAAATCATATTTAAAGTTATAGACAACAACATAGCATGTAGCAATGTAAAAATGATGAAAATATTGAATAAGCGATTGTTTATGCGTCATTATTAAAATTTTGAAACATTCGTTGTGAGTTTGCTGACCAAATCAGAAATTTCATGGTTCGGAAGGCGTGATTTGGATGCAAAATGAAGCATAGCGAAATGCTAGATTCTTGTAATTTTCATTCAATTGATCGTATATTTTGTGCTGTTATTTATTGTTAATCGTTAAAAAAAACCTGAAATTTAAAGTTTAATTAAAATTTCCATTGTAAATATTCAAAACAATTGTGGATTTTATAGTCTTGGTCTTTATAATCACTAACTTTTAGTCCTTATCCTTGTGGAATTTAACACGATGACTGACTTAGTTCAGCAGTTGGCAAAAGAAATTGCCGTACGTCCAAACCAAGTAGAAGCTGCCATTAAGCTGATAGATGAAGGTTCTAGTGTTCCATTTATCGCACGTTACCGTAAAGAAGTAACCCAAGGCTTAGACGATACGCAATTACGTCAACTTGATACGCGCTTAACGTATTTACGTGATTTATTTGAACGCCGTGAAAAAGTCATTGAATCACTGACAGAACAAAATAAATTGACTGACGATTTACTTGCTCGCGTAAACGCAGTTGAAACTAAAAATGCATTAGAAGAAATTTACGCGCCGTACCGTCCAAAACGTACCAGTAAATCATTTAAAGCTAAAGAAGCTGGCTTAGGTCCAATTGCGGAAAAAATTCTTTCTGAAAATGTTGAGCCTTCAGATGCTTTGGCAGGGTTCAGCCACGAAGACTATGCTGACCTTGAAAGCCAATTGGATGCGATTCAACACATCATTATTGATGAATGGGCGCAAAACATTGGATTAACCACAGAATTAAAATCAACATTTGCTAAAACTGCCGTGCTTAAAAGCCTTGTAGCAAGTGATGAGAAAAAAGAAGTCGGTAAGAAATTCCGTGATTACTTTGATTTCTCTGAAAATTTAAACAAAGTCCCTTCACATCGTTTATTGGCGATGTTACGTGGTCGTCAAGAAAACGTATTGGGCTTAAAAGTGGATGGTCAAGATGATCTTCCATTGACACGTATTGAAACTGAATATGATCTTGAGTCTGTTCAACCACAATCACGTCAAGATTTCTTAAAGCAAACAGCGAAATTGTTCTGGTTGGGCAAAACACGTCCTGCGATTGAACATTCTCTATTAACAGAAAAACGTCTTGCTGCTGAAACTGAAGCAATGGATGTATTTGCTGAAAACTTACGTCATTTGTTGTTGTCTGCACCAGCAGGCGCGCGTACTACACTCGGTGTAGATCCTGGTATTCGTACAGGTGTTAAACTGGCTGTAGTCAATGCATCAGGTGATGTTCTTGCACATAGCACGATTTATCCATTTGCACCGAAAGAAGACAAAGCAGGTTCATTGGCTGAACTTGAACGTCTGTGCCGTGAATTCAATGTTGATTTGATCGCAATTGGTAATGGTACTGCGAGTCGTGAAACTGAAGCTGTTGTGGCTGAAATGATGGCGGCAAATGCTGATCTTAAATTAACACGTGTTTCTGTTTCAGAAGCAGGCGCATCGGTTTACTCTGCATCTGAATTGGCTGCGGCTGAACTTCCTGAACTAGATGTAACGATTCGTGGTGCAGTTTCAATTGCACGTCGTCTACAAGACCCATTGGCGGAACTTGTGAAGATTGATCCTAAATCGATTGGTGTAGGTCAGTATCAACATGATGTAAACCAAACTGGTTTAGCGAAAACACTTGAAGCTGTGGTTGAAGACTGTGTGAACTCTGTGGGTGTTGATGTAAATACTGCATCATCTGCAATCTTGGGTTATATCGCAGGTTTGAATAAATCAATCGCACAACAAATTGTAGACTTCCGTAAAGAAAATGGTCGTTTTGACAACCGTCAAGCATTGAAAAATGTACCACGTTTAGGCGAGCGTACTTTTGAACAAGCGGCTGGTTTCTTACGTATTCAAGATGGTTCAGAGCCACTAGATGCATCTGCCGTTCACCCTGAATCATATGCTTTAGTCAGTAAAATTGTTGAAGCAAAAGCAACGACTGTAAAAGACATCATTGGTAATACTGAAATCATTCGTCAAGTGGATGCTGAAGCATTGGTTGATGAAACATTTGGTTTACCAACAATTAAAGATGTACTTTCAGAGCTTGAAAAACCAGGTCGTGATCCACGTCCAGAATTCCGTACTGCGAAATTCCGTGAAGACATTACCGATGTTAAGCAACTGACTGAAGGTTTACAGCTTGAAGGTGTTGTTACCAATGTAACGAATTTTGGTGCATTTGTTGATGTGGGTGTTCATCAAGACGGTTTGGTGCATATTTCTGAACTTGCGAATGAATTTGTTGCTGATCCACATAAAATCGTGAAGCCGGGTCAAATTGTTCAAGTTCGTGTATTACAAGTGGATGCTGAGCGTAATCGTGTGAACTTGTCTATGCGTCCTGAAGGTTCTGAAGCACCTGCAAAAGCACCACGTCAGCCACGTCGTGAAACACCTGCAGGTGAACAACGTACAGAGCGTAAGCCTCAAGCGAAACGTCCTCAACAAGCACGTCCACAAGGTGATCGTCCGCAACAGAACAAGAAGCCTCAATCGGCTAAACCTCAAGAAGCAAAAATTGGTGGTTTAGGTGCATTGTTACTTCAAGCAGGGATTAAAGGTTCGAAGTAATCTTTAACTGCTCAATAAAAAAACCTCCCAATTGGGAGGTTTTTTTACACTTGGAATTGATAGCCAAAATTAATTCATCATGGGAACAATCCAACTGGTAATAATCAGCAAAATACCAAAGTGACCAAGCTTACGAGAAACTTTGACAAAAGTCGGTACAGGTTGTTCAAGCTTGTGGGCATAATCTTGCAAATTTTGAGCATTGGTACTACGGCTATGCCATAAGAAGATCGCTAAATCGATACAGATCAAAAGCGTACCAACGTCGGCAACCAAATCCATAACGACAAAATCTTGCGTATACAGCGCCATACCAATTTGATAACAAATAAAAACCGCAAAGGCGATCGCTGCATACTGTAGAAATAAAGTGAGAGTGCGCATAGCAATTTAAAGATGAAAAGTTTGTAGTTTTATAACACAAAAGTAATTTTTTATATAAATTCATGTGAATGTTCTATTAGTGTGCTTACATGAAAAAACCATTTAATTTTAAAAGGTTTTTTTCAACGATGATTTATTTCAAAAAAATATCTTCTTCATTTGTCGAACAATTTATTAAAAAAATAGAAATAATTCCGACAATAATATTGCCAAAAAAGAGGCTTTAAAATAAAGTAACCACTCTAAAAATGTGAATTTCGTCACATAATTTTATTTTCATATTTTTAGAATAATTATAAGCAAAATCAACTATATATACTTTGAGAAGAACAATAATGTCCCAGTCAATCCCCAAAAGAGGGTTCCATTCTAATGATCTGCTCTCAGGTCTAGTCGTATTCCTTGTTGCTTTACCGCTATGTCTAGGTATTGCAAGTGCCTCCGGAGCACCTTTGATTTCAGGTGTTATCGCAGGTGTGATCGGTGGAATCGTGGTTGGATTTTTAAGTGGATCTCATATCAGTGTATCAGGGCCAGCAGCAGGCTTAGCGGCAATTGTATTGTCGCTACTCAGTCAACTTGGTGGAAACTATCAAGCTTTCTTGTTGTGCTTGGTCTTAGCCGGCGTCATTCAGGTGGCGTTTGGTATTTTTAAACTCGGTTCATTTTCAAACTTTATTCCGACGAATGTGATTTTAGGTCTGTTGGCTGCGATTGGTATTATTTTGATTTTGAATCAAATTCCTTACCTAATGGGCATTAAAATAGATCTATTCAAAATGCACTGGCAAAGTGGCTGGACTGCTTTGATGCCACATTTTGATTATGGTGCGGCGCTTATCGGTATATTGAGCGTGATCATTATTTTAGCTTGGGATAAAACACCACTAAAGAAAACGCCTTTACCTTCCGCACTCGTGGCTGTAGTTTTTGCAGGGGTTTTAAACTATATCTTTATACAGACCAACTCTAGTTTGGCTGTTCGTGAAGAACATTTAATTCGTCTACCGAATGTCTTTTCAGCCAATGAAACGATTTTTAGTTTTCCAGATTTTAGCTTTTGGAATAACGCGATCATTTACACAGGTGCGATTACATTAGCCGTCGTTGCTTCTATTGAGACCTTACTTAACTTGGAAGCTGCCGACAAAATGGACCCGCAGAAACGCGCTTCTCCACCGAATCGGGAACTCTTTGCACAAGGCGTGGGAAATACCTTTTCAGGTTTAATTGGGGGAATGCCGATTACTTCTGTAATTGTGCGAAGCTCAGTCAATGCAACCAGCGGTTCTAAAACCAAGTTTTCTGCAATTTTTCATGGTGTGTTGCTGGCGGTCGCGCTGATTTTACTCACGCCATTAATCAACGTCGTACCACTTTCAGCTTTGGCTGCGATTTTGATTTTGACCGGTATTAAGCTGGCGAGTCCTGCGCTGTTTAAGCGTCTTTATAGTGAAGGTTGGAAACAATTTCTGCCATTTATCGTGACTGTGGTTGCGATTATTGCGACAGATTTGTTGAAAGGGATCATGATCGGTTTGGTTGTTAGCCTGATTATTATTCTGAAAAATAATTTAAAACGTGGTGTGCGTGTGATTCATGAAACACATTTACATGGCAAGATTACACGAATTGAATTGGCTCCAAACGTATCGTTTTTAAACCGTGCGGCATTGGTTTCAGCATTGGAGAAACTTAAATCGGGTGAAACTGCAGTGATTGATGCTTCCAACACTTATTACATCGACCCTGATGTTTATAATGTGATTAAAGACTTTAAAGATGGCACAGCTCAAAGCAATCACATTGAGCTGAAGTTGATTGGCTTTAAAGCGCATTATCCAGAAATCGTTGAAGATGAGTTGGATGTAAATGTCAGTACTGAAGAAGTTCAGCGCCATTTAACGCCGAAACAAGTCTTGGAATTACTAAAAGAAGGGAATCATCGCTTCGTAAATCATGAGCGCTTACATCACAATATTGCACGTCAGATTCAAGTGACCTCTCAGGCCGGACAGCATCCTTTTGCTGCTGTTTTGGGTTGTATGGATTCGAGAGCACCGACAGAACGTATTTTTGATGTAGGGATTGGTGATTTATTTAGTTTACGTATCGCAGGCAATATTGCTGGGCAGAAAGTGTTGGGCTCGCTTGAATTTGCTTGTAAGAGCAAGGGTTCAAAGTTAATCGTGGTCTTGGGGCATACAGACTGTGGTGCTGTGACTTCGGCATGTCAGCTCTATGAGCAAAACCAAGACATTACTAAAGTCACTGAAACTCCAAATGTACAATACTTCTTAAAGCCAATTATGGAAGCTGCGCATACAGTGAAGAATGAACAGCCAAGTTATCAACTCACCAGTAATTTTGTGCATGCCGTGACTATATTGAATGTTCAAAATAATATTCGTTATATTTTGAAAAATAGTGATGTGCTTAAGCAGATGGTCGATGAAGGTGAAATCTGTATTGTTGGTGCAATTTATGATGTTCGCACAGGCAAGGTTGATTTTATCTAAGTTTTTATCGAATTAAGAATCTGTATAAATAAACCTCCATGATTGGAGGTTTATTTTTTATTAGTATGATTTAAAAAAATTAAAATTGATCAAAGCACAAAGAGCCGAACAAAATAGGTCACCACGAAAGCACTCATGCCGACCTTACACATCAGTAGCGAGGAGGAGTGATTGATGCTGTTTGAGCGAATCTGATCTTGGCTTAATGTTTGTGGTTTATCATTCGCCTTTGAAGGGAGTTTTAATACCATGAAGAATCCAATGCAAATAATCAATAAACTCAGTTGTATGAAGAAATCAAAAGATAGAATTTGATGCGGTATTAATTCAAAAATGTTGATGCATACCAATAGTGCACACATTACAAAGAATAGTTTTAATAATAAAATTTTTAGCATCACTGTTATCCATGATTTCTAAGCTATTTTTAGTATAAAAAAGTTTTATTAAACCAAAATTAAAAAAAGACCCATCTGTGAGTGATGGGTCTTTTTGATCATGCGTAGTTTTAAGAAAATAAATTTTTTATTATCAAAATTACCAATGCTCGCCAGGGAATAAGCGTGCATAGGCACGTTGCACAAAGTTCAGTTTTTCAGTTTGACCAACTGATGCTGATGAACTTGGGAAGAGGTTATAACCAATTGCCATGAGTTTATTGTTGATATCAGGTGCAATCGAATAAGTAATCGAGGCTAAACGACCAAGGTTAGTCGCGACTTTCTTCGGACGTTTTACGATGGCATAAGCAATCAAATCTGCTGCCTGATCAGGGGATAATGCAGGCACATATTTATAAATTTTGGTCGGTGCAATCATAGGCGTGCGCACCAAAGGCATATAGATTGAGGTAATCGCAATCTTATGAGAGTCGACCTCTGCTGACAGGCAACGACTGAATGCATCTAAGGCCGCTTTTGATGCGACATAAGCAGAGAAGCGAGTGGCATTAGCCAATACACCAATCGAGCTGATATTGATGATTTGTCCTTGGCGGCGACTCATCATCTGCGGCAAGATATTTAAAATTAAACGAACTGCGCCAAAGTAATTGAGTTGAATGGTACGTTCAAAGTCATGGAAGCGATCGGTAGATTCATGCACAGCACGTCGAATCGAGCGTCCAGCATTGTTGATTAAAATATCAATATGATCGACAGAATCTAAGATTTGTTTAGATACATCATCAATAGCATTCATATCATTTAAATCGCAAGGGAAAATGCTGGCTTGCCCACCTTTCGCTTCGATTTCTTTTTGAGCATCTATTAGTGCATCTACAGTACGTGCAACCAATAAAACATGTGCTCCAGCATCCGCAAGCTTGTGAGCAGCAGTTAGGCCAATACCGCTAGATGCACCTGTGATCAGGATAACTTTACCGTGGACTTTACGTTTAAAAAGTTGCTCTAATTTATTATTCATTGACCTTTCCCTGCTCGATACGAATGAAATTTCGGCTGTATTTTTAGTATTGAACTCTAATTTGTTTTGCAAAAATAAAGAGACCGACTATGATGTGATGATAGCCTAGAAATTAAAAAGTTATCAATAAGTATATGAATTGGAAAACTATTTTAGAGTAATTACTCTAATTTTTTATTATATAAAAATGATTTTGCAGCTATAAATAAAAATGCACAAAATGAGAAGTTCATTTTGTGCAAAGGATCATGATTGAATAATGAGATTATTTCTTTTGAAATCTTAGACTTGAGCCAATGCTTGCTCTAAGTCTGCGATTAAATCATCTGCATGTTCAATACCAACGGATAGACGTACCATATCAATACTCACGCCAGCAGCTTTCAGTTCTTGCTCATTTAATTGACGATGCGTGGTTGTGGCAGGATGACAAGCCAGACTTTTCGCATCACCAATATTTACCAAGCGTGTAAATAGTTGAAGTGCATCAATAAAGCGGGTTCCGCCTGCAAGACCATCTTGAACGCCAAAAGAGAGGATCGCAGAAGGTTTGCCTTTGACATATTTTTGCGCCAAGGCATGCTGAGGATGGTCCTTTAAACCTGCGTAGTTGACCCATTTTACTTTTGGGTGTGACTTTAGGTATTCAGCCACTTTGAGCGCATTTTCAGTATGGCGTTCCATACGTAGGCTTAAGGTTTCCAAACCTTGTAGAATTAAAAATACGTTATGTGGGCTAATGGCAGCGCCTGTATTACGTAGAGGTACAACACGCGCACGGGCGATATAGGCTGCTTCACCTAAAGCTTCAACATAATTCACACCGTGATAGCTTGGGTCTGGTGTGTTTAAAGCCTTAAAGCGTTCAGGGAGTTTACCCCAAGGAAATTTTCCACTGTCCACGATAATCCCACCGATGGAATTACCATGACCGCCAATATATTTGGTCAGTGAATGGATAATGATATCTGCACCGAAATCGAATGATTTTTGCAGTACAGGCGTTGCAACGGTGTTATCTACAATTACAGGGACACCGTATTCGTGCGCGATTTTAGAAATGGCTTCAAGGTCAATAATATTGCCTAAAGGATTACCAATCGATTCGACAAACACCAATTTGGTTTTTTCATCAATTAAGCCACGTAAAGCTTCGGGGTTTTGATAATCAAAAAAACGAACTTCAATCCCTTGTTTGGGAAGGGTGTGCGCAAACAAGTTATAGGTACCACCATAAAGGGTAGAAACTGAAGCAATATTATCGCCAGCTTCAGCAATGGTTTGGATGGCATAAGTAATCGCGGCCATACCTGATGCTAATGCAAGTGCGCCAATACCACCTTCAAGTGCAGCAACACGCTGTTCTAATACCGCAGTGGTCGGGTTCATAATACGCGTATAAATGTTGCCTTGAACTTTTAAATCAAATAGATCAGCACCATGTTGAGTGCTATCAAACGAGTATGAAGTGGTTTGATAAATCGGTACAGCTACGGCTTTGGTGGTGGCTTCAGGTGTGTAGCCTGCATGAATGGCGAGTGTTTCATCCTTGTATGTCATTTTAATTTCATCTTGGTGAGTTAATTTTGATCGATATTAGCATTTATATTTATGAAAGAAAGTGCTTAATAGTTGAAAAGGTTATCTTTAAATTTAATATTCATTCAAAGCTTGAGTTGTTTAATTCTGCTTTTAAGGAATTAAAACGGCGATTAATTATTGATCGAAAAGATATTTACAACAAAGTGATCAACTTATCCAAGATGCCTTATTTTTTCGGTCTATTCGTCGTATAATATCCGATTATTTTTTCGCTCATTTGAGCCGGGGCGCTTCATCCCCGAAATTGGTTTTCTATTGAGGAGTCCTACGTGGCCCAATATATTTACACGATGAACCGTGTGTCTAAAATGGTTCCGCCTAAACGCGAAATCTTAAAAGACATCTCTTTATCATTCTTTCCAGGTGCGAAAATTGGTGTACTTGGTTTAAACGGTGCAGGTAAGTCTACTTTGCTTCGTATTATGGCGGGCGTAGACAAAGATTTCTCGGGTGAAGCACGTGCGCAGCCGGGCATCAAAATTGGCTACTTAGAACAAGAGCCACCGTTAGATGAAACCAAAGATGTTCGTGGTAACGTTGAAGATGGTTTACGTGAGCCATTGGATGCTTTAGCGCGTTTAGATGAAGTTTTCGCTGAATATGCAGCTGAAGATGCAGACTTTGATGCACTTGCAAAAGAGCAAGAGAAGTTGGAAGCGATTATTCATGCTTGGGATGCACATAACCTTGGTAACCAAATGGATCAAGCTGCTGCAGCATTGAACCTTCCAGCTTGGGATGCGGACGTAAGTTTGCTTTCAGGTGGTGAACGCCGTCGTGTAGCACTTTGTCGTTTATTATTGTCTAAACCAGACATGTTACTTCTAGATGAACCGACGAACCATTTGGATGCATCATCTGTATCTTGGTTAGAGCGTTTCTTGAAAGATTTCGCGGGTACGATTGTTGCGATTACGCATGACCGTTATTTCTTGGATAACGTTGCTGAATGGATTCTTGAGCTTGACCGTGGCATGGGTATTCCATACCAAGGTAACTACTCTTCTTGGTTAGAGCAGAAAAATGCCCGTTTAGAGCAAGAGAACAAGCAAGAAGAATCTTTTGCTAAAGCATTGAAAAAAGAACTTGAATGGGTTCGTTCAAATGCAAAAGGTCAGCAAAAGAAAAACAAAGCGCGTATGGAGCGTTTTGAAGAGCTTAACTCACGTGAATTCCAGCAACGTAACGAAACGTCTGAAATCTATATTCCACCTGGTCCACGTTTAGGGAACAAGGTTGTAGAAGTTGAAGGCATCAGTAAATCGTTTGGTGACCGTACGCTTTATAAAGATTTATCATTCGTTGTACCGCCTGCTGCGATTGTGGGTATTGTCGGTGAGAATGGCGCAGGTAAAACCACACTATTCCGTATGATGACTGGCGAACAACAACCTGATACTGGTTCTGTAGTATTGGGTGAGTCGGTTAAAGTGGCTTACGTGGGTCAGATTCGCGATACATTAGATAATGATAAAACTGTTTGGGAAGAAGTTTCTGGCGGTTTAGATATCTTACGTATTGGTGAGTACGAAATTGCATCACGTGCGTATATCGGTCGCTTTAACTTTAAAGGTCAAGATCAGCAAAAACGCGTAGGTCAATTATCAGGTGGTGAGCGTAACCGTTTACAACTTGCGAAAATCTTACAAATGGGCGCAAACGTAATCTTACTGGATGAGCCATCGAACGACTTGGATATCGAAACTTTACGTGCACTTGAGGATGCTATTCTTGTATTCCCAGGTACGGTAATGGTGATTTCGCATGACCGTTGGTTCCTAGACCGTATCGCAACACACATCTTGTCATTTGAAGGTCAAACACCTGAATTCTTTACAGGTAACTATGCCGAGTTTGAAGCATACCGTCAAAAACGTGATGGCGATGATCTTGTTGCTAAGCGTCAAAAATACCGCAAAATCGGTGTTTAATTTGCACTGAGATTGATATAAAAAACCAGCCTTAGGGCTGGTTTTTTTGTCTTAAAAGTTTTTGATCTGTTATGAAATAGCCAAATGACTCAAAGCTTTTTCAAGAATCTTTTTGGCGTCATTGTGACCTTGGTTGGCTGCTTGATCTAGCCATTTTTCTGCATGCGTATAACTTCGATCTAGTCCAAGTTGACCATTTAAATAGCTCAATCCCATTTTGTACTGTGCTTCCTTATCACCTCTCAAGGCTGCTCGTAGGTAAAACCAAACAGCATTACGTGCATCATCTTGATTGCAATAAGTGGCTTCATGGGAACTTAGGCAGTGATTAAAGCGTTCTTCATAATCATGTGCTTTGATTAATTCAGACATGGTTTCTGAGCTACTGTTCAAGTGATTAGAGAAAATATTATGAATATAATCTCGAATACTCTTAGAAATAGTTGAAATCATCTATACCTCCTCGCAGTCCGTGCATGGTTGGGTTTTAGTTGTTTATTTTTATAACTACACTCATATTTTTAACCTAATCAGAGTATTTAAACAACAAAAAGGTCGTAAAAACTAACGACAGTTTTGTAATTTTTTATTATGGGAACAGTCACTTATACCTTAGATGATTAATTCTATTGGTTGCCAAAATATGAGATTTCTCATTAATTTAATATATGTAGTGAGCCGTATAAGTGAAAGTAGCGCGATAAAAATATCAAATCATTTAGATTGGTGAGTGTACTGAAGATCTAATATGATGGAGGTTAAATTGATTTAGAGAAAAAATTATTTACATTGAGCTTTCGCTATCTTTAATGTAGTTGATGGGTTGTTCCGTGTTTTTGTTGTTTGGAAGAGTGAAGCCAAATCGACTGGTCATTGATTAAAAATGTTCATTAAAAAAACAAAAAAATCATAGATAAAGCTTGAGCAAATATAAATTGTTATGGAGTCAACGATGAGCGCACATCACGGTCATGATCATAGCCATGCGGTTGTGACAGAAAGTAATGCTAAAAAACTGACTTTTGCATTAATTCTTACATCTACTTTTTTAGTGATTGAAGTCATTGCTGGTTTTATCACGCAAAGCTTGGCTTTGTTATCGGATGCTGCGCATATGTTTACAGATGCTGCTGCATTAGCAATTGCTTTGGTTGCCATTAAGGTGGGTAAATTACCTGCAGACAGCAAACGAACCTTCGGTTATCAGCGCTTTGAAATTCTGGCAGCTTTGTTTAATGCTTTGATGTTGTTTGTTGTTGCAATTTATATTCTTTACGAGGCTTATCAGCGATTCAGTCAGCCACCAGATATTCAAAGTGGCGGGATGATGATTGTGGCGACGATTGGTTTGGTCATTAATTTGATTTCGATGAAAATTCTATTCTCAAGCTCTCAAGACAGTTTGAACATTAAAGGTGCTTATTTAGAGGTTTTAAGTGATGCGCTTGGTTCTTTTGGTGTGATGATTGGTGCTGTAATTATCTATTTCACTGGGTGGGTGTGGGTTGATACTCTCATCGCGGTATGTATTGGATTTTGGGTGCTTCCACGAACTTGGATTTTATTAAAGCAGAGTATTAATATTCTATTGGAAGGTGTGCCAGACGAAATTGATATAGAAAATTTGCGGAATGATTTATTAAAGTTAAAAGGTGTTGAAAGTATCCATCAACTCAAAGTATGGGCTATTACTTCTAAAAATGTACATCTAACCGTACATCTTTTTGCACCACAAGCAGATAGAAATGAACTTTATAAAGATGCTTTAGAAATGCTAACGCATGAGCATGGCATTACAGAAATGACCTTGCAGATAGAAGATGATGAATGTATTGCGCATTCTCACCATCAACAGGATGTTTTGAGTGGTGAGGTGCAACTACATTCACATCAGCATAAACACGAATAGGCATTCCTGAAAATGAATAATTGAGACCTAGTAAGGAGCTCAATTATTCAAATGAAAAACTCAATTAGTGTTCCCACTCGTGATTGCAATCACGGCATTTCCATTTTTTCTGTGATTGCATGAATGCTTGCATAGATATTTTGAAATCTGGAAGATCGCGCCAGAACATCGCACCAGCCGCGATACCAATGACAAAAACCACAACCGTTGCAATTTGTAGTGTTTGACCTGCACCATCTCCGAAGATCATCATTACTAAACTACTGACGATAAGTAGCAATAAGATGAAAACTGTAGGAATAAGTACGATTAGGCTTTTTGGTACATTTGGTCGTGCAGCAGGGCTGTTGGCACTTGCAAGTGGGATGATTTTACGACTTTGGCATTTAGGGCATTGGTATTGCATGATTACTCCACAATTCTTTTGATCAATTCTATAACATTGCAGCTAAATCTAAAACTTAGAGATAAAAAAAAGCCACTGATTAAGTCAGTGGCTTTTTTAGAATTTGGCGTCCCTACGGGGATTCGAACCCCGGTTACCGCCGTGAAAGGGCGATGTCCTAGGCCTCTAGACGATAGGGACAATATCGAGGCAACACCACTTCCATCTTTTGGATTGAAGTACTAAGTTGTTCGCTTAGCTGGTGTGAGCGCTATATTAGGGATATAGCGCTCATCCGTCAACACTAAATTCAGTTAAGCTTCATCAACTGCATCATTTTTCGGCAGTTTTAAGCTTTCATTGAGTTTTTCCCAAACTTTCGCTTCTTTTTTACTCGGCCCACCCACGATTTCTAGGGCGTGACGTAAACGTGCAAAAGTTAAATCAGGACCAATGGTCACCATTGACTGCATCACTGGCGTTGATGATGTTGAACCTGCAATCGCAATAAAGAATGTTGGCATGAAATCACGAAGTTTGATTTCCATTTGCGTTGCCAATTCCATGATTGTTTGGCTTACAGTGTCATTGTTCCAAGTGAACAGGCTTTCTAAACGCCAAATTGCAAATTGAAGGCTTTGGCGAACTTGTTCTTCAGTCAGTTTTTTGCTTTCAAATTGTTCTTTGTTGATCGTTGGGAATTGGTTGAAATAGAAACCAGCCCAATTCACAGCTTCAGAGAGTAAGTTGATACGAGGTTGAATGGCAGCTGCAATCTCTTCTAATGTTTGACGGTCAGCTTTCCACGCTAATAATGTATCTAACAGCTGACCCGGTGTTAATGCTTTGATCCATTGACCATTGAGCCAATTCAATTTTTCAACATCAAAAATTGGACCGCCTAAAGACACACGTTTAATGTCAAAGTTTTCAATCATTTCAGCTAAAGTGAATTTTTCACTTTCATCGGGCATTGACCAACCCATACGACCTAAATAGTTCAATAACGCTTCAGGAAGTACACCAATGTCTTTGTAGTAGTTAATAGACGTTGGATTTTTACGTTTAGAAAGCTTAGATTTATCTGGATTGCGTAGTAAAGGCATGTGACAAAGCACAGGCATGTCCCAACCAAAGTATTGGTATAGCAATTGATGTTTAGGCGCAGATGGAATCCATTCTTCACCACGGATTACATGGGTAATTTCCATTAAATGGTCATCAACCACGTTTGCCAAATGATAAGTAGGCAAACCATCGGTTTTAAGAAGAATTTGCATGTCGACTTGAGCCCATGGAATTTCAACTTCGCCACGAAGCATATCTTCAAATTTGCA
The DNA here is from genome assembly GCF_059515925.1 of Acinetobacter sp. CY81. Classification (NCBI taxonomy): domain Bacteria; kingdom Pseudomonadati; phylum Pseudomonadota; class Gammaproteobacteria; order Moraxellales; family Moraxellaceae; genus Acinetobacter; species Acinetobacter sp. CY81. The sequence goes on from NZ_JCAKNC010000004.1 coordinate 240,702, forward strand.
GATACCTTCAGTCGGTACTTTCATACGAATCACATGTGGCTCACCCGCAGCTAAACGTGATTTCACTTCATCTTGAGATAAAAGTAGACCGCGTCCATCGTAGCGTGGTGATTCGCCACGTGCTTGTTGTTCAGCACGCATTTGGTCTAATTCTTCAGCGGTTGCGAAACAGTAGAAAGCATCGCCTTGTTCAACAAGATCGACTGCATATTGCTTATAGATCCCCATGCGTTCAGATTGACGGTATGGCGCGTGAGGACCACCGATATCTGGACCTTCTGACCAATTTAAACCTAACCAACGAAGAGAATCTAAAATCATTTTTTCAGATTCAGGTGTTGAACGTAATTGATCAGTATCTTCAATACGAAGAATAAATTCACCACCATGTTGTTTAGCAAAACATAGGTTAAACAAGGCGATATAAGCGGTGCCTACGTGAGGAAAGCCGGTAGGAGAAGGTGCAATACGAGTACGAACTGTCATAATCGAAAATTATTCAAAATATAAATTAGAACTATTATAACGAAAAAGCCCTGTCACTTTATGATTTATTCATCAATAAAGGACAGGGCCGATAAAAAACTTTTTGGGGGAAAAGTTTTCTAAACGTTACGCTTTATTACGAGCTTTGTTGAGGGAAAATAGCTTGTACAAAGCGTGAAAAACGTTGATGTTGATCAGCTAGAAAATTCTGTGTTGGCGCAGACTTTAAATTGGTCATCGCTTTAATTTGATCATTTTCATCGATGCTTTTTTTAGCAGAGCGATCACGCTTTTGCTGAGAAAGTGCTTTTTCAATCGGTGATAGTTGCTTTTCGAAGCTCAAAGGCACTTCAACAGACTTCGCTGTTTTTTTCATTGCTGCAGCTTGAGTACCTTGTGTACCAACCATGAATAATGCGCTTAGGCAAACGGCTGTAAAGACTTTTAATTTCATTTCCAATCAATCCCCTAATTTGTATTGTTGTAAAATTTATACTTTATGGTATCCATTCTACCCATTAATGCAAGAAAAGTACAAATAGTTCACACAAATTTACAAATGATAATCATTCTTAAAGATATTTAAAGAAATCAAAACTATCTTTAAGTTTTATTTACCGTATTTTGCTGAAAAAATATGGAGATAAAATGAAGGTCGAATCACTCCTTGAGCTTTAACCCTGTTTGAATAGCTCTCAAACTTATAAAAATAGTCAAAAAATAGATATCTGATTAATGAAAGACGAGTTCTTTTATTGTTATAACTGGATGATTGTGAATAAGAAAAAATAAAAATATAGTGCTACTCAAATCAAAATAAATATGAGTGAATGATGAAAAAAATAATATTGGCTACTTTAATGGGTATCGCAGGTGTAAGTGGCTTGTTGGGCAGTGTTCATGCTGTGGCGGCAGAAAATACTTTGCTTAATGTTTCTTATGATCCAACGCGTGAGTTTTATCAAGAATATAATCAAAGCTTTGGAGATTTTTGGAAAAAGCGTACAGGGCAGAGCATTGATTTCAAACAGTCACATGGTGGCTCAGGTAAGCAAGCACGTTCAGTTGTCGATGGATTACAGGCAGATGTCGTTACATTAGCACTGGCAAATGATATTGAAGAAATCGTCAATGCAGGCCTGATTGATAAAGGTTGGCAAAAAGAGTTTCCAAATAATTCTGCACCTTATACATCAACCATCGTTTTTTTAGTCCGTAAAGGAAATCCTAAAAATATTAAGGATTGGAATGATTTGGTCAAACCTGGTGTGGAGATTATCACGCCAAATCCTAAAACAGGCGGTGCACCTCGATGGATCTATTTATCTGCATGGGGGTATGCTTTAAAACAGCCAGGAGGCAATGATGCTAAGGCGCGTGAGTTAGTTCGAGGCTTATACAAGAATGTTAAAGTTTTAGACTCTGGTGCGCGTGGATCATTAACCACGTTTGCTGAACGTGGCATTGGTGACGTGTTGTTGTCTTGGGAGAATGAAGCATTACTTGCAACACAAGGACCTGATAAAGCTAAATATCAAATTGTCTATCCATCAATCTCCATATTGGCTGAGCCTTCTGTGGCAATTGTAGACAAAACCGTCGATAAAAATGGCAATCGTAATTTAGCCAAAGGTTATTTAAATTATTTATATTCACCTGTTGGTCAGGAATTGGCAGCAAAATATAATTTCCGTCCTCGAAATGCTCAGGCTGCGGCAAAATATGCATCTAAATTTCCTAAACAACAGCTATTTACGATTGATCAGGTTTTTGGTGGTTGGGCAAAAGCACAAAAAACTCATTTTGTGAATGGTGCGATTTACGATCAGCTGGTGCTTGAAAACAGGAAAAAATAAATTAATCAAATAGGATGAGGGTTAAAAGTCTTTATCCTTTTCGCTTATGTTGAAATCATAAAAACGTGTAAAATATTAAAGTTGTCAAAATGGAATTACTTATTTTAAAAACAAAAGCTTAATTTCATCTTTTTGGTTCTGCTTATTCCAAATTTTATGAACAATTGAAGTTCAATGCGTAATTTCATATATTGATTCTAATTTATGAAGATTGCAGATTAATTCGCTATGAATATTCAAATCAAAACTCTTTTCTCCTCATTATGTTTAGTCCTAAGTTTGTCAGGTGTTGCAGCATCGACTCAAGCGGCAGATCGTGAATTCCTAAACGTGTCTTATGATGCTACACGTGAATTTTATGATGAGTTTAATGATTCTTTTGGACAGTATTGGAAATCACGTACTGGACAAACAATTGATTTTAAACAGTCGCATGGTGGTTCTGGGAAACAAGCTCGTTCAGTTGTCGATGGTTTAAAAGGTGATGTCGTAACATTAGCTTTAGCGAACGATATTAATGAGATTGTAAAGTCTGGTCAGATTAAAGCTGGCTGGGAAAAAGAATTTCCGAACAACTCTGCACCTTATACGTCAACGATCGTATTTATGGTGCGTAAAGGTAATCCTAAACAGATTAAGGATTGGACTGATTTAACCAAACCGGGCGTTCAAATTATCACGCCAAACCCAAAAACAGGTGGTTTGCCACGTTGGGTGTACTTGTCTGCATGGGGTTATGCACTTAAACAGCCCGGTGGTAATGAAGCGAAAGCCAAAGACTTAGTTTCTAAGTTATATCGCAATGTAAAAGTCATGGATTCTGCTGCACGTGCGTCAATGACAACATTCGCTGAACGTAAAATTGGTGATGTGCTACTGACTTGGGAAAATGAAGCCTTAGTGACGCAAAAAGCATTGGGTAAAGATAAGTTTGATATTGTTTATCCTTCAATGTCGATTTTGACTGAGCCATCAGTGGCAATCGTAGATAAAACAGTAGAGCGTAATGGTAATAAATGGCTAGCAACGGGATACATCAATTATTTGTATTCGCCACGTGGTCAAGAAATGGCAGCAAAACATTTCTATCGCCCACGCAATGCACAAGTTTTAGCGAAATATAAACATCAGTTCCCAACCATCAAAACATTTACGATTGATGAAGTATTTGGTGGATGGGCGAAAGCGCAACAAACTCACTTTGTGAATGGTGCGGTTTTTGATCAAATCTATAATAATCGTTAATTTAGCCTTTAATTTGATGTGATTTTAAAAGCCAATCCTTCGTGATTGGCTTTTTTATTTTCAATGATTCAGCAATTTATTTTTATCGGGCTAATGTTTTAAACGAGGAGGAATTTTTCGATATTCAAATCTAAATTTCTATTGGTTCGTATTTTTGTTCAAAAGTAGCGTAATGAGAAACGGTTTTACCTATGAAAAGTAATATTTTCCTACAAAAAGACGTTTGGAGCTTTTCTAAAACAAGGTAATAATGTGCAGTTACATTTTTCATGGTTTTGAATAAACAATTATGTCGCATATTTCTGTATTACTTCACGAAACTGTTGATGCCCTCGTGGCGGATCGCAATACAGGAATTTTTGTAGATGGTACTTTTGGACGCGGTGGTCATACGCGTTTATTACTGTCTAAATTAGATGAAAATGCGCGTGTTTATGCATTCGATAAAGATCCACAAGCACTTGCTGTTGCAGCTGAACTTGAGCAACAAGATCCACGTTTCAAAATTATTCATGCCAGTTTTGCAGATTTGAAAAATGAGATGAATCAACGTGGTATCGAAGAAGTTGACGGTGTGATGGCAGATTTAGGTGTATCATCACCACAGTTGGATCAAGCTGAACGTGGTTTTAGCTTCATGAAAGATGGTCCGCTCGATATGCGTATGGACAACTCACAGGGCTTAACCGCAGCAGATTGGTTGGTTGAAGTGTCTGAAGAGCATTTAGCCAATGTGATTTTTCAATATGGCGAAGAGCGTTATAGCCGTCGTATTGCAAAAGCCATCAAAGCAGCAGGTTATATTGATACCACAGCGAAATTGGCTGAAATTGTAAAAGTTGCCCATCCTAAATGGGAAAAAAATAAGCATGCTGCAACGCGTACTTTCCAAGCGATTCGTATTGAAATCAACAAAGAGCTGGACGATGTACATGAGTTTTTACCGCAAGCGCTAGATTTGTTAAAATCTGATGGGCGTTTGGCAGTGATTAGCTTCCATTCTTTGGAAGATCGAATTATTAAACAATTTATTCAAAAAGAATCGACTTTAGCAGAAGATACAGGTTGGGGAATGCCTCAGAAAATTGAAGAGACACGTCGTTTGAAAAAGATTGATCGTGTACGTGCGAGTGAAGCGGAAGTGAAAGAAAATCCACGTTCACGCAGTGCATGGCTTCGAGTGGCAGAACGCATTAATAAATAAAGGCGACGCATGAAATCTGAAATATTAGAAGAACAAGATACAAATACTTTGGCGAGAAAAAAAGTATTGGTTTACATCATCTTGACCTCGCTAATTTTAGTGAGTGCCTTTATGGTGGTGTATCAGGTGTATTTGTATCGTCATGATTTTCGTGAACTTAATACCCATATGCGTGAACGTGAAGACATTAATGCAGAGTGGGGGCGTTTGCTGATTGAACAGCAAACTTTTGGTGCAACTGCACAGATTGGTACGCGTGCTGTAACGCAATTACGTATGTATTCACCACCGACTGCACAAACGGTGGTGATTTCTTTACCCACAAAACCAGAGCAAAATAAATAGGCATGCTGAATGGTAGATAAACGAACAACAAAACAACCACGCAAAAAACAGCAGTCGATTTCAGAAAAACCGACGATTGCAGTGGATATGTGGCGTTTTTATTTAATGTGGGGCGTCGTATTATTTTGCTTCGTCATGTTGGTCGCACGTGCATTCTATGTGCAAGTGATCAATAAGGATTTTTTGCAAAATAAAGCCAATGCGAAAATTTTAAGAACAGAAAAAATGAAAGCCATGCGCGGTGTGATTAGCGACCGCAATGGAATTCCTTTGGCAATCAGCACTCCGATTATGAAGGTGGTGATTGACCCTCAAAATTACTATGAAACCAAAGATACCTTTGATCAAATCACTGCAGAGTTAAAGAAAACACCTGATAGTCGTAAGCTTAAAAATCAGTTGCCGAAAGAAAATTTAAATTTAGATGAGCTTGCTGATGCAGTGGGTATTGATCGAGCAGATTTAAAGAAACGTGTCAAAGAGCGTTCACGTTCACGCTATTTGGTACTGAAAAAAGAAGTACCGCCACCTCAAGCCGATTTATTGGTTCAACGTAATTTTGCTGGGGTTTATGCTGAAAAATCATATAAACGTTACTATCCACAGCCACAACCGAATGCTCAAATTATTGGTTTAACCAATACTGAAGGCACTGGTATTGAAGGTTTGGAAATGCAGCTCAATAAGCGCCTCGCAGGTGTGGATGGAGAGCAAAAACTTGTTCGTGATAAACATGGTAACCGTGTACGTACCCCTGAAGTGATTAAAGAAGTTGAAGCTGGGGAAAATATTACGCTCAGTATCGACTCGCGTTTGCAATATATTATGTACCGTGAATTGACGGCTGTAGGTGTTGCCAATAATGCACGCTCTGCAACGGCTATTGCTGTCGATGTGAAAACGGGTGAAATTTTGGCGATGACTAGCTGGCCGTCGTATAACCCAAATGATAAAAACAGTCTTTCAAATAAAGATGCAATGCGTAACCGCGGTGCAGTCGATTCATTTGAGCCAGGCTCAACCATGAAACCATTGACTGTGGCAATGGCACTTGAAAGTGGTAAATACAAACCAAATTCAGTGGTAAATACTACACCGGGTTCAATGCGGGTAGGTAACCATACCATTCGTGATACGCATAATTACGGTGCGTTGACTTTGGGCGGCATCATCCAAAAATCATCAAACGTGGGGGTAGCGAAGATTGCACTTTCACTGCCATACCCAACACTTCCAACGTTCTACAAACGTTTAGGTTTTGGTCAGCGTTCAGCTGTGAAATTTCCTGGTGAAAGCCCAGGTCTGATTCTTCCACCAAGTAAGTGGAATGTCTCTGAAGTCGCTACCATGTCTTATGGTTATGGTCTCAATGCAACTGTATTGCAGTTGGTTGACGCCTATGCGATGTTGGCGAATAAAGGTGTGAAAATGCCTTTAAGTCTCTACAAATTAGATGGTCAGCCGAAGGGTGAGCAGATGATTGAGCCTAAAATCGCGGATGACGTTTTATTGATGATGGAAACAGCGACTTTGCCGGGTGGTACTGCGACGAGAGCAGCTATCCCAGGCTATCGTGTAGCAGGTAAAACAGGTACTGCACATAAATTACGTGCTGACCGTAAAGGCTACTCAACCAATGAATATCGTGCGCTATTTGCAGGGGTAGCACCTGTGAGTGATCCACGTTTAGCCATGATCATGGTCGTTGAAAATCCGAAAGGCAGTTATTTCGGTGGTACGGTCTCGGCACCTGTATTTGCAAAGGTCATGCAAGAGTCATTACGACTCTTAAATGTACCTTTAGATAAACCTTTAGAAACTCCAAAAATCCAGTAGATAGGTGATGAATGTCCATTACATTTCAAGATCTTTACACCGCCCAACAAGTATCTGAATGGATGACATCATCCTTTCAGGGCTTTAGTCTGGATAGTCGAAAAGTTACTTCAGGGCAAATTTTCATTGCCCTGACTTCATTTTCACAACCTGAAAAAACGGCAGAATTTGCACAAAAAGCATTAGATAATGGTGCATTGGCGGTTATTTCAGAAGTTGAATTGGGGCTGAACCCAAATGTCGTTATTCCAAATGTTCGTCATTTAATGGGACAGTGGCAAAAACAATATTTACAGGCGACTGATCCTGTTAAAGCGACTCGAATTATTGCTGTGACGGGAACCAATGGGAAAACCACGATTTCACGTTTGATTGCTGAATTGTTGATGCTTCAAGGGAAAAAGTGCGCAGTAATGGGAACGACAGGTAATGGGATTTTGCCTGAATTAGAGTCTTCTTCGCATACCACTTTGGATGCTTTGCATTTACAAACAGCTTTGCATAGTTATGCTCAACAAGGGGCTGAGTTTGCTTCCATTGAGGCGAGTTCACACGGCTTAGAGCAAGGGCGTCTAAATGGATGTGATATTGAAATTGCAGCATATTCAAATTTAAGTCGTGATCATTTGGATTATCACGGAACTTTAGAAATATATGCGGAAGCTAAAGCAGCACTATTTAAATTCGAATCTTTGAAAGTTGCGATTATTAACATTGATGATGAGCATGCACATATCATGCTGAATGCTGCACAGCAAAATCCATCAAAGCCACGTATTTTGACGTATTCAACGACTCAGCCTGCGGATTATCAAGTTCAAGATATTCAATACAGTCTGAGTGGTGTGAGGTTTAAATTGGTGACTTCGAAAGGTGGATTTGAAGTAAATAGTCCGCTACTGGGTCATTTTAATATTGAAAACATTGTTGCAAGTTTAATTGCAGCAGAGCAGGCTGGATTTGAATTGGTTGATTTAATTCAAGTTGCCCCTCAATTAAAAGGTGCGCCAGGACGTATGCAAGTACTACGCCATGGTGAAAAGTTATTTGTGGTTGATTATGCGCACACCCCAGATGCATTAATTCAAGTTTTGATTACTTTGAAACGTCATGCTTCAAATGATTTGTGGGCAGTCTATGGATGCGGTGGTGATCGCGATCGCGGCAAGCGGCCATTAATGACACAAGCCGCTTTGGATTATGCCAATGTCGTGCTCATGACTTCAGATAATCCAAGAACTGAAAATCCTGAGCAAATTTTTGCAGATATGAAAGCGGGTATCGATTTTAGTGGTCGTACCCTACATGAGATTCATGATCGCCGTGAAGCCATTAAATTTGCTGTAAAAAATGCCAAAGATGGTGACATTGTGGTAATTGCAGGCAAAGGTCATGAAAATTATCAAGAAATAGATGGGGTTCGTCATTGGTTTGATGATGTCGTGGAAGTTCAATCTGCGATTGATGCTCAGCCTCACGATACACATTCAGCATATCCAGCGTAATAAGGAATCCATATGCATACTTCAACAACCAGTACGGCGACATTAGTCCCTTGGACAGCAGAACAATTAAAAGATGCGACTCAGGGGCAATGGCATAACGATAAAGTACCCTCTGGTGAGATCAAACGGATTTTGACGGATTCACGTGATGCGGAACTTGGAGATGCATTTTTAGCACTCAAGGGTGAACGTTTTGATGCTCATGCTTTTATTACACAAGTTGCAACACAGGGTTGTGAGCTTGCAATAGTAAGCCAACCGATTGATGCAGATATTTGTCAGTTGGTCGTAGATGATACAAGACTTGCATTAGGTCACTTAGGTGCTTACCGTCGCCAACAGAACCCTCAGTTAAAAGTGATCGCTCTTACAGGCAGTAGTGGTAAGACCACCACTAAAGAAATGTTGGGGAGTATTTTAAATCTAATTGCCCCGACATTAATCACGCGTGGCAATCTCAACAATGATTTGGGTGTTCCAATGATGCTATTAGAGCTTCGCCCAGAGCATCAATATGCGGTTATGGAATTGGGTGCAAGTCATCAAGGTGAGATTGACTACACCTCAAATCTTGTTCAGCCACATGTGGCAGGTATTATTAATATTGGGACTGCACATTTGGGTGAGTTTGGTGGCCGTGATGGCATTTGTCGTGCGAAATCTGAAATTTATGCTCATATTTCTCAAACGGGCACATCGATTGTGCCTAGCGCAGATGACTTTTCTGAAACGATTTTAAAATCAGTCGTTACAGATCAAAAGATGAGTTTCGGTCAAGGTGGGGATGTTTATGCAACTGAAATTGAACTTCGACCTCAATCTGCGATTTTTACTCTGAATACGCCACAAGGATCACGTCAAGTCGATTTACCATTTGCAGGTGAGCACAATGTGCAAAATGCCACAGCTGCTGCTGCTTTTGCTTTGGCAATTGATATTGGCTTGGATGATATTGTTGCCGGTTTGGAGACAGCAACGGGTGCTAAGGGTCGTTTGAACTTTATTCAAAAAGAAAATTTTCTATTTATAGATGATACTTATAACGCCAATCCAACGTCGATGCGCGCAGCCGGTGAAGTGCTTGCTCAGCAAGAGGGTATTCGCGTTATGGTGATTGGTGATATTGGTGAGTTAGGTTCTAGTGCCGCTCAGCAACATTATATGTTGGGTCGAGATTTAGTCTCGATTAAAGGTTTGAACTTTGTTGTGGCGGTCGGGGAATTTGCACCGGCGGCACAAGAAGGTGCGCGTAGTACGCAATATGGTAAAAAAATGCAGGCTTTCTTGACTCAAGAACAAGCTTTGCCATTTTTAATTGATTTAATTACAACACATCAGCCTCAGTCCATGAGTTTCCTATTTAAAGGTTCTCGTTATACCCATATGGAAACGTTGATGACTGATTTGATGGAGAAAGTCTAAATGCTGTTATGGTTATTTGAGCAACTGGCGGGCTATCATAGTTCGTTTAACGTGGTTCGTTATTTAACTTTACGTTCATTGCTGAGTGTCATGACAGCATTGGCGATTGGATTGGCATTAGGGCCAATGATGATTCGCAAGCTTCAAGCCTTGAAATATGGCCAAGCTGTTAGCTCATATGCGCCTGAAGGTCATGCTAAGAAAATGGGCACGCCAACGATGGGCGGAATTCTCATTCTTCTTTCTATTGGGATTTCAACATTATTGTGGGCTGACTTATCAAATCCATATGTCTGGATCGTTCTAGCGGTCATGGTGATCTTTGGTGCTGTAGGTTGGGCAGATGATTGGATTAAAGTTCGCTATAAAGACAATGCTGGATTACCTGCAAAGAAAAAATTCTTTTGGACTTCTGTGGGTGCGCTCGGTGCAGGTATTGCGCTGTATATCATTGCCAAGCAAGAAGCGAATCCTGTTAATACTGCCAATATGTTGGATTTGCTGATTCCATTTCTAAAAGATTTTAGTATTCCACTGTCTGCAATTCCATTGGGTATTGGTTTTATCATCTTTACCTTTTTGGTGATTAACGGTGCTTCAAATGCGGTGAATTTAACAGATGGCTTAGATGGTTTAGCGATCATGCCAATCGTACTGGTTGCCGCAGGACTGGGTGTATTTGCCTATTTGGCAGGTGATGTTCGCTTTGCTAATTATTTACATATTCCTTATGTAAAACATGCCTCTGAACTTGTTGTCATCTGTGCTGCAATGATTGGTGCAGGCCTAGCATTTCTTTGGTATAACGCCCATCCTGCTCAAGTATTCATGGGGGATGTGGGTGCATTATCACTGGGCGCGATGCTCGGTACAATTGCAGTCATGGTACGCCAAGAAATTGTTTTTGCGATTATGGGTGGTGTGTTTGTAGTAGAAGCAATTTCTGTTTTCTTACAAATTGGTTCATTACGCATGCGTCAAAAGCGTGTGTTCTTGATGGCACCATTGCATCACCATTATGAGAAAAAAGGCTGGCGTGAGACACAAGTGGTCATTCGTTTTTGGATTATCACAATTATGCTGGTAGTTTTGGGTCTAATGACTTTAAAATTGCGTTAAGCCTAAATGATTTTTTAAAAAGTCGGCATCTGCCGGCTTTTTTATTGCTACATAAAGCCAATGCCTTGGAGAAAATGATGAATCTGCTGATGTGTCCTGTATGTCGTAAGGCATTAGTGCTCAATGACAAAACTTGGCGCTGTGAAAGCAATCATAGTTATGATGTTGCCAAACAAGGCTATGTAAATTTGCATGTGGTGCAGCATAAGCATAGTAAAAATCCAGGGGATACACCTGAATCTGTACAAGCACGTCGTGATTTTTTAAATGCTGGATTTTATGCGCCTTTGCAAAAAGCAGTGGTTAAAAAAATTCACGAACTGAAGATTGAGAATTTGCTTGATATTGGTTGTGGCGAAGGGTATTACACCAATGCCATGCAAGCGGAGGCGATACAAACCGTAGGTGTGGATATAGCGAAAAATGCGGTTCAAATCGCTGCTAAACTAAATAAAGACATGACTTGGGTGGTGGGTACTGGGGCTGTTTTGCCTGTTTTGGATCACACTATTAACCTGTGTACTAGTTTATTTAGCCCGATTCCAGAACAAGAAATCTTACGTGTATTAAAAACAGATGGATATCTCATGGTGGTGACACCAGCGCCTCAACATTTATATGCCATGCGTGAAGCTTTGTTTGAAGAAGTGAACCCACATGAGCCACATAAGTTTGTAGAGCAATTGAAAGATCATTTTGAGTTGGTCGAAGATCTTGTGATTGATGCACCTTTTGAATTGAATCAGCAAGATTTAAAAAACTTAATTGCAATGACGCCTTATGCATATAAGGCTAAACCTGAATTGCGTACAGCGCTGGAAGAAAAGCAAAGTTTTGAATTGGCCGCACAGTTCCAAATTTTTGTATTTAAAAAGAAGTAAATTGAACTATAAAAATGGTCAAAAATAAAAAAGCCCTCATTCAGGGCTTTTTTATTGAACTTAATATCACTTTACTGAGGATTATTGGACTTCGTTAATTAAATTTTCCAAGGAGTCCTGTTTGGGTGCTTCTTTTTTCGGGGTTGAATTTAAAGCCGGTGGTGCTGTTTTTACAGGCTCTAAATCTTGTTCCTCGCCAGGTAGATCATCAAAGTCACGAGTCTCGGTGCTTGCTGGTGTGACAGGAGTAGGGCGATAGATCGGTCGAGCCAATGGCGGTGATGCATCTGTACTAGATTCTGTTACTGCTAACGTATCTGTAGAGCTATGGCGCTGATCACGAGTTAAAGGGGCTTTAGCATTTTTATCCAAAGCCACCCAAGCATGCGGTTTTCCTGCAAGCGCTTTGCTCATGAAGTTGCTCCAAATCGGGAGTGCTGCAATGCCACCATATTCACGACGTCCTAAAGTCGAAGGCTGATCGAATCCAACCCAAGCTACAGTCACTAATTTGCCATTAAAACCTGCGAACCAAGCATCTTTTGCATCATTGGTTGTTCCTGTTTTACCACCAATATCACTTCGACCAATTTTTAATGCGGCACGTCCTGTACCATGCTGAATCACGTCTTTTAAGATATTAGACATGTCAAAGGCTGAGCTGGATTTTAAAATACGTTGCGCTTGGCGGTATTGGCTTTTTTCTTCTTTGGTTAATACAGGTGTTTTTTCTTCCTGATCTAAGGTTTGATTGTTGACTTCAATCACTTCATCATCAGGTGTAGCTTCTTGATCAGGAGTATTTTCTTTTGCAGGTTTAATGCAAGAGATACATGCATACTCAGGTTTTGCTTGATAAATCACTTTACCGTAAGCATCTTCAATACGGCTGATGAAATGAGGTTGAACGCGAAAACCACCGTTAGCAATGGCTGAGTAACCTGTTGCCATTTGAACTGGAAGTACTTGTGGAGTACCTAAAGCAATGGTGTAGTTACGTGGAATTTGATCTTCCTGTAAACCAAAGTCCATAAACAACTGACGCGTTCTTTCGATACCCACAGATTGTAAGAGACGAACTGAAACAGTATTGCGTGATAAATAGAGTGCGCGACGTAAAGGAATCATTCCTAAGTAACGTCCATCTGAGTTACGAGGAGACCATTTACCAATCGTAATCGGGTTGTCGCTGACCATGCTATGAGGGGTCATGCCACGCTCTAAAGCCAATGCGTAGACGAATGGTTTAATGATTGAACCAGGTTGACGCCAACCTTGTAAGGCGCGGTTAAATTTAGATTGATAGAAATTATAACCACCAACAATGGCAATAATTGCACCATCGTTAGGATTCATGGCAATCAATTGACCTTGTACTTTAGGAAGCTGGACCAACGCCCAAGAAGTTTTTGCCTCATTTGGTCGTAAACGGACAATATCTTTTACTTTTACAATTTGTGAAGCTCGGCTGGGAGCACCACCGACGCTATTTGCATTACGGTAGTGGCGTGCCCATGACATACCTGACCAAGGTACAGTCACTGTTTTACCATCTTGCATCAGTGCTTCAAAGGAGTTGGAATTCACCTTAGTCACTTCAACAGGGTAAGTGTTAGCAAATGCCATGAAGTTTTTTAATGGTTCATCGTGAGCTTCAGCTCCACGCCAGCCATGTCGGCGATCATAGTCTTCTAAGCCACGTTGTACTGAATCTTCAGCATACTTTTGGCGTTTGGAATCAACAGTGGTGTAAACCTTGTAGCCAGAATCAACAGCAAGATCACCAAATTTACTCACTAACTCGGAACGTACCATTTCACCAACATAGGGAAATTTATTGCTTAAGCCACGATCAGGCATATTTAAAACAACAGGTTCTGCGACTGCAACTTTATATTGATTTTGGTTGATATAACCCAGTTGTAACATTCGGCCTAAAATCCAGTTGCGACGTTCAAGAGCACGCTCTGGATTGGCAACAGGATTGTATTTTGAAGGTGCTTTGGGTAAGCCTGCAATCATTGCCATTTGAGCAATAGATAAATCAGCCAAGCTTTTGTCATAGTAAATTTTTGCTGCGGCAGCAATACCATAGGCATTTTTACCGAGGAAAATTTTATTGACATAAAGCGTTAAAATATCTTCTTTGCTTAAGTTTTGTTCTATTTTTCGTGCTAAGAAAATTTCAGTCAGTTTACGCTTGAGTGTTCTTTCGGGTGTTAAATAATAGTTCTTCGCAACCTGCATGGTAATCGTAGAGCCACCTGTTTGCACATCAGAACCTGTAACGGTCTCACTGAGTGCACGTCCAAGCCCTTTAAAGCTGATCCCACTGTGTTCAAAAAAAGATGAATCTTCTGCTGCAAGAAAGGCATGAATGAATTCTTCAGGTATTTGATTGTATTCAACAGGGACGGAAAGTTTGCCGCCATATTCAGAAATAAGTTGATTATCTGCTGTATAAACTTGTAATGGTTTTAGTAAAGGTGCTTTTTTTAATGAACTCATTTCTGGTAAAGAAGGAGCGATGTACAAGTACATACCGTAAAAACCCATAGGTACGGTCAATAAAATTATAATAATCAGCAAAAAAAATGGATGAATGTTTCCACAACAAGATAGCTTTTTCATAACAAGTAAGTTTTAATAGGTGCTAAAGGCAAACTAATTGATGGTCAGTATAACTTCTCATTTAACGGATTGTTAGTTGAGTTTTATATCCGTAAAAAAAATTAGACCAAGAGTCTTTAGTTTGTATAGTTGTTGGGGAAAAAAATAATAGGAATTGCATCGTGCTTAGACTTTATCGTAAGCCAAATAAGGGGTTAATGGGAGTAGATATTAGTTCTACTTCTGTAAAGTTATTGGAACTCTCTGTTAAAAATGGTCGCTACTGGGTAGAAAGCTATGGCTTGAGCCCGCTGATCGATGGCAGTGTGGTCGAAAAAAATATCTTAAATGTTGAAAACGTTGCGGATGCTTTAGAGCGCGCAATGAATATTGCTAATCCACAATCATCGAATGCAGCCATTGCAGTCCCAACCTCTATGGTCATTCATAAAGTGATTGAGATGGATGCAGATATGACCGATGACGAGCGTGAAGTTCAAATTCGAATGGATGCTGAGCAATATATTCCTTTCCCATTAGATGAAGTGAGTCTTGATTTTGAGGTTTTACCTGAAAAGCTGAACTCACCAAACCGCGTGAATGTACTGTTGGTAGCTACACGAACAGAAAATGTCGATTCTCGTGTAGAAGTTCTAGACCTTGTAGGGGTAGAACCAAAAATTGCTGATGTTGAAAGCTATGCTTTAGAGCGTAGTTTTGAAGTATTTTCTGATACCTTACCAATTGGTGTGAATCTTGTAGGTATTTTAGATATTGGCCATACCATGACCACGCTATCAGTGATGCAAAATGGTAAAATTATTTACACACGTGAGCAGGTTTTTGGCGGTAAGCAACTGACTCAAGATGTGCAAAACCGTTATGGTTTATCATTTGATGAAGCGGGTCGTGCTAAAAAAGACCGTACATTACCAGATGATTATGAATCTGAAGTATTGATGCCATTCCTTGATGCAGTCGTTCAACAAGCAGCACGCTCTTTGCAATTCTTTTTCTCATCTTCACAATTTAATGAAATTGATCATATTTTGTTGGCAGGTGGTAATGCAAATATCCCTGGTCTACAAAAATTAATGCAACAAAAACTTGGTTATCGAGTCACCGTTGCAAATCCATTTTTACAAATGGGTTTTTCTCCTCAAATAGATCTTAGAAAAATTGAAAATGATGCTCCATCGTTATTGGTGGCATGCGGATTGGCATTGAGGAGTTTTGATTAATGGCTAAAATTAACTTACTCCCTTGGCGTGATGAGCTAAGAGAACAACGAAAAAAACAATTTATTACGGTCTGTATTGCTGTTGCTTTATTGGCTATTGCTGCCGTGTTAGCGACTTGGTTCTATCTAGATCAAAAACTAAATGATCAAGAGCAAGCGAATCAATTGGTTGTGAGTACCAACCAAAATCTCGATACGCAATTAAAATCACTCGATGGTCTTCAAGAACGCCGTAATACGGTGATTGAACGTATGAAGTTGATCCAAGGGCTTGAGGGTCAAAGACCTGTTACGGTTCGATTGGTGGATGAGCTCGTACGTATCATGCCAACGACTGTTTACGTGACGAAATTTACGCGTGCAGGTGATAAATTCACGATTGAAGGGAAAGCGGAAAGTCCAAATGCAGTTGCAGAGTTACTTCGCGGCTTAGAAGCTTCACCGTGGTACCGCAATGCATTTATGAACTCCTTCTTAGCGGCAGCAGAAAATAAAGAGAAAGCTGCAACTTCTGTAGTGCCTCGTGTAGAAGAGTCGTATGGCACATTCATTGTCACTGCAGATTTGGGTGAGATTGCTTTGCCAGCTCAAGACAACTCAGAGAATAAGGGGGCTGCACAATGAGTCGTGATGATTTAGATGAACTAGATTCAACATTAGATGCTCCCAAAAAGAAGCCAATGAGTGTTGATAAATTCTTTCAACAATTTAATACTTTAGACACTAATAATTTTGGTGGTTGGCCATTATCCGTCAAGATTACCTGCTGGATATTCTTGTTCTTTGTGGTCTGTGCGATTGGATATTTCTTAGCAATTAAGCCCAAAATGGATGCGATTGATCAAGCCAATGCACAAGAGCAAAACTTGCTGAACGAATTTAAAGATAAAGATTCAAAACTGAGAAATTTACAGCAATATCAGGCTCAATTACAGCAAATGGAAGCGAATTTCACTCAACAATTGCAACAGTTACCTAAAGATACTGAAATTCCAAGTTTAGTTGAAGATATCAATAGAACTGGGGTTGAAGCTGGTCTCAAGTTTAAAAATATTCGTCTTGAAAATGAAGTAACACAAGAGTTCTTCATTGAACAACCAATCTCAATTGAAGCGACAGGGGATTATCATTCATTTGGTAATTTCGTAAGTGGTATTGCTGTTTTACCTCGAATCGTGACTTTGCATGATTTTGAATTAACAGCTTCAGCTTCGAAAGAAAATAAATCGGATATTCCAGCTGTAGACTATAAAATTCAGGCAAAAACGTATCGCTATGTTGCGACAGCAAATGATTTACCTGCTGCTCCAGCTCCAGTGGACGCACCAGTTGCACCAACGACAGAGGAGCCGAAGTAATGAATAAATTAAAAAGTTCGTTATGTCTTATGACATTGGCTTTGATGGTTGGATGTGATTCTAGAATTGATGCTGTCAATCAGGAAATGGCAAATATTCGTAGTCAAGCGCCGTTGCCGATTGAGCCTGCACCTGTATTTAATCCTGTACCTGTTTTTCAATATTCTGCACAGCAACTACGTAGTCCGGTATTACCAAATTCATTGGCAAATGAGTTGAAGGTCATGTCAGGAAAACGTGTTTATCCTAACTTTTCAAGACCGCAGCAACCTTTAGAAAGCTATCCATTGGAAACCTTAAGTTTTAAAGGCAGTTTAGTTGCAAAGAACGGTCAAATTATTGCGTTAATTAACTCACCTGATGGTGAAATTGAAAAAGTTCAACGCGGCAATTACATGGGCGTCAATCAAGGGCGTATTACAGACATTACGCCAACTCGAATTGACTTATTGGAAATCGTACCAGATGGCCGTGATGGATTTATCGAGAGACCAAGAAGTTTGGTTTTAATTGGTCCAGTCGATTGAGATAAGGAATAAAAATGAAAAATAGTGAGCATAATTTTTTGGGTGGGGAAGGTTTTTTCATGAGTTCAAAACTTCGTCAATTTGCATTGGCATCAATCAGTATTGCAATAACACAGGTTGCTGCGGCACAGGTCACGATGACCAATGTTGTACCTATGCAAGTGCCTGGGCAAGGGACTGAAATTCGTGTGATGTTTAATGGATTACCACCTCAACCACAAGCCTATCAGGTTGAAAATCCATCACGTTTGATTTTAGATTTTAATCAGGCGAAACAGACTTTAAGTAAAACTAATATTCCTGTTTCAACCAATGAAGCAAGTTCTGTCGACATTGCATCTGATGATCAGCGTGCACGTTTAACAGTG
Source organism: Acinetobacter sp. CY81 (assembly GCF_059515925.1). Lineage (NCBI taxonomy): Bacteria > Pseudomonadati > Pseudomonadota > Gammaproteobacteria > Moraxellales > Moraxellaceae > Acinetobacter > Acinetobacter sp. CY81. Next base: position 258,704 of record NZ_JCAKNC010000004.1, read on the forward strand.
AATTTAAAGCAGACGGGTCAATATACAACGCGTGTTGAAGGTAATACTTTCATCCTTAAAATTAATAATGAGGCTGCTCCGTTAGCAAGTCCTGTTTTGGCCGCAGTTCCACAGCAGCCTACTCACGGATTAGCTGATATTGGTTTTCAACGTGGTGGAACGGGTGAAGGTCAGGTTATTCTAAATCTTCAAGGTGCTAATACACCTGTGGATGTGAAACAGCAGGGCAGTAAAGTCGTTGTACGTTTCTTAGGGAATAAAATTCCTGCGCATTTGATTCGTCGACTCAATGTGAATGATTTTGCGACACCTGTATCGACTGTAGATGCATATAATGATGGTTCGAATGGTGTAATTACGATTCAAGCATCAGGCAGTTATGAATACATGGCTTTTCAGGCCGAAGATAAGCTGACGATTAGCTTAAAACGACCTGAAGAGAAAAAAGGTGTGGTAAGTTCTCAAAAAACCACCAATTATGTAGGCAATAAAATTTCACTCGATTTCCAAGATATTGAAGTAAGACGTGTTTTACAGCTACTGGCTGATTTCACGGGTATCAATATGGTCGCAGCTGATACGGTTCAAGGTAATATCACACTGCGTTTGAAGGATGTACCATGGGATCAAGCACTTGATATTATTTTAAAAACTAAAAACTTAGATAAACGTCGCAATGGCAGTGTGATTTGGATTGCTCCTGTTTCTGAGTTGATTAAAGCTGAAGAAGATGAAGCTAAAGCCATTGCGCAAAGTGTAAAACTCGCACCACTTCAAACTGAATACATTCAGTTAAATTATGCGAAAGTAGCTGATATTGAGAAGTTAATTACGCAAGGTAAGAATAGTTCTAATAGTGGCAGTACTACTAATGCTGGTGGTGGAAATGATCCTCTCGGTGATAGTGTAGGCTCACTTTTAAGCCCTCGTGGTACAGTTTCAGTTGATCCGCGTACCAATACTTTAATTGTGAATGATACGGCACAAAAAATTGATCAGATTCGTAAAATGATTGATTTACTTGATGTGTCTGTAAAACAAGTGATGATCGAAGCACGTATTGTTCGTGCAACGACGGATTTCTCAAAAGATATGGGTGTGAAATGGGGGGTGGTTGCAGCAACGAATCCATTTAACAAGGGAGATTTAATCATAGGTGGTAGTGACGATACGATTTGGAATATCAAAACACCTGATGATGATGGAACAATCACTTATGATCGTCCAAATAATCTAAACGTTGACTTAGGTGTAGCCAATGCAGCAGGTAAACTTGCGTTCGGCTTAATCAATATGTCTGATTTTATGCTAGATCTTGAATTATCTGCATTACAAGCTGATGGCTTTGGTGAGGTAATTTCAACACCGAAAGTGCTTACTGCGGATAAGCAACAAGCCAAAGTAGCATCGGGCTCTCAGATTCCATATCAATCTGCTGAGGGTGGTGGTCAAAATGCAGTGTCTACGACTGAGTTTATTGATGCGACACTCAGCTTAGATGTAACGCCAAGTATTACTCCAGATGGTAAAGTTCAAATGAAATTGAATATTACTAGTGATACTCCGGGAGCTCCAACACCAACAGGTCAGTTGACTATTAACAAAAATGCAATAGAAACCAATGTGCTTGTTGATAATGGTGAAACGGTGGTGTTGGGTGGTATTTTTGAGCAAGAAACACGTTCTGTGCAGACCAAAGTCCCATTCTTAGGTGATTTGCCCGCTGTTGGACGTTTATTCCGTCGAGATTCTAAATCTGATACGAAACGTGAGCTGTTAATCTTTGTGACACCAAGAATTGTTAATGACAGTCAATCTAGAAATCATTAATATACTTTCAATGAAAGCAATTCAATAGGTGACTCCTTGCAAAGCAAAGAGTTTGAATCCCTACCGAATATCTATTTGGTAGGGCCCATGGGGGCAGGAAAGACAACTGTTGGTCGACATCTGGCAGATTTACTTCATCGAGAGTTTATCGATAGTGATCATGAGATAGAAAGAAAAACTGGGGCGACCATCCCATGGATTTTTGAAAAAGAGGGTGAACAAGGATTCCGTTCAAGAGAATCTTTTGTTATTGATGACTTAACATCTAAAAATAATTTGGTTGTTGCAACCGGTGGAGGAGCTGTTACGCAGCCTATAAACCGTGAGAACTTAAATCAACGTGGTATCGTGATTTATTTATATACCCCTGTAGAAATCCAATTACAACGAACTTACCGAGACAAAAATCGTCCCTTGTTACAGGTTGAAAACCCTGAACAAAAGTTACGTGATCTTCTGAATATTCGTGATCCTTTGTACCGAGAGGTTGCTCATCATATTATTGAGACCAATCAAGGTGCGGCACGTGATTTGGCTCAAAAAATTTTACAATTGATTATTTCTAAAGAACTCACGACTATTTAAAAGCGATTGGTATTTTTATCATGCAAACCCTTTTTGTTGAATTAGGCGACAGACGCTATCCTATTTTCATTGGCAGTCATTTAAATCCCCAAGAATTACTCGAACCTTATATACATGGTCAGCAAGTTATGATTGTCACCAATACAACTGTTAAGCCTTTGTATTTGGAACACTACATTATTGCGATTGAAGCCTTAGGTAAAAAGGTCAAAACATGTGTTCTGCCTGATGGTGAAAAATATAAAAATAGCGAACACTTAAATCTGATATTTGATGCATTATTAGAAGCGGGTTTTAACCGTGATTGTACGGTACTTGCTTTGGGTGGTGGTGTCATTGGAGATATGGCTGGCTTTGCATCAGCATGTTTCCAACGAGGTGTTTATTTTATCCAAGTGCCGACAACATTGCTGTCACAAGTCGATTCAAGCGTGGGTGGGAAAACAGGGATTAATCATCCTTTAGGTAAAAATATGATTGGTGCTTTCCAACAACCGCAAGTGGTTTTGGCGGATATGGCACAACTCAAAACATTGCCAGAGCGTGAGCTGTCTGCTGGTTTGGCTGAAGTGATTAAGTATGCATTATTGGGCGATGTTGAGTTTTTAGCATGGCTTGAAGCGCATATGGATGGGCTTGTTCAGCAAGATCCTGTGCTTTTAGCAGAAGCAGTTTATCGTTCATGTGCACATAAAGCACGTATTGTCGCGAATGATGAGAAAGAGCAGGGCGAACGTGCGTTATTAAATCTTGGACACACTTTCGGTCATGCGATTGAATCTTATCTTGGATATGGTGAATGGTTGCATGGTGAAGCCGTGGCTACAGGTATGGTTATGGCAGCGGATTTATCTCATTTAATGGGATGGATTTCGGAGCAAGATCTTGAACGTACAAAAAAAATCATTCATCGTGCCAATTTACCGATAAAATGCCCTCAGATTCCTTTAGATGACTTTTTAGCATATATGTCGCATGACAAAAAAGTGCTCAATGGTCAGCTACGTTTGGTATTAATGAAACAGCTTGGTCAAGCGATTATTACCAAAGAGTTTGATGTTGAATTGATGAAACAAGCGATTATGCGTAATCAGAATTAGAAAAAAGGTAAGACATGGCGACAGTAAAACGATCACATTGGCAAAGTATTCAACACAATATTTGGTTGATTGGTGGTGTTCTGTCGCTTATTTTTGCCGTCATTTTTTGGATCATGACTGATACCAAAGCACTCACAACACAATCAAAAAAGGTTGAGGATACGCCTGTCAGTATTCAGCCTGAGAAAGTCGCAGCAACGACAAACTTGGGTGGCTTAACTGAAGAAGTTCGACCATTACAGACAACTACTCGTTTAGTTGCCTCAGGAAATCATTTGGCAGAATTTCGTGGCACAAAGTTCATTAAAGAAAATAATAAAAATTATACAGTGGAATTATTTCGTTCTGCCAATGAGGATATTGTTAAAAGTTTTATTCTGAAGCAAACGGATCGCAAAGGTTTAATTTACTTTCGTTTAAGTGGGGATGATCAAGTAGAGCAATATGTTTTGGCTTTCGGACAGTTCAAAAATGAAAAAGATGCCAAGGATCAATTGCAAAAGCTTACGATTCCACTTCCAAAGTCAGTGAAGCCACAAGTAGCTCAATTTAAACCATTTGAAGCTTATGTTAATGATTTGGGTTCTGAAGAGTTAGTTGGCTCAAATAAGATGTATGAAGTGAAATTGAGATCGGCGCCTGTACCGATTATTGATGAAAGTTTATTGGCGCGTTTAGCACCGAAGTCAAATACCATTGATCCAACTAAAGCAACAACAAGCACTACAATTACGCGGAAAGACCAAAGTGGTAAAGTTGTCGATGTGCAACGTTCCCAAACGGCTGTTGATACGCAAAGACAAGCTGAAAATAAATCTAATTCGGTTGAAAAGAAAGCAGCTGATCAACAAATTAGTGATCCATTCAATTAAAATAGTTCTAAAATGGCGCAATTTAATGTATAAAAAAATACTAACTGCACATTTTTAGTGCGGTATTATTGCAATAAAACAACGCAACAATAATCTACTGACCACACATAAAGAGTTCTAAATCGATTAAAGCCAATTATTAAATTGGCATAAATATTGCTTTAATAGTGCGCTGGTTCTAACCATTGTCCCTATTTTGGAGCGAAAAACTAGAAGCAGTGACCGATTAAAGGGTGTATCGCTGCGTTAAATAAGTGCAAATAACCATACTTATTTTAGGCTTAAATTCAGAATAATGAATTGAAAATAGCGAATACAAACAATAAATCGTAAATGAAAAATTGAACAAGATTTGCCCGTAGGGCCATGTTGAAAAGAAGGGTACGCTATGCACATGCCATCGCCTAATACTGTAGCTCCCGCTAAAGGTTTATACCAACCGGATGAGTTTAAAGATAACTGTGGTTTCGGATTAATCGCCCATATGCAAGGCGATGCGAGTCATGACTTAGTCAAGACCGCGATTCATAGTTTAAGTTGTATGACGCACCGTGGTGGTATTGCAGCAGACGGTAAGACCGGTGATGGTTGTGGCCTTCTTTTAGCAATGCCTAAAGCATTTTTCCGAGCTGAGGCAAAGAAACTCAGTGATATTACATTGAGTGAAATTTTTGCTGTCGGTACGGTATTTTTAAACCTTGATCCTGCAATTGCAGTACACTCAAAACAAGTGCTTGCAAAAGAAATTGAATCTGAAGGTTTAAAAGTTTTAGCATGGCGCGTTATTCCGACTAATGTTGATGCTTTAGGTTCGATTGCATTGCAATCTATGCCAGCTTTTGAACAGATCATTGTGAACTGCCCAATGGGTGTGACTGAGGTTGAATTTAACCGTAAGTTATTCTTGGCACGTCGTCGTGCAGAACAGCAGTTAACACAAGACACTTCATTCTATGTAACGACACTTTGCTCTACAGTAATCAGTTATAAAGGTTTGATGATGCCTGAGGCAATCGCAGATTTTTATACAGATCTTGCTGATCCTTTATTGGCATCACATATTGTTGTATTCCATCAGCGATTCTCAACTAATACACTTCCACGTTGGCCTTTGGCACAACCATTCCGTTACCTAGCTCATAATGGTGAAATCAACACCATTACAGCAAACCGTAACTGGGCAATGGCACGTACACCAAAATTTGAAAATCCATTATTACCAGGGTTAACTGAGCTCAATCCGATTGTAAACCGTACAGGTTCAGATTCTTCGAGCTTAGATAACATGCTTGAGATTTTGGTTGGTGGCGGTATGGATTTATTCCGTGCGCTGCGCATGCTTGTTCCACCTGCTTGGCAAAATGTTGAAACTTTAGATGCAGATCTACGTGCATTCTATGAATTCAACTCAAAACATATGGAAGCTTGGGATGGTCCAGCAGGTCTGGTGATTCAAGATGGTCGTCATGCGATTTGTATGCTTGATCGTAATGGCCTACGTCCAGCTCGTTGGGTGATCACCAAAAATGGTTATATCACGCTTGCATCAGAGATTGGTGTTTGGGGTTATGAGCCTGAAGATGTCGTATCGAAAGGTCGTGTTGGTCCAGGTCAAATTCTAGTAATTGATACTTTTACAGGAAAAATGCTCGATACTAAAGATGTGAGTACTCATTTGAAAAAAATGCGTCCATATCGTGAGTGGTTACGTGAAAATTCTGTACGTGTACAAGGTAGCCCAGAGCTTGAAGAATACCTATGTGACCAAGGCTTAAAAGGCGATGATCTAAAAGCTGCACAGAAAATGTTCATGGTGACATTTGAAGAGCGTGATCAACTGCTTCGTCCAATCGCAGAAAGCGGTCAAGAAGCAGTTGGTTCAATGGGTGATGATACCCCAATGGCTGTATTGTCACGTCAAGTGCGCCATGTATCAGATTATTTCCGTCAGCAATTTGCTCAGGTAACCAATCCGCCGATTGATCCATTACGTGAATCGATTGTGATGTCACTTGAGACTTGTTTAGGTCGTGAGCAAAATGTATTTGAACAAAGCCCAGAGCATGCAGATCGTTTGATTATTTCAAGCCCTGTACTTTCAAATTCAAAAATGCATCAGATTCGTACCATTGGTCGTAAAGGCTACGAGATTGCAGATATTGATTTGAACTATGCTGAAACGGAAGGTTCTGAAGCTGCAATCACGCGTATTTGTGAAGAAGCAGCTCAAGCGATTCGTGATGGTAAAACATTACTCGTTATTTCTGACCGAAAAATTCGTCAAGGTTTCTTACCTGCCAATGCGGCAATGGTCACTGGTGCGATTCACCACTACTTAATTCAAGTGGGTTTGCGTACAGATGCGAATATTATTGTTGAAACGGCGCTTGCTCGTGATCCGCATCAATTTGCTGTGATTTTAGGTTTTGGTGCAACTGCGATCTATCCATATCTTGCTTATGATGTGATTAATGATTTGATCGCAAAAGGCGAGTTATTGGGCGATCCAATCCATGCTCAAGCGAATTTCCGTAAAGGTATTGAGAAAGGCTTGCTTAAAGTACTTTCTAAAATGGGTATCTCTACAGTTGCATCGTACCGCGGTGGTCAATTGTTTGAGGCGGTTGGTCTGTCTGATGAAGTTGTTGCGAAATGCTTTACAGGTGTGCCAAGTCGTATCAAAGGTGCAACATTTGTTGATCTTGAAAATGATTTGAAAAAATTAGCTGATTTGGCTTGGAAATCTCGTAAGCCAATCGAACAAGGTGGTTTGCTTAAATTCGTATTCGATAAGGAATATCACGCATTTAACCCAGACGTTATCAATGCATTACATAAATCTGTACGTTCTGGTCAATATGCTGACTTTAAAGAATATGCAGAGCTGGTAAATAACCGTCCTGTTGCAACGATTCGTGATTTACTTAAGCTGAAAACTGATAATTCAATTCCGCTTGATCAAGTGGAAGCGGTTGCAGAAATTTTACCTCGTTTTGACTCAGCGGGTATGTCACTCGGTGCTTTGTCACCTGAAGCACATGAAGCGATTGCAATTGCCATGAACACGATTGGCGGTCGTTCAAACTCGGGTGAGGGCGGTGAAGATCCTGCACGTTATGGCACAATCCGTAACTCGAAAATTAAACAAATTGCATCAGGTCGTTTCGGTGTAACACCTGCGTACTTAACCTCTGCTGAAGTACTGCAAATTAAAGTTGCACAAGGTGCAAAACCAGGTGAAGGTGGTCAGTTGCCAGGTGGTAAAGTGAATGGCTTAATTGCACGTTTACGTTACTCAGTACCGGGTGTAACACTGATTTCACCACCACCGCATCATGACATTTATTCAATCGAAGATTTATCACAATTGATCTTTGACTTGAAGCAAGTCAATCCTCAAGCCATGGTTTCTGTAAAACTGGTGTCTGAGCCAGGTGTAGGGACAATTGCTGCAGGTGTTGCGAAAGCGTATGCAGACTTTATTACCATTTCAGGTTATGACGGTGGTACAGCGGCTTCTCCACTTTCTTCAATTCACCATGCAGGTTCACCATGGGAATTAGGTCTCTCGGAAGCGCATCAAGCACTTCGTGTAAATGACTTACGTGGCAAAGTGCGTGTACAAACTGATGGTGGTTTAAAAACGGGTCTAGATGTAGTAAAAGCGGCTATTCTTGGCGCAGAAAGCTTTGGTTTTGGTTCAACACCAATGATCGCATTGGGTTGTAAATACTTACGTATCTGCCATTTAAATAACTGTGCAACAGGTGTTGCAACACAACAAGATCATTTACGTCAGGAACACTATATTGGTGAACCTGAAATGTTGATTAACTTCTTCCATTTTATTGCGGAAGAAACACGTGAATGGTTGGCTGCACTGGGTGTTTCAAGCTTAAAAGATCTGATTGGTCGTACTGATTTACTGGAAATGCTTCCAGGTGAAACTGAAAAACATGCACATCTTGATTTAAGTGCATTGTTAGAGTCACATCCTTCTGCTGAAGGTAAAGCGCAGTACTGTCAAGTTCAAGGCAATGCGCCATTTGATAAAGGTGTTTTGGCTGAGAAAATGGTTGTGGAAATGCTGCCAGCGATTGAAGCAGGTACAACTGGTGAATATCACTTCACTGTGGGTAACTGCGACCGTTCGATTGGTGCACGTATTTCAGGTGAAATTGCAAAACGCTATGGCAACCTGAGTATGGAAGCCCATCCTGTCAAAATGAATTTAACAGGTACGGCAGGTCAGTCTTTGGGTGTGTGGAACGCGGGTGGTTTGCATATCAAACTTGAAGGTGATGCGAACGACTATGTAGGTAAAGGTATGGCAGGCGGTCGTATCTCGATCTTCCCACCAAAAGGTTCACCATTCCAAACTCAGGAAACGGCAATCATTGGTAATACATGTTTGTATGGTGCAACGGGCGGTAAGTTATTTGCTGCAGGTACAGCGGGTGAACGTTTTGCGGTACGTAACTCAGGTGCGTTTGCTGTCATCGAAGGTGCTGGCGATCACTGCTGTGAATATATGACTGGCGGTATCGTAACGGTATTGGGTAAAGTAGGACATAACTTCGGTGCGGGTATGACTGGTGGTTTTGCTTATGTACTTGATCTAGACAATGACTTTGTTGACCATTACAACCATGAATTGATTGAGTTAAATCGTATTTCGACAGAATCGATGGAAGAGCATAAAGACTTCTTAAGTCGTATTCTCGATGAACACATTGCTGAAACAGGTAGTGCTTGGGCGTACAAGATCCGTAACGAGTTTGATTTCTATAGCCGTAAATTCTGGCTAGTGAAACCAAAAGCTGCAAACTTGCAGACTTTGTTAAAAACAACTCAAGCTGATCCACAATAATTTCACGACGAACAGATATACAGGCAAGTGCAGCTGATAAATAAACAGACTGCACTGACCCACGGAGAGAGACATGGCAGAACGCCTAAACAATGACTTTCAATTTCTGGATGTCGCACGCCAAGATCCAGAGAAAAAAGATCTCAACGTCCGCAAAGCTGAGTTTGTGGAAATTTATAAACCTTTTACTGCGGAAGTGGCTGCAAATCAGACCCACCGCTGTTTAGGTTGTGGTAACCCATACTGTGAATGGAAATGTCCAGTACATAACTACATTCCAAACTGGTTAAAGCTGATTGCTGAAGGACGTATTTTCCAAGCAGCAGAACTTTGCCATCAAACCAATACTTTGCCAGAAGTCTGTGGTCGTGTATGTCCACAAGACCGTTTGTGTGAAGGTGCTTGTACACTGAATGATGGTTTTGGTGCAGTGACGATTGGTAATGCTGAGAAGTATATCAATGACACGGCATTTGCTTTGGGCTGGCGTCCAGATATGTCGCATGTGAAATGGACTGATAAAAAAGTTGCGATTATTGGTGCAGGTCCTGCAGGTCTAGGCTGTGCAGATATTTTAGTGCGTAATGGCGTACGTCCAGTGGTATTTGATAAGCGTCCTGAAATTGGTGGCTTACTGACTTTTGGTATTCCAGAATTTAAAATGGAAAAAGATGTGATGAAACGTCGCCGTGAAATTTTCACAGGCATGGGCGTTGAATTCCGTTTAAATACTGAAATTGGTACAGATGTTACCATTGATCAGCTTCTTGCTGATTATGATGCAGTGTTCATGGGTATGGGTACTTATACCTACATGAAAGGCGGCTTCCCGGGCGAAGATTTAGATGGTGTGGTTGATGCACTTGATTTCCTCATTGCGAATGTCAACCGTACGCAAGGATGGGAAAAAGATCCTGCTGAGTACATCAGTGTTGAAGGCAAAAAGGTGATTGTTCTTGGCGGTGGTGATACTGCGATGGACTGTAACCGTACGTCGATTCGTCAAGGTGCAGCAGCGGTAACATGTGCATATCGCCGTGATGAAGAGAATATGCCTGGTTCACGTCGTGAAGTAAAAAATGCGCGTGAAGAAGGGGTGGACTTCGCATTTAACCGTCAGCCAATCGAAATCGTGGGTGAACATGGTAAAGTGACTGGTGTTAAAGTGGTGACAACTCAACTGAGTGAGCCTGATAGCCGTGGTCGCCGTAGTCCTGAACCAATCCCAGGTTCTGAAGAGATTCTGCCTGCGGATGCTGTGCTTCTTGCATTTGGTTTCCGTACAAGTCCTGCCGATTGGTTCGCTGGTGCGAATATCGGATTGGATGGGTCTGGTCGCGTGGTTGCGGCTGAACAGCAAGAATATAAATTCCAAACTTCAAACCCGAAAATTTTTGCTGGCGGCGATATGGTTCGTGGCTCTGATTTGGTAGTAACAGCCATTTGGGAAGGGCGCCAAGCAGCTGAAGGTATTCTTGATTATCTAGATATCTAATGTAAGTTTGATCTCTTAAAATTAAAAATCCCACATTTGTGGGATTTTTTTGTAATTATCATTAGGATTGTCTGACATTAAGCTGAAGTGCTTCAGATATCGATACTTTATAAATATTTAATAAAAACAATAATTAATGGTTGTTATTGAGTGATCATTGACTAAAAAAGTGAGATTGAGTTGGCAAAATGTGTATTCTGACCGATCCACTGATTTTTTTGGCAATATACAATTAAGTCGCTTGTGACAGTATATAAAAAACAAAAGTCAAAGTAGGGTACAGCGATGACACTTACTCAAGTGGCGCAAGAAAAATCATACCTAAACCGCCCGAAAGCGTTGGGTATCAAAGTCCGTCGCCTTAGCTATAATCCAAAAGCAATTAAGCGACATTTCTTTGCTGATTCTCCAGTGATGTCTCATTTACTCACGGCACTGTCTTCAACATTTCCGATTGGTGAACAGTTCTTTGTGCACAGTGTGCGTAATGTTCGTCATAAAGTGACGGATGAAACTTTACAGGCACAGATAGCGGCGTTTATTGGTCAGGAAGCGATGCACTCTAAAGCGCATGCAGAGTTTAATGATGCATGGCGCCGTGATGATTATCAGCTTGATAATTTTCAAGCGTGGTTAGCTCGTCGTGATGAGTTTATTCGTACGGTGCATCCTAAATTACAACTCGCGATTACCTGTGCATTTGAACATTTCACTGCATTATTGGGTGGTTATATTTTACGAAATCCACAAGTTTTAAGTACTTTAGATGAAGATGCGACCAAACTCTGGGTTTGGCATGCGATTGAGGAAATTGAACATCGCGCCGTTGCATTTGATGTTTATCAGTCGGTCTATAAAGATGATAAAGTACGTCGTAGTGTGATGCGTAGTGTAACGACTGGTTTTGCAAGTCTCACATTTTATTCTGCAAGTCGTTTATTTATTCAGGACCGACGTAAAAGTTTACCGAAGGTTTCGGGTAATTTTTATGGTTTTTATCTGATTTCTAAAATGCTGATTGAGCTTATTCCTGAGTATTTATCTTATTATAAAAAAGATTTTCATCCCTCAGAAATTGATTACACAGACATTGTTGCACATTGGAAAAAGAAATTAGCTGTGGATTATCAAATGGAAAGTTTCCAAGAGAATGAACAGTCTGCGATGTTATACAGTTAAAAATAACTTCTTAAATGAATTTTTGGCAATTAAAAAACCTCACTATCATTTTTAATGATGTGAGGTTTTTTATCGATGCTTATTTTGATCTTAAAATTAGGGCTTATCTTTGATCTCATGATCTTGGAATTGCTTTAACTTACGCTGACGTTGCCAAGGTAATGGACGATCAATTGCTTCCGATACATCACCAGAGGTCGAACGTAGTCGTAAATGAATTGCAGCCTGTGCAATAAGATTTGCTGATACAGGTGCAGTAATAAAGGCTAGTAACGTAATTAATAATTCAGCAAAACCTAAGCGTCCGTGAAAAGCAGAATAGATCATTGCTGCGATCAAAAAACTCCCCAAACCTAAAGTACTTGATTTGGTCGGTGCATGTAGGCGCATGAAAAGGTCGGGTAATTTGACCATGCCAATACCGCCCACGATGGTGAAAAATGTTCCTGTGATTAAGAAAAAAGACACCAAAATTTCCATCAAAAGCTGAGTTGTCATTGTGGTACTCCTAATCGATCACGTGGCCGGTCGTAAAGTAACGAGCCAAAGCCGCGGTTGAAACGAATCCAAGCATCGCAACCAGTAAAGCCCCTTCAAACATTGAGGTCGTTGCCCAATAAATACCGAGAATCACCACCAGACAGGTCGTATTTAAAAATAGCGTATCGAGCGCCAATAGACGATCTACGATAGAGGGTCCAATTACCAAACGGAATAAACAGAGTAACATTGAAATCGTGACTGCGATGAGGCAAATACCCAATGCATACGGTAAAATGGTCATGCTTGATCTCCTTGTTCAACACTGAAAATAGCCATTAATGGGGCTTCATAGCGAGCTTTGATCTCTAAAATATCAGCATCTGGATCATCGGTACTGAGGGAATGAACCAAGATGTCACCACGTTCCTGATCGATACCTGCGCTGACTGTACCTGGAGTTGTGGTGATGATCATTGCAAGTAATGAATTTACCTGTTCGTGATCTGTATCTAAAGGAACACGAAACCATTTAGGATGTAGCTTATCGGTTGGACCGAGTACTTGCTTTGCCACACGCACGTTACAGACAATAATGTCCCAAAGCACCACAAAAGCAAGTTTAACCGCCAAATCCCAATGAATATTTGGCGTTCGTACAATGAAGGGTTGAATCAGTTTTGGAATGATCAGTGCCAAAATACTTGCGACGATAATATCGAATAATTCAGCGCTATTTCCAAGCATCAACCAGCTAATCGCCACAATCACAGAGACAAATGGATGCGGCAAAATTCGGTAAAATAATGAATTTCTTTGTTCCATTTATTGCTCCATCGGCTTCAATTTTGACAAGTCTTGCTCTTGTTTCAAATCTTGCTCTTGTTGTTGGATTTGGCGCTGCTTATATTCAGAAATATGTTCGCCATCTAAGGTTTTTTCACTGATGATATATGGAATAAAGCGTGCATTTGGATCTGCTGATTCACCATCGTATTTAGTTTCTGGTAAATAGTTTGGATCAAAAGGTTGAACGCTAATGATCTTATTATTACTATCCACTTTCAGTACGGCATCATAATACAACTGAGCATTTTGCAACTGAGCACTCGTCTTCTCAAGGTATTGCATAATTGGATGTGCAAATACGACGTACAACACTAAGCCTGAAAGCATGAGGTAAATGGTCTTATCATTTCGTGCAGGTGGACGACTTGGTAAGTTGGCATATTCCTCAAAAGCTTTTTCTTTCACATCCATTTCTGGTGCTGTAGAACGCCAAAATAAAACAAAACCAACACGTGTGAAGGCGATAATGCTGAGCAAACTGACGATTAGGACAGTAATGATAATGGTCAATTGATAAGGTGAAGTTTGAGATGCTTGTAACACAAAGACCTTGCCAAAGAAGCCACTAAATGGTGGAAGTCCTGCCATCATCAATGCAATGATAAAGAAGCAGATTGAAACTAACGTATTCTGCTTCATCACAGGAGCATTTTTGAAATGATCTTTAAATTGACCACGCTGAGAAGTAATCCAACCGCTCAATAAATAAAATGCCGCAGCGATAATGGTACTGTGTACGAGGTAATAAAGTGCTGCTGTCCAAGCATCAGTGGTCATCAATGATAATGCTACGATGATGGTACCAATTGAAGACAAGATCATGAAACCAATGAAACGGCGTAAGCGCTCAGACCCAATAGCACCGATTACACCATAAACTGAAGTAATTAAACCGATTGGAAGTAAGACATTACTGAGAGTGTTTTGGACATATTCATCATTAAAGACCGTTCCATTGACACGTAAAATCGCATAAATGCCCACTTTGGTCATGATGGTAAAAATGGCTGCTACAGGCGTTGTGGCAACGGCATAAGTTTTGGGTAGCCAAAAACCAACAGGTAAAATCGCAGCTTTAATCGCAAACACAACAAAGAGTAGGAAACCACCTGAAACTGCCAATTGATATTGATCAGCTTCAAGCGTAGGCAATAGTCGACTAACATCAGCCATATTTAGGCTGCCCACACTGCCATAAATCATGCCTAAACCAATCAGGAATAAAGCAGATGCGAGTAGGTTAATGGTGACGTAATGCACGCCCAGTTGGAAACGGACTTTGCCTTGCCCATGGAGTAACAGGACATAAGACGCCATCAGTAAGACTTCGAAGAACACAAACAGGTTAAATAAGTCACCTGTTAAAAATGCGCCACACAGTCCCATCATCAGGAAGTGGCACATCGCATGGAAGTATCGACCACGCTCATCCCATTCCTTACTTGCGAACCAAATTAATGGAACGGCAAGGGAATAGGTCAGTATCAACATAAATGCAGATAGTCGGTCTAAGACCAGTACGATACCAAAAGGTGCATTCCATTCACTGAGTTGATAGACGATGATCTGCCCAGTATTTGCCATCATTAAATAACTGATTGCAGTAGCAAAACCGATGACCATCGAAATGAAACTGATGCCACGACGCCAAGGTTGGCGCCAATCATGTGCTAAAGAGCCTGAACCAGGGTTACCCAGCAGTACCAATATAAATGCAGTAAAACCGGGAATTAAAATACTGAGAATTGGAGCGTGACTTTGCCAAAATTCGATAAAATTCATCATTAAGGCTCATCCTCACGTGGATCAAAGTGGATCGGATCCTCTTTTGAGTCGACATGATCTGTACCAGATTCATAACGACTACGTAAAGCCAGTTGTACAATAAAAGCAGTCGTAGCAAAGCCAATCACAATTGCAGTCAACACTAAAGCTTGAGGGAGTGGGTCGGTGACTTGAGTTGCATTGGTTAAAATCGCAGGAGAACTCATTTGAACGCGTCCCATGGCGAATAAAAATAAGTTCACCGCATAACCGATCATGGCTAAACCAAGAACAACTGGAAATGTACGTGCACGTAAAATTAAGTAGACACCTGTAGCAACCAATAATCCAATAGCAGATGCGAGTAAAAATTCTAAACTAATCATGAATTACCCCTTAGGTACTGGACCAGTGATACTGGTGTTACGGGAGTCACCAAGGACAGAAATCATCAACATGGTTGCGCCAAGTACGGTGACATATACCCCGACATCAAATGCGGCAGCTGATGCCAAGTGCATTTTTCCAAGTAGGGCAGGTTCTACAAAAATATGTGCACTGGTGAGAAATGGTCGATCCCAATACCAAGCTGCTACACCTGTAAGCCCTGCAAACATGAGTCCGAATCCAATCCAAATCTCATATAAACGACCTGATTTTGCACGTAGTAATTGTTCTGCTTGGTCTTGACCTAAGGCAATATACTGAATCACCAAAGCCATCGAAGTAATTAAGCCCGCAATGAACCCACCACCTGGTAAGTTGTGTCCACGAAGGAAAATGTACAAACTTACTACTAATGCGATAGGGAGTACCCATGATGCAGTGATACGAAGCATTAGTGGAGAAGGGTTAAAACGATAGCTTAAACCCTGAGTGATGGTGGTGCCGTGAGCACGCATACCGTCCATCATACATAGAGCACCAATCGCAGCAATGCCTAGAACAGTGATTTCACCGAAGGTATCGAAACCACGGAAGTCGACCAGAATCACGTTGACTACGTTAGAACCACCACCAAGAGGGATAGATTGTTGTAAGAAGAACCACGAAATCGAATTATGATCACGTGTCATGACTAACCATGCAATCCAACCGATACCTAAGCCTGCAACAATCGCAATGATGGCATCTCGCCAACGACGTGTTACAGAGGATTCATAAGGTGTGAGTTGCGGAAGGAGTGACAAACTCATTAATAAAAGAACAGTGGTGACGACATCTACTGTAATTTGCGTCAATGCCAAATCAGGTGCAGACAGTGTCAGGAAAACCATAGTTACAACGAGACCCACAGCCCCACTGATCAGTACGGCTTTAATCCGCTCATGATGGAACCACAACATCATCCAGCAAGCTGAGAATAGTAATAACCAAAGCACAATCCCAATCAATGGCGCATGAGTGAGTTCACGTGCACCTGTACTTAAACCTTGATTAAGCAATGGGATAGATGCCATAAATACTGCAAAAATCACAATCAACAAGAGATAGGTCTGTAGAGAACCTGTTTCCGTGGCGCGCTTAAATTTTCTTGAGTTCAGTAAAAGTTGTTTGAGAAATTGATCGAACAACAATTTACCTTGTAGCTTTCCAAAATAAGGGTCTAAGTCGATATCACGTAACTTGCCACCTTTTGCCAAAGCAAAATAGAAAATCACACCACCAATCAATGCAATCGCACTCATTAGTAAAGGGACATTAAAGCCATGCCAAATCGCGAGATGAACACCTTCAAATGCAGGTTGATTGATACTTGCTCTTGCCCCAGCATTCACAATATTTTCAAGTAGTAGGGCAGGGATAATTCCAACAGCTATACAGAGTGTCGCCAATAAAATCGCAGGTGCACGCATACCAATATGAGGTTCATGAGCCTCTTTATTTGGGACATCTTTACCGATGTCTCCATCAAAAAATACGCCATGAACCAAGCGCACTGAATAAGCCACAGCAAATAAACCTGCTAACGTTGCTGCGATTGCCGCAGTAACGACAAATCCACCTGATAAATTCGCTAAGAGTTCAGTAAAGAACATTTCTTTAGACAAGAAACCATTGGTTAATGGGACACCTGCCATTGCGGCAGCCGTAATCATGGTCAATGTTGCTGTAAATGGAAGCAGTTGCCATATCCCACTGAGTTTACGTAAATCACGCGTTCCTGTTTCATGGTCGATAATACCCGCAATCATGAACAGCGCAGCTTTGAATGTTGCATGGTTAATAATATGGAACACGGCTGCAGCAACGGCTAAAGGAGATCCAATCCCCAATAAACAAATAATTAAACCTAAGTGACTAATGGTTGAATACGCCAATAAGCCTTTCAGATCTTCTTTAAATATTGCAAAGAATGCTGCCATGCACAGTGTGAACAAACCAACCGTGGTGACTAAATTATGGTAAAGCGCTGAACCTACAAAAATTGGCATCAAACGTGCCAGTAGGAAAATCCCCGCTTTAACCATCGTCGCTGAATGTAGATAAGCAGACACTGGCGTTGGCGCAGCCATGGCATTCGGCAGCCAAAAATGGAAGGGGAATTGCGCGCTTTTGGTGAAAGCACCTAAAAGAATGAGCAGTAAAATGGGAACAAAATAAGGGCTGGCTTGGATCAGTGGTCCCATAGTGACCAGTTGATCAATTTGATAAGTACCCGTCACTTGACCAATCAAAATAAAGCCGCCGAGCATGGCTAAGCCACCCATACCTGTAATGGTCAGTGCCATACGTGAGCCGCGTTGTGCAGCTTCGTAATTGCTCCAATAACCGACAAGTAGGAAGGATGAAATACTGGTGAGTTCCCAAAAAACCAACAGAATAATTAAATTATTAGAGAGGGAAATACCCAGCATTGCTGCCATAAACAGCATGAGTAAGGCATACAGCTTACTTAGAGAGTTTTTTGGATTTAAATAATAGTAAGCATAAATATAAATTAGCGTACCGATGCCTGTAATGAGGAGGGCAAAAATTAAGCCCAAGGCATCTAAACGAAAGCTGAAATCAATACCTAATTGAGGTAACCATTGCCAACTTTCTAATACGGGAAAGCCATCAAATACTTGTTTTGCCTGAGCCAGTAATAAGCCAAAACTACTTAAACTGACCCCAATTGCCCCTAAAGCTGTCACCCCACGCGAGAATTTTTGCAGCCAAAGGACGAGGAAAGTGCCAAGTATTAACGGTAACAATATAATAATCGGTAACACACTCGTATCCATAGTGTTGATATAGGTCGAAACCTATGATGAGTTTTAATCTTTCAATGATTTGAGGATAGCAAAGAGACATCCAACTGCTTAAATATTGAAAGCCGAACTGTATAAATGATTTTTAAGCCAAGTTGTGTTGCGCAACCTGTGAAATTAAATGTGAAAAGGTTGATATTTTTCACAAAAAATGAATGCTAAAGATATTATTACATGAGCAAAATAACATCAAACTTTTTTGCACTCGCAATACAAGAATATCGCATTTCTTTAGACGTGTTCTGACTATTTATCTATTTTTATGGTCAAAACACGTGTCATTATTCCAATATGTGATTTTAGAGTTTCGCTTTGGACAGGCGATCGTCATCACCCAATAGTTTCATCAACTCTTGCTGTTGTTCTAAACTGAGATTTTGAAAATGTTCAAACAGTTTTTCAACGTCGGTGCTTTGATCTGGTTCTGGTAAAACATCAGCCGTAACACTGAAATTTTGTCCTAATAAATTTTGATAAAGAGTATCCATAGAAATTTTAGAGGAAGCTAAATCGATCTGTTCTATGTGTTTATTTTCCAATTTTAAATATTGATACTGATCAGCATTTTCTAATAGGTCTGTACTTGTTCCAGATGCAATAATTTGAATATTGGGGAAAGCTTGATTTAAGCGCGTTAAAATGCTTTGAGTCGAGCTTTGATCCAGTTGGGCATCAATACTGTCGATTAACAGAATGCCATTGCCCTCAAGGCAAGGAAATAAACTATTGGGATTTAATAAGCTTAAACGACGGACAATGTCACCGACTAAAGCAATCCAGTTTTTAATTGAGTTCGATAGTTGTTGATACGCGATGTCTTGATTGTTATAGCAAACCATTAATTGTAATTTAGGTTGATATTCCAAATATAGATCAGTGATTTCTGGAATCACAATGTTTATAGCAGTTTTAAGCGCATTAAGACTTGGGCTATGGAGTTGTGCATGCGCTTGAAATAGGCTTTTAGCGAATTCGACATTTTTCTCATCATGGTCAACAGTGATTTGATCTGTGCTTTTTATTTCTTTTGCATCGATTAAGATTTGTTGAAATAGGTTCGCTGCTTGAGCATTTTCAATATCACAGATTTCACGGAACCATTCAAAAAAACGAGCAAAAGTTGTATAAGGAAGGACAACTAGCTCATAAGCAGAATGATTTTGAAATACGGCAGGATTATTCTTGCTGATCAAATTAATGTCATTAACAAAACGATCACTTGGGTAGTAAGCAATCATCGGTAAACCCAGCAAGGGATCTTGAGCTAAAGCCTTGTGATAGAGCTGGATGGTTTGCTCAAGTTGCAAGGTATCCACTTTACTAAAACCAACGCCGTTTGCTTGGATGGTTTTATATAAACGCCAAGCACATTGTTTTACATCTTTTTCTTCGGATGTTGTACTCTCAGGAAGTGTGCCTATTTCATCAG
Source organism: Acinetobacter sp. CY81 (assembly GCF_059515925.1). Lineage (NCBI taxonomy): Bacteria > Pseudomonadati > Pseudomonadota > Gammaproteobacteria > Moraxellales > Moraxellaceae > Acinetobacter > Acinetobacter sp. CY81. Next base: position 278,411 of record NZ_JCAKNC010000004.1, read on the forward strand.
GAATTTGTATTTGAATGTCGATTCGAGACTGGACACGATTGAACGTAATATCAGAATCAGGCATTACCACACCTGCGGTTCGAGCATCTTTAAAACGTGCTGAAAACCAAGTTAGTGATTGGTAAATATTTTTTAAAATCGCCGTTTTGCCCGATGATTGATCGCCTAAAATAAGGGTAATCGGCTTATCTGAATATTTAAATTCAATGTTTAAGTCAGAAAAATGATGCGCATGGCGGAGACTTATCGAGTTCAGTTTCATAATAATCCTGCAAGTGAATAGCCCTGCAATTTTTTTAAATTATGCTGTAGCTTTTGTTTTAATCGAATTGTGAACTGTTTTTAATTTAAGCTGCTGTATTAGATCATAAATATGATGAATGTTTAAGGTGCTCTTGGCACGTGTACATGCAACATAAAGTAAGCGTAGCTCTTCATCACTAATTTTGTGTTCGAGTCCGTTGATTTTAAATTGGTAATCATCTTCGATATGAACACGATTCCACTCTAAACCTTTTGCTTTATGGGCTGTAGAGATCACATAATCAGCTTGCTCGATTGGGGTGATTTTGGCAAGTGCTTTTTTGAGAGGATCTGTACCATGATCATCTACCAATTTAACTAAGGGTTTGATATCACTACCATCATTGGTTTCACAATATTCATGTACATCATGCCATGAATTAAACCAAGCCAATTCAGGAACATCGACCACTCGTTTGCCTTGTTTAAGTAGACTGGCAGCATCTACAAAGCGATTGAGTTTGGCGTGATCGGCTTGGAGACTCACTTTATCGCCTTGTACTAATCCAGAAAGTAAGAGTTCCATCGCTCGTGCATTGGTACGACACAAGATCGCATCGCGCATTTTGGTATGCGGTTTATTGACCACACTCGATTTTAAGTCTGGATTACCCATTAAAGGCACAGTTTCATTCAACGCCCCCAAAAGTCGATTTGCGACATCTGCAATTGCATCACCAAAACGGAAAGAAGTCGTGAGTCGTGACTCAGGTAAAGGCATTTGTTGCATCGCATTTACTGCACCGCGCCATGCATAAATTTGTTGATGCGCATCACCGACATAGATCACTTGGGTATTGCGTTGTTTGAGTAGAATACCAAGCATCAATGGATCAGCATCTTGAGCTTCATCGAAAAGCACGTAGTCAGCAGGAATGAATGGGTCGGACAACGCCCAAAGTTTAAGGTAGATATCATGTCCAATCCCCGCTTGATGATTGGGATCAATAGACTCAAGCCAACGACGTTCTACCGCAGGGTATAAATGCTTTTGAAGTGTTTCAATATCATCGGCATGTAACCAACTCGGTGCTTGAATATGACGCGGAGCAGGGTATTGCGAACTGGTCGAACAGAAGTAGCTCACTGCATTTGCCACTAAGCTTGCTAAGCGACTTGGCATAAGTGCGTATTTTTCATAACGCCCCCCCATCAGGCGACGTAGGGTAATAGGCTCTAGGCGATATTCTTTGGCGATAAAACTCGGGCTAAGTCGAGGTAGGCGTAATTTATCAGTCACTCCACGTGGAACGCTACGAAAGGCAAGGGAATGAAAGGTTCGACAGTCGACATTACCATGAAATTTATTTTGTGCTTCGGTCGCGATGGCTTTGTTGAAGGCTAAATACATGCCTCGACGATGCTGCATTGCATCGCTCACTAATTTGAGTGTTGTTGTTTTACCTGTGCCTGCATATGCAATCACTTTAAAGGATTCGCCTTTATGGGCTTGCTCAATGGCAAATTGTTGTTCAGGCGTTGCTTTTAAAATTTCAGACACAGTGATTTTAAATCTTCAAAAAAGTGGATCAAAATTGAACAGTGAGTATAGCAAGTTTAATGTCGTAGTTTATGCCTAAATTTATTCAACATGGCGACATTTATCTGTAAATCGATTAACTAGGAATTATTAATAAAAAGCCATGCAGAGCATGGCTTTTTGTTTTAAATAAAATGATGAGAGAGTTAATTAGTGACTACGATTCGCTTTCTCGACCAAACCTGATAAACCTTGACGGCGTGCGAGTTCATTCAGTACCAATTGAATATCTAAGTCGAAATAACCGAGCATGACAATGGTATGGAACCAGACATCAGCCACTTCATAGATTAAATCATTTTTATTGTCTTCATTTACTTCAGCTTTCAAGTCTTTTGCTGCAATCACAGTCTCGAAACTTTCTTCACCGATTTTCTCTAAGATTTTATTCAAACCTTTATGGTAAAGCTTTGCCACATACGAAGAATCAGGATCAGCCGCTTTACGCTCAGCCATCATTTGACCTAAATAGCTGAGTACATCAACTTGTTCAGCTTGAGCATTAGATGCATTCATCGCTTGAGTGTGAGCATTGACAGACTTTTCACCATAGATTTGATTCGGATCTTTAAGCTGTGCATCGACAATTTCCCAACCATTTGATGTGAGTTTACGATAGAAGCAAGACTCACGGCCTGTATGGCAGGCGATACCGCCGTGTTGTTCAATTTGCAGTACGATCACATCTGCATCACAGTCTAAACGGATTTCATGTACCGTTTGAAAATGACCAGATTCTTCACCTTTATGCCATAGCTTGCTACGAGAACGAGAGAAATAAACCGCTTGATTCTTTTCTGCAGTCAGGCTTAAAGCTTCACGGTTCATCCATGCCACCATCAAAATACGACCTGTTTGATGATGCTGAGCAATAGCAGGAATCAGTCCTTGTTCGTTAAATTTTACTTCATCGAGCCATTGCGTATTGTTCATAGGATTTCACCAAAAAAATTAGAGATTAAGAAACAGCGACCCAATTTAGGACGCGCTCTAGTTTAAGCGATTTGAATCCACTTGCGGAAAACTTTCAGCAATTTTCAAAGTTTTGCTAGATGCTCTTCATTTTTAAATTAAATATTGGATTGAATGAAAGTGTTGTTTTTAATATCTGATTTGGCAATATCATCGTATTGTATTTGACTAAACATGCCTGATTTTAATCCTGAAACAGTTAATGCCATTTCTTTACGAAAATAAGGGATTTGATACATCCATCCAAAACTTAAGTCTCGAAGACCACCTGTCCACCAATGATCAGATTGATAAAGAGGGGTGAGTAAACGGCTGAGAAATTGATAGAACTGAGTGGATGATTTGCGATGTTGATGGTAAGTTTGCCACAGCTTAGACCAATCTAAACTTTCTCCTTGGCGTGAGGCTTGGATGGATTGACTCAGTGCCCAAGCATCAAGCAAAGCCATGTTGGCACCTTGTCCGAGTTGAGGACTCATGGCATGTGCTGCATCACCAATCACACCTACACGACCTTCACCCATTTTCGACATCACCACATCACGATAATTGGCAGAAAGCCATTGTTGAGAACAGCCATCAATGACGGTTCTTAACCATGTTGCAGTTTCAGGCCATTTTGAACCGATGTGGTCAAGCCATTGTTCACGGTCAACTTCACGTCGTAAAAAATGCTCAAGCATCGGTGTAGGCATACTCCAAAATACGCTCGATAGACGTTGATTTGGTGCAGAGGGAACAGCACCAGTTGGAAGAATACCGAGCATGAGTTGAGACTTTTCATGGAATTGATGCAGAATTTCAGGATCAAGAGAGAGACATTCTGGAACAATCGTCCACTTTGCACCCCAAGGGTAGGCTTGATCAACTTTGACCCAAGAAGCAGGGCGTAGATTGCTTCTTGAGCCATTGGCAATAATAATCCCATCAAAATATGCATCAAATTTGAGACCCGCTTGAGTACCAAAAATCTGAACGCCATTGGGCTGTTCTAGATAATGGCTAATCTCAACATTCATTTTCCATTGAATCAGGTCCGTATATTCTTTTGCTTTTGATTCGAGCACATGACATAAAGTGGCTCTATGAATGCCCAAACCATAAAAATTTGGATGGGCTTGTTGGTAATGGCTATTCACTAAGAGCTGTTGATTGGGCAATCGACCTTCTAAACCTTTAACTTGAGCCCCCAAAGTCAAAGCATGATCGAGAATACCTAAATGTTCAAAAACGGCTAAACCTGCAGGTTGTAATAAGAGCCCAGCACCAACAGGTTCAAGTTCCGTTACCTTTTCAAATAAGGTGACTTGAATATTTTGTTTCGCCAATAAAATTGCGCTTGCGATTCCCGCTGTTCCTGCACCGACAATCGCAAAGTGGATTGATTTCATTATTATTTCTATATGCTATTCCTAATAACAATTTAGCAAATTTCGCTTTGAATACCTAATCAATCTGAGTATCAAATCATTTATATTGAGAAATAAAAATATTTTAAGGATCGGTTTAAACAGCGACATCTATCTATTTAATAACCACAGTCTCAAACTTGAATATTATGAATCTTTATTAGAGTGGCTGTATGACATCGGCAAAATTCTGCTTTTCAACCAATTCTAAAAATTCATCGCCTAAACGCTGACTTTCTGCGATGGATTGTTTCCACATTTGAATACGTTGTTGTTCACTTAAGCCTTTTAATACGAAATCTTTACGATCGGGCAAGCGACCAAGCGGTAGTGAATTTAAATATGCTTGAGACGGTGAAATAAGCACAGTACGTGACTGATTTTCCGGATTGGATTTGCGAGATTTAAACATTTTGTCAAACCAGCCAGGGGTAATACTGTCGGTAAAATGCGGATATAAAACAATGCCTTTACTCTGGAAAGGAAGATCAATGTGATAATCAATGAGTCCACCATCACGATATGCCCCCTGAGGTGCATCGACAATATTCCGAACCGCAGGGGTTACACCAGGAATAGAGCCTGAAGCCATGAGCCAATCAGACACGTTATCCTGATGAAAGTTAATGTAGTGAGTCTTAAATGCATCATCCTGCATTTGAAACTGAGGGAATTGGCTCGGCTGACAAATCACACGCTGCATAAATTTATTGAGATAATTTCGAGAAATCGCATTACTACCCACGATGCCTAAGAGTGAGCTATATAGCGCTAATTTATGATCACTTTGAAATAGATGTTCTGCTTTCGCAGCAATAATAGTGAGGTGATAATCAGGGTGATCCACCAATTGTTCTGACTTGTTTTCAAGAATGCCTGCCAACATATCTCGAGAAATTTTTTCAATATCGGCAATTTTCATTTTTTTATGAAAGGGTAGATGTGTATAGAGTTCGGCTAATTTTTCAGGGCCACTTTTTTCCCCTTGAGCCACAATACCTGCAAAGCGCCATGCGCCTACAGATGAGCCAATCAGAAAGCGACGTTGTTTTGCTTGTGGTAAAAAATCTCCAAAAATCGCTTGATCAAGCCCTGTTAAGCCAATGCCTTTTGGGCCGCCTGCAGCACCTGGAATGGTATCGACATGATGTGCTTGTAACCCTTCTTTTAAAATCAATTCACGTGCTTGATGACCGACGCGGATATTTAAAGCTGGTATTGATTTTTTAAGAATTTGGGTCATACAAGGACACTCTTTCGATATAAGGTATCAAGGTTAAAGAGTTAGCCGCTTGAAACAATGGCAAGAAAAAGCAGATTATGACTTCGAAGTCACTTCAACTTTATTAGACTTCTTGAAATTTTCGATCAGTATTTAAATATTTCAAATATTAAAAAGCCCAATTAATCTTTAGGATTCACTGGGCTTTCGATAGGTCATTGAAGCTGTAAGAACTGACTAATTTTTAAATTGTAAATTTATTTGGCCACACGCCAAATGGCAATAAAGCTTGCCAATACAATCAGAATCACTGACACATACCACGGTGCAATTACCGCAATCGACAACAGAATCGCCATCAAACTACCGAAAATCCAACTACGTTTCTGTTGATGCTCCATTTGCAAACGCATACTTTGCAATTCATTCAGTTGTTTGGCATGCCAAGCTGACTGGTTTTTCAAACCATTTAGGCTGTCGATCATGAGGGTTGGTAAATCTTGAGCCCCTAATAACAAATCTGGAATCTTTTGTCCTAACTCTTTCAGATTTTTCTGTGGATTCATTTGGGCTTTAATCCAATCACTGAGGATTGGTTTCGCTAACTTCCAAATATCCAATTCAGGGTAGAGGTCTGTACCTAAGCCTTCAACATGAACTAAAGTTTTTAATAACAACATTAGTTGCGGTGGAATTTCCAAATGGAAACGACGTGCGATATCCATGACTTGCAGTAAGATGCCTGCAAAATCCAATTCATGCATCGGTTTAGAGACCATAGGTCCCACGGTACGACGCATTTCCCGCGCCAAGGCATCTTGATCTGTACCCGGTGGAATCCAACCCGCTTGATGCACAATCAGGATTAATTGCATAAAGTCGCTGTTCATAACCGCCAAAAGCATACGAGCAATGGTCATTTGGTCATGTTTAGACAGCTCACCCATAATCGCGCAATCGAGTGCAATAAAGCGTGGATTACTTGGATTAATCGTTTCTACAAAGACATTTCCCGGATGCATATCGGCATGGAAAAAATTGTCACGGAACACTTGGGTAAAGAAAATAGTTAAGCCTTTTTCAGCAAGATCCTTACGATCCATGCCTAAGCGATCAAAGGTTTCAAAGTCGGAAATCGGTACACCTGTGATCCGTTCAGCAACCATCACATCTTTACTGTCCATATAGACTTCAGGCACATACATCATGCTTGAACCAGTAAAGTAGTGACGCATACGAAGAGTATTTTCTGCCTCTAAAGTCAAATCAAGTTCATTTAAAATAATTTGACGATAATCTTGGATAATTTCTGAAAGGTGTAAAGCTCGTGCAGCTTCAAGGCGTTTTTCTAGAAAAGCACCGAGCCATTCTAAAATTTCAAAGTCCTGAATGATTTGCGCACGGATATTTGGACGAGTGACCTTAACGACAACCTCACGACCGTCATGTAACGCTGCAGTGTGTACTTGAGCAATCGAAGCAGCTGCAAGTGGTTGTTCATCAAAACGTGCGAACAGCGTATTTACATCGGCTTTGAGTGATTCTTGAATCCGCATTTTCGCGACGTCATTACCAAACGGTTTGACACGGTCTTGCAGTAAAACCAATTGTTGCAAAAGCTCAGGTGGAATTAAGTCACGGCGTGTTGAGAGTAATTGACCCATTTTAATTGCAAGCGGGCCCATTTCTTCTAAAGCTTCTTTAAGCTTTAAAGGGTTTTTGCGTTCACGGCTTGACCATGCAGCAGGGTGCATGTGAATCATTTTAATGATTGGACGTGCTTTAGCAGGGATATCTTCCGCAGGGATTAACGTGTCGAGTCTATAGTGCGCGGCAATGCGCCAAAGTTCGAGTAGACGTGTAATGTGCGGAATCATATATGCATATACCTAATGTGATGTGGGTTTACGTGGGATTAAATTGAGATTGAAGTTGCTGGATTTTGGCTTCCAGACGGTCAATATTTTGCGTAAGTTGGCGCGTCTCATGATTGAGATCATCCATTTGCCATCTTGGTGCAAATAAACCACTGTCTTCTTTCAAAAAATCTTCAGCCACAAATAAATGACTATCGAATGCTTTGAAAAGCTGTTTGGGTGCCAATTGAATTTTACCAATTTGACTCGCCAAATTTGGACCAATCCATGAGCTCAGCTGTGATGCTAAATCAGGCTCAGCCTGTTGGATAATGCGCTGTATATTTTGGAGGAGTTGATACTCGCCTTGTACAGGAATATTGCCAACATCATCTGCCAATAACAATTTGGCAAGCTCAATCACATTATCCACATGCAAAGTTGCATTAGCTTCAGTGATGGTATTGACTGAATCAAATGGACGTTGTTCAAAAATAGAAGCTGCCTCAGTGTGACCAGTGACTGTAGGTTCTAAGCGAATTTTTTCATGATCAAAGAACACATCTACAGACAGTTGTGGCGAATCAATCACCACACGTAGCATTTTGTCTTGTAATTCATTGAACTGGATGCGAGTGATCGCATCCAAGTTAATACAATGATGAATTAAGCGTTCAACTGCACCTAGTGCCAGAATCGACCACATAACGATACCTTGTTGACCTTATACTCAGAACTTAAAGTTTGAAACCACGATGTACTGCAACGATACCCGCAGTGAGGTTGTGGTAATCACAGTTTTGGAATCCTGCATTTTCCATCATACCTTTTAAGGTGCGTTGGTCTGGATGCATGCGAATGGATTCTGCTAAATACTTATAACTTTCTGAGTCATTGGCAATGATTTTACCCATGATTGGTAAAGCTGTGAATGAATACAAATCATATAGTTTTGAGAATGGTTCAAACACAGGCTTAGAAAATTCTAAAACGAGTAAACGACCACCAGGCTTAAGTACGCGGTACATTGCAGCCAAGGCAGCATCTTTATCGGTCACGTTACGTAGGCCAAAAGAAATTGTTAAAAGATCAAAGCTGTTGTCTTCGAATGGTTCTAAAGTTTCCGCATTGGCCAGTACGAAATCGACATTGGTACAGCCTGCATCGATTAAACGATCACGTCCAACATTCAGCATTGATTCGTTAATATCAGACAATACTACATGACCTGTTGGACCCACTTCACGACTAAACACTTTAGCCAAATCACCTGTACCGCCTGCGATATCGAGTACACGTTGACCACGGCGTACACCTGACATATTGATCGCGAAGCGCTTCCAAAGACGGTGAATACCAAATGACATTAAGTCATTCATGATGTCGTATTTTGCTGCGACAGAATGGAATACTTCAGCCACTTTTTGTGCTTTTTCTTCGCTATTCACGGTTTGAAAACCAAAATGGGTGGTATCACCGACATTTCCTGTATTCGCACCACGCGGTAAATTATATTTTGGAACAGAACCTGTTACAGGCGTATCAGTCAATTTTTGTTCTAAAGATTGTTGTTGACCTTGAGGAGTACCTGTTGGTAATGGTTCAGTTAAAAATGGACTCACTTTGTCTGCACTTTTTGCCGTCTCGGTTTGAGCTGTAGGCTGTTGATTTTCGTTAGACATTCGAGTCGCTCCTGAACACAAATAATGGTTAATCGTCGTTAAATTGCATGATGACAGATTCTTTAGTTTTTTACAGCGTTGATCATGCAATTGCTATGAATAATATACAGAAAAATAAATGTCTTTTTCACCCGCAATTGAATTGTTCTGATACTTCCAATTGAGGTGATTGAGCATGACTTTATAACGATTTCGTATAAATATGATGCTCATTTGCCCAAAACCTTATCATATTCTAAAAGGATTTGGTTTACCTGAATGTACATTGTCTACAATCATACGTTCTTTTGCCGTAAAACTTTGGATGAATGTCGCGGCTGATTTTAAAGGTTTCATTGCGACAAAGCCTTCACCAATAAAGTCATACATCAGCTCAAAGCGATATTTACTGGCAGCACCTTTACACATTTTAAATGCAGTATGCATGATGAATGAGCGCATGTATTTATCCAGACTGATCCCTAACTCATCTAACAGATCGAGCTGTTGCTTACGTGCAACAGATTGATCGAGTTTGACCAATGTTTGACGCATCATTTCATCATCAATCACTTGATTTGCAGGATAATCTTTCAATAATTGTTGAGCTACTTGTTCATCCAATTCCATCGCGAGGACTGCAAGACCTACAGATTTCAAACCTGTTTTAATGGCATTTTCAGGAATAATTTTTTCTGCTTTATGGGCATATTTAAGTAGGCGTTCAATTTGTAAAGCCAATTCGTCAAACTCAGGACCACCGTATAGACGGTTAATAAAATACTGAGCCATAAGCTGATTTTTAGGCTCATTAAAAAGTTCTTGATGGGTATTTAAAATTCGTGACTTGAGCCAGTTTTGTGCATCATTCAAGCGTTGTTTCAATAGTGGATCTGAATGGTAGTTTAATTGTTTGTATTGTTCTAAAAGATCATCTAATGCAGCAAGTTTGGACATGTGGAACTCAATAAATATCAAAATATAAAGATGCTTAACTCAGCATAATTTGACTTAAATAAATGCGCTATGACAAATCGACACGAATATAAAATTAAATCGTCAATGAGAGGTCATCTTTGAATTGCAATTATTGTACATCAAGTTTTATCAATCCGTTGTGAGTTGAGTATACTGATCAAAATATAAAAAATAGAGTATCGCATGACGGATAAACGAACAGAAAAGTTGAAACAAGACCCTAAAGAAAACCTTAGCGATGAGCGAGTAAACACGCCTTTAAATCAGCCTGAAGATTTAAGCTTACAATTGATCGAGGCTCAGTACGCACTCAAAAATACCAAAGCCAAAAAGAATGCCAAAAGTTTAGTGATTTTAGTCAGTGGTATTGAGCTTGCAGGTAAAGGGGAATCTGTAAAACAACTCCGTGAATGGGTTGATCCACGCTATTTGCGTGTTAAAGCCGATCCACCGCATTTGATGAATAGCACCACGCCATTTTGGCAACCTTATGTTCGCTATATGCCAGCTGAAGGGCAAATGATCGTAATGTTTGGTAATTGGTATAGTGATTTACTGGCAACGACGTTACATGTGTCTAGTCCATTTGATGAAACCATGTTCGATGCTTATGTCGATCAGATGAAGCAGTTTGAGCAAGACCTTAAAAATAATCATGTCGATGTGGTGAAGGTCTGGTTTGATCTGTCATGGAAATCTTTACAAAAGCGCCTCGACAAAATGGATGCTTCAGAGCAACGTTGGCATAAATTACATGGACTCGATTGGCGTAATAAAAAACAATATGACAATGTTCAAAAGCTCCGTCAGCGATTTACTGATGATTGGCTGGTGATTAATTGTGAAGATGAGGTCAAGCGTGATCAGGCCTTTGCAACACATGTATTAGAACATTTGAAATATTTACCCAATCATCCATTAAAAGTTAGAACCAAGTGGCAACAAGCGGCTGTGCCAGAAGTCTTGGTACAACCCGATAGTGTTGTTTTGGAAGAAACAGAATACAAAGCAGAGCTGAAAAAGCTCACTAAAAAAGTAGCTGAAGCATTACGCGCTGATGGTCGTAAAACAGTCATAGTCTTTGAAGGCATGGATGCAGCTGGAAAAGGTGGGGCGATCAAACGCATTGTTAAAAAACTTGATCCTCGAGAATATGGAATTTTCAATATTTCAGCACCTGAAAAATATGAATTGGCACGACCTTATTTATGGCGTTTTTGGAATAAGTTGTTGGAGCAGGAAACCATTTCAATTTTTGACCGATCTTGGTATGGACGGGTTTTAGTGGAGCGTGTTGAAGGCTTTGCATCTGATGTGCAGTGGAAGCGTGCTTATGATGAGATCAACCGTTTTGAAAAGGATTTATCCGATACGCAAACGGTTGTGGTGAAATTTTGGCTAGCGATTAGTAAAGAGGAACAAGAAGCTAGATTTAAAGCACGAGAATTAACGCCACATAAACGCTTCAAAATTACGGCTGAAGATTGGCGGAATCGTGGCCGTTGGGATGACTATTTAACATCGGCAGCAGATATGTTGGAAAGAACCCATACCGATCATGCGCCGTGGTATGTGATTGCGACCAATGATAAATATTCAGCACGGATTCAGATTTTAAAAGCATTGCTGAAGCAGCTGAAAGTGGATTAATTGATTTTTATTTATGTATGAGCATGTAGCTTTTTGCAGAAATAAAGAGCATAAAAAAGCGGATCATCAATCCGCTTTTTCTATTTTATCATTAAGCCAATGAGCAAATAACAACTTAACTAACCACTTTTGCTGTTTGTTTCTGTTGAATGCTTTTAGCAATTTTATAGCTTTCTTCAACGTGTGCTTCAGCCACTTTTTTCATCACGATATAACCCAAACTCGCAGCGATGATTGAACCACCTAAAGGAATGAATTTGGTTACTTGTTTGGTGATAATTTTAGATGCCATATTATTTAAAGATAATTTAGCTGCTGTACGTGCCGCGACTAAGCCTGAAAACTCAAATCCACGTTTACGTAATTCGCTCCAATGCACTTTCTTTGTTTTTGGATCATAGACACTGATTTGTTCAGGTGAAAGTCCAAAGCGTGTATTAATTTCGGGAATAAGAAGAGACAATATACCGACGTCAATCACCACGTCTAAAAATGGTACAGGAATCACAGCAACACCTGCAGACACATACGAACGCTTTTTGACTAATTCAAGACATTCTTCACGGATTTGTTCAAGATTTAAATTCGGATCTAAACTGTCTGGAATTTTATCGATTTTCATAATGCATTACCTTTGTTATCTATCTGATTATTATTAAATAAACCGTGAGTGATGTGTGGTTTATTTGAAAGTTTTATTTAGTCGCTTGAATAAAAGTGCCATACTCAGTTTAAGATGTATAGTGATTTATGTTTATGGTTTTGTTCACGAATGATGACCATTTTGTGTGAATAGAAGAAAGAGGAATTATGGGGATTCATGTTATTCAAAGCCAACATATTCAAGTGTTGGTACAAGGTGTATTACACAGCATTCATAAACCTTCAAAGAATCCCTTACATGTCCTTAAAACTGAGCACTTTATTGTACCGAGTCCTGCGATTGAAACATGGTTGACTCAAACCATTGCGGAACAACAGGGGATTAGTGCCAATAGTCAATTTCATCAGCGTATCCGTGGTTTTCAGTGGTATTGCTACCAACAAGTATTGACTGATAAAGACCATGTACGTAAAGCCAATATTCCGCGCTTGATGATGAAGTGGCGAATTTATCAAACCCTGAAAAGCTATATTGAATCAGATGAAAATAATGTGGAGCTTGAGCATCCTTTATATTCGATCATTCAACGGATCTATGACAGTGCCGGTCAGCTTGAACACAGTTTAGAAAAACAACTTAAAAAACAAAGCATGTTGTATTGGGTGGCGGAGCAAGTCTCTAAGCTATTTGGTAATTACATGCTGTATCGTGGTGACTGTCACCGTGGTTGTGAAGGTCAGTGTAGCTGTCCGCAAAATTGGTTGATGCAATGGGGCGCGAATCAGCCACTTGATATTGAACATCTATTTCCTCAAAACTCAGATCAAGATATTTCGTTTAAATTCGACCAAGCTCAAAAACTGGAAGCTTGGCAACGGTGGCTTTGGCAGCACACTTTTCATGAAGACTTTGTGGAAATGCAAAGCATTGATCATGAGTTTTGGAATGTCATGGACGATGAAAATTTACGTCCTGAAGCACTCAAAGCATTACCCAGTCAGGCGATTGTTTTTACGGTATTAGATTTACCTCCATCACAGTTGCAATTCCTTCGACGTCTAGGGCAATACATTGATGTTCTGATTCTGCATTACAACCCATCGCAAGAATATTGGGCAGATAGTGTCGATCCGAACTGGAAGAAGCGTTATGACCTCAGTGTGAAAGAGCGTTTTATTGCGAAAAATCCAAAAGCTTCAGATGACGAAATTCAACAATTTTTCAAAGCATTTACACTGAATTTTAATGCAGAAGTTCGTGAATCTAGACATCCATTACTCACCCGTTTTGGTAAACAAGCCCGAGATCACTTTTCTATTCTTTCCCATTTATCGTCTGGTGAAGAAGGGCAATGGGTTGATGCATTTGTCGATGAATATCCAAATCATTTATTGGGCAAAGTGCAATCCGATATTTTGTATTTGGTTGAGCCAGAGAAACAAGGTTTTGAACTTCGAGCAGATGATGATTCGATCCAAATCCATGTCTGTCATTCAGGGTTGCGACAACTCGAAGTATTGAAAGAACAGCTTATTTATTGGTTATCTCAGGGGACGACAGAACAGCCACGCCGACCGAATGATATTTTGGTTTTGGCACCTGATTTAAAACAAATGGAGCCCTTGATTCGGAGCGTATTTCCACAAAGTACCCTTCAAGAGGGTGTCTATTTACCTGTGAAAATCGCAGGTGTGACGCAAATTGATGTCAACAATGCATGGCGCGCGTTACTTGGGCGAATTCAACTGGTTAGTGGGCGATTTAGCATAGAAGATTTTTCTGATTGGCTGAGTCTAAATGCCACGCAAATTCGTTATGAGCTCGATATTGATATGACTGAGCGCATGATCGAACTCTTGATCAATGCAGGCTTTAAGCGAGGTTTGGATACTGAGCATTTACAGCAAAGCTTGAGTGCAGATGATACCGACTACCGTTTTAGCTTGAAGTTTGCTTTAGATCGTTTGGCTTTAGGTGTTGCTGTGCCTGAACATACGATATTTGGTGAAACTTTAAGTTTCGCTGAAGTACTTAGTGCTGATTTTGAATTGATTGCTAAGCTAATCGAAATTTATCAGGATTTTGTAGCACGCCGTGATTGGCTGATCATGCATGAAAAGGGGCAACGTAAACCTGTTGAGCAATGGTTAGAGATTCTAAAAACAGAAATTGAAGAGTTTAGTCAAGCCGGTGTGGATGCCTTGCAAGCAGTCCATCAAGTGGTACGTAAGCAATATACGATGCTGACGCTGTCTTATAACTATGAAATGAAAGAAAAAGGCAATGCGACTCAGCATGAGTTATATGATATTCAATTGCCTCTGCCTTATTTATTGCAAGAGATTCAGAGTAGTTTGGAAAGCCAACTGGAACAGGCTTTGCCAACAGGTCAAATCACCTTTAGCCAAATTGGACATATTCGTCCTGTCCCTTATAAATTGATTGTGATGTTGAATTTGGACAGCGGTAAATTTCCAAATCGTAACACCCAAGTGCCTTTCGATTTGATGGGATTACTTCGTCCACAATTGGGTGATCGTTCTCGTTTGGAAGATGATCAAGGTGCATTTTTAGATGCACTGTTATTGGCGCAAGAAAATTTATGGCTGTTTTATAATGGTTTTGATGTTAGTGATGGCGAAGTACGTGAACCTTCAAGCGTGTTACAAGAGTTGATCAGTCATTTTGCACTCATTACAAAAAAAGCCGACACAGCACAAGATGATTTAGATACCGAATCTGATTCAATGATCAATGTGGATGGTATTGATGTCCCTGCACAGATTCGTCAGTTGTATCACGTTCATCGTTTACAACCGTTCGATCCAATGGGTTTTCAGTCGGATCCAAGCATGCGCTATCAAGATCAATGGTTTGGTGTGGCACAAAAAATTATCAAAGCATCAGGGCAACGTGAACCTTGGATGAATGGTGCTTATCCTGTGGAGACATCGGATCTCGTGGTTTTAGAGGGCAGTCAGTGGATTCAAGATGTAACTTTCCCTGCACGATTGTATTTAAAAACCTTAGGGGTTGAAAATCTCAAGACTGCTGATCTTCCAGCGCAACAAGAACCTTTGGTTTTAGATGGCTTAGGTCGTTACGCCATTCGAGATTTTTTACAACAGCGAGATTCAGAAACATTTGATTATCGAGTATTACAAGACCGTTTACCTGTAGGAAAAGTACAGCACAGTGCATTGCAGATGAGTTTGGCAGAACAGCAACGCCTGAAACAGCGGTTACAGCGTTACGCACCTGAACAGACTGCTATTACACAACGTCAATGGCACTTTAATGATCAAGTGATTATGAATATCACTGTTCCTGTGCAAGCTGTAAAGGAGTGGGTGAGTCTCAATGCTGCCAGTGCCCGAGCTAAACGCCGTACGCAAACATGGTTAGCGTATTTATTGTGGGTCAGTTATTTAAATTTAAAAGATGAACAGGCAACGCAGTTAAAGCGGATTGCTATTTTTAGTGATGTGACTTTGATTCAATCTGGAGTGACTACACAGCAAGCTAATGATTATTTAAGACATTGGTTTAAGGCTTATCAGTATGGGCAAACTCAACCCTTGGTTTTACCCGCCGCGCTTCTGATGTTATTGGCTGAAAAAGGCAAAGAGTTAGAATGGCAGAGTGATGAAATGGGTAAAGTAACCATTGCCAATTTTATTGATCTACGTAAAGAATGGGATAAAAGTGATTCATTCTTACCATTTTCATTAGAGGAAATGGAGTGGAGTCGTAAGCATCGCGATTGGCAATTTATACTGGATGAGCAAGATACCACGGCGCTGTTACAGCATGCCTGCGATGAATTTGCCTACGATTTGTATCAGCCGATTTACCAATACCAAATTACAGTTGAGGACTAAGTCGTGAATCAAGTTCAACGCTCAGAAAATCAGCTCTCAAAAAAACAGGTTTCAAATACTCAGGTCTCAACACAACCGATTGTCGATATGCATTTCAGCGGTTTGCATTGGATTGAAGCTTCGGCGGGAACAGGTAAAACCTATACTTTATCTAGTCTAATGGTGCGTATCCTACTTGAGAAATATTTACCGAATCAGGTGATTGCGACCACGTTTACACGAAAGGCAGCGGCTGAATTACAAAGTCGTGTTCGACTCAGGTTGATTGAAACACAACGATATTTTGAAGGCTATCGTGAACTGACAGAGCATGAAGTTGTTGCCAAAGCAACTGCAGAGTCAGATCCGCTATTTGTAACTTTACTCAATACGTTTTCAAATCGAATCGCCTACGCTTGCGAGCGTTTGAAATTGGTGATTGATCAATTGGATGAGCTATTTGTTGGAACATTGGATAGTTTTAGCCAAAAGCTCTTACGAGAGTTCGCATTTGAAAGTGGAAAAATTGAATATGCGACTATTACTGATGATGCGAAAAGCTATAGTTATCAGCTCATTCACGATGTATTAAGAGAGTGGATCCAAGCACAATCTCAGCCAACCATTGATTATTTACTCTTAAATAAAAAGCTTAAATCTCAAGACAGTTATGTCTCTGTGGTGGAGTCCAGTCTGAATTTCACTTCTGCATATTTTCAGCCTATTCCAGCACCACAGGTGGATTTAACTGAATTTGAACAATATATGGATCAATTGATTCGAATTGATTTGTCTCAGTCTTCGACTTTATCTGAGTATTATTTGGAAGATGGTCAATATTTCAAAATATTGGCTAAAAAATGGCGTGATCAACTCGCATTAAAAAAGTTACTTGAACACGATTTACCGCATTTTATTGAGATGTTGAAAATACAACGGAGCAATGCGTTGTTTGCCTCAGAGTTTGAAGGGATTTTAAAGTCACTTTCAGATTTGGTGAATAAAAAACCATTAAATAAATGCCCAGAAGATGTGTTACTTCAATTTGAATCACATGTCATTATTCGTGGTTTAAAGCATTTTTTTGAAGCATTTTCAAAACTGGCAACAGATCTCGAACAGCTTGACAGTTATTTGAAATATCATCTTGCCACCGAAGTGAAAAAGCGTTTACCACAAGTACTACAACAAAAGGGTGAAACCACTTTTGCACAGCAAATTCGAACCTTAGCTGAATCACTACGGGGTGAACAAGGGCAACGCTTTGCAGCCTATGTACATGCGCGCTATCCGCTGATTTTAGTTGATGAGTTTCAAGATACTAACCAAGATCAGGATGATATGTTGGCGCAAATTTGGCGTCATCCAAATCGGGTCAAAAAAGGTTGCATGATTATGGTCGGTGACCGTAAACAGGCGATTTACGGCTTTCGCGGTGGCGATATGCTGACGTTCTTAAAAGCGCATCAAGACGTGTTTGGCAAAGAAGGGCATGCCTATAATTTGGTTTATAACCATCGCTCCGTTCCAGAGTTGGTTGAAGTCGTGGATGCTCTATTTCAACGGCAGCCTGATTTCGGCGAAATGGTCATCTATCAACCTGTTCAAGCAGGCAATCGTCCTCATCCAGCTTTGGTCGAACAAGGACAGGTTAATCCAATGCCATTGCGTTGGATTCAGCTTGAAGATAAAGATACGGAAGCGGAGCAAGTGGCATGGCAAATTCGTCATTTACTCAATCTTGCTAATCGAGGGCAACTCTATTTAAATGACCCAAAAACCAATCAAACACATGTCTTAAATGAAAGTGATTTTGCGGTTTTGTCCAAAAATCATGATGGCTTAGATAAAACACAATCTGCCTTGGAATACTTAGGCATTGCGTATAATCGCCCTTCGAAAAAAAGTGTATTTGAAAGCCAGATTGCACGAGATGTGGGTGCTTTACTCACCGCGATTATGCATCCTTTTGATGAAGCTAAAGTCAAACGAGCTTTATTGAGTCGTTTATTGGGTTTTAATTTACAAAAGCTAATTCAACTCGAATTACAAACTGAAGGCTTAAGCCATTATATTGAACAGTTTGATTTGATTCGGGAGCTTTGGCTTAACCAAGGCTTCTTAACGGCATGGCAATATTGTTTAAACTATTTCAAAATTTGGAACACAATCGTCGAAAAGCAAAGCCGTGATAATGAGCGTGTTGTAGTCAATTTACGTCATTTAACTGAAGTTTTAAGTCAGCACAGTGAAGATTATCAAGGCGCACAAAACCTCTATCATTGGTATCTCCGACAGTTGACTGAACCGATGCAACGCGAATGGGAAATGGAGCGAAAGCTATCCAATGAAGCGGGTGTGCAATTGATGACGATTCATCAATCCAAGGGTTTAGAGTTTAAAGTGGTTTTTTTATTGGGGGCAGATAAAAGCGCCATTGAAATGAATAAAGCGCTCAATTTTTCTAAGACTGAGCAACTCAATCCAAATACTGGCAAGATGGAAGAACGCCGTGTTGTGGCAATTCACGATAAACAAAATATTGATGAGTGTGCTGCGGAGCAACATGCCGAACGACATTTGGCAGAACAAAAACGTCTCTGGTATGTGGCTTTAACTCGTGCAAGTCATCGTGTCTATGCGATGCTGAGTGATGTTAAAGGAACATCTACATCGGCGCTTGCTTTTTGGCGTGGTCAGGGTCCAGACGTTTTTCAGCATTCACAAAGTCAAGTAGAACCATTAATCACATCACGTCCTGCAAAAGTGAATACCGTTGAGGAAAAAATTGAACATAAAATCAATGCGAATCCCTTTCCTTCGCAACGATTTTATCCAAAGTCTAAAACTAGTTTCAGTGCTTTAGCTCAACATTTGACGCGTCAACAGATTCAAGATGCATTGGCAGTTTCAGAGCAAGAGATGGGCAGTGCAGATGATGAAATTCAGCAAGTAATCGTTGAGATAGAGCAACCTCGTCAGCCTATCGCATGGATCAAGGCTCATTTTCCTATGGGGACTTTGGCGGGCAGTTTTTTACATGAAATTTTTGAACATCTTGATTTTCAAGATTCACAATTATGGACTTTAGAAATACGCCGCCGTTTTAAAAATGATTATGCGGCTTTGTGGAGTGAATTGCTAGATAAGGTGAAATCTACTTTTCCAGAACAACAATCAGCTGAAGATTTTATTTTGAGTGCAATGGTAGATTGGCTGAAGGAAATTTTAGCGACACCTGTATTGAGTGAAACTGAAGCACATGTACCAAATTTAGAACAACTCGATTTAAATCTGCATGATTCAACTGAAATAAATTCAAAAGGTCATGGTCAATTTAGATTGAATCAATTAAGCGTACATGAACGCTTAGCAGAGTTTCCATTCTACCTTTCATTATCCGATCGGGTGTTTGCGATACAACGTGTGCACCAGTTATTTAGTGAATACGGTATTGCTATGCCTGAGTTTAAAGAAGCTCATGCAGCACGATATTTAAAAGGAGAGATCGATTTAGTTTTTTATGATGGTCATCGTTATCATATTGCAGATTATAAAAGTAATTTTTTAGGCTTGGATATCAAAAGCTATGATTCATCATCAATCCAAGACAGTATGACGCATGCCAGTTATTGGCTTCAGGCAGCGTTATATCTTGTTGCACTACATCGCTATTTGAAGATTCAACTTGAAAATTATAAGCCTGAGCGAGACTTGGGTGGAGCGAGTTATTTATATTTACGGGGTATGAATGGTCAAGCAGGGCAAGGTTATTTTTATTGGCAACCCAGTATTGAATTCATACTTAGACTTGATGCAATTTTAGGTTGTTTGGTTGAGGAAAAACTCAGCTAAATTACAGTCTTTTTTAAATGATATTATTATTAAACATAAATTTAGATTGTGGATAATAGTGTTGGTAAGTGTGTTTATAACTTTGAGGATAACTGTGTGGAAAATAGACAAAAAGTAGAAAGTCAGACACCGCAATGGATTGCGACTTGGGCTGAATTTATGCTGAAACAGTCATCTCCTGAGTTAAAATTAAATGAAGATTCACTTAAACTGATTGAGCAAATCCTACTTGCGACAACACGTGGTGATAGCTGTTTAGCCAAAGGGCAGTTGAGTCCTGAATTATTAGGTGAGTTGGTGATCGAAGAGGCATCGGCTACGCATACATTAGCGCCTTTTATTTATGACCAAGACCACTTTTATTTATACCGTTATTGGCAACTTGAACAGCGCTTAGCGCTACAAATTCAACGTTTAAAGTCACAGAACATTCAGCCTGTCGATATTGATCAGTTTGATCACCTACTCGAAGATCAGCATCAAAAAAATGCCTTAAAAATGGTGGCGAAACAAGGGCTCAATATCATTACAGGTGGACCCGGTACAGGTAAAACCTATACTTTGGCGCGAATTATTGCGGTGTTAAACCATGCAATGCCCAATATCCGAATTGCAATGGCAGCGCCGACAGGAAAAGCGGCTCAACGCATGAAAGATGCATTGCAAAATTCTTTCAGCGATGAGCATCTCAATGCAATGGGCTTAGTTTCAGATCATTTAAAACAACAAGATACTGTAACGATTCATCGGCTATTGGGGCTCGGAACACGCTACCAACCGAGATTTCATCTGAAACAACCTCTACCTTATGATGTCATCGTTATTGATGAAGCATCGATGTTAGATTTGAATCTTGCCACATTGTTATTGGAAGCTGTTCCAGATCAATGTCGATTGATTTTATTAGGAGATGCTAATCAGTTGGCTTCAGTTGATGTCGGTTCAGTCCTTGCTGATTTAAGACAAGTTCAGGCACTCGATGAAAACCATGTCAATTTGGTCACCAGTCGAAGATTCAAAGCCGGTGCATTGATTGGTGAATTGGCAGGTCTTATTCAAACACCACGAGATGCTCAAACCACACATCGTGAGATTCTAGAGTCATTAGAAAATAAAATTGTTCAAGCTTCAGAGATCAAAGCCATCCCGCTTATAAAAGCGATGGCTGATGTCGTACAGCTAGAGTATTTGCCTGAGCAGATCAATGTGGAAGCTTTACAGCAGTATTATCAAAAGCTCAGTTGGGGTTTTCATGATTATTTTGCTGCTTTAAAAAATTATATAGAAAGCGACGATGCTAATCATCATGTGGAGAAGGTCATTCATGCCTTTGATCAATACCGTATTTTAACGGCGATACGGCATGGTGATTTTGGTTTAAGCAAAGTGAATGATGCAATGCAAAAAGCCTTATTGAACCAACTTCCATTGTTAGTCAAACGAGGTGATTGGTACGTAGGTCGACCTGTGATGATGAGTTATAACGACTATCAACTTGGGTTATCGAATGGTGATATTGGACTTTGCTTTAAGCATCGAACCAATCATAAAGAATTTGAAGTTTATTTTCCAAGTTTGGATAAATGGATTCCAGCAACACGGCTCCCAAAATCCATTGAAACTGCATTTGCATTGACCATTCACAAATCACAAGGCTCTGAATTTACCCATACCGCAGTCGTACTGGATGAAGCATCGACAAAACTACTGAGTCAGGAACTTATTTATACAGCGGTGACACGTGCTAAATCGGCGGTCAGTTTATTGGTGAATCCGGATGCTTTAGCTCAATCATTTCTTGTAAAAACAACAAGATCGAGTGGATTGGTAAATAAAATTAATCACTTAAGTTTATCAAATAGATGAAAACACTCTCAGTCTTGTAAGAAATAACGTACAAGGATTCGAGAAATTGACGCATAGAGCTTCGGCATTTTTTTTGCGATGATTGCTGCTATAAACAGTTCAACACGGAATGTTGAATAAAATCGCATAATTAGAATAACTTAAAGTCGAGAGACTGCGAACTTACACTGACAGTAAGTAAATAAGAGGAAACTTACAGCCGCTAAGCCTTGTAGTTTTGGGAGAGACTACAGGGCTTTTTTATATCTGTTTATTTTTCAATTTAGGTACATTACTTACATGATGTACGCATTGTCTTACATTAAGATACGAAAAATGCGACTTGTGTATCATTTTATTTGTGGCATAATGGGCACATAAGGAAATGCAGTATTAAGAACACGGAACGTATTAATAATAAGAGTGAACAATCACTGATAATAACGATATAGATAATATAACCATAATTAAAACATAAGAACCTACAGCGCAGAAAAAGCCCTAAGAGCAATCTTAGGGCTTTTTCATGATTTACATTTTTCACATTAAATTAATGAATCATGACAATTGTGAAGTGTAAATTAATAAAATAATATGCTTGAAACTATAAATTAATTAATCCTATGAAAAACAAAATAATAATTTTAATCGCTGTCTTGTTGATATTGGCTGCCGTAGTTTGGCTGATGAAACCTGATGATTCATCTCCAATAGCATCATCTTCTGCGGTGGTTGATGAGTTTCCGCTATCGACTAGTACGAATAGTCAATCGTCTTCAGAAGCGTTGATTGTTAATCAACCTATATCTACACAACATGAAGCTGAAAATAGTCAACAGAATGAATTTATTGATACCAAAAGTGATTTATCTATCCAACCGATAGATCCTGAGACAGACCCAGGTAATCAAATTATAGAAAAAAATTAAATTGCCTCACTAAAAAATGACTTAACTACAAATTATTTAACCATGAAATGAAAAAAATGGAGTAGCAATGAAAAAAAGCACTTTATGGTGTGTGATGACGCTCGGGCTTTGTTTAAGTGGCGTATCTCATGCACAAATCAGTACAGAACAAGCACATCGACAGTTAACTGCCGCAGCAAAACAAAAAGTATTAGATGGTTCTATTCATTTAGAAGCCTTATTGAAAAATAATTCAAATGACTTGATTGTTGAATATGTCACTGACACGCCGAGATCTTACGGTGCGAACATTCGTAGTAAAATTGCAGAACGTAAACAACAGATTCGAGAGCGTATTGGTCGTCGCGGTGGGGTGGAGTTATTGCGTGAATACAATGGTCTTCCATTGAGCTTTCAGCGTATTTCAAATCGTGACAGCTTAATTGCTTTACTTAACGATCCAGAAGTAAAGGCTGTTTATCCAAATAGAACCCTTAAATCACAGTCAATCAGCCAAAGTTTAAATTTGATTGGTCAACCAACGGCAAATAGCTCAGGGTTTAGTGGTGAGGGTACAACGGTCGCTATTTTAGATTCAGGTCTGAACTATAGACATGCTGATTTTGGTAGTTGTACTGCACCTGGTGTACCTGCAGCAACGTGTCGCGTTTCATACGTGGCTGATATTTCAAGAGATGATCGTTCACTTGATAACAATGGTCATGGGTCTAATGTTGCAGGGATTGTTGCAGCGGTGGCACCAAAAGCTAAACTGATTGGTTTAGATATGATGAGCTCATATGATGGTGGTGGTACGGGTGAGCAGGATATGTTGGCTGCGATTAACTGGGTGGTTAATAATGCGAAAAGTTTTAATATTTCAGTCGCAAATATGAGCTTTGGCGCTGACAATTTAGGATCAAGTAATTACTGTAGTGGTGCGTTACAAACCCCACTAGATAACCTGCGCAATGTCGGGGTTGTTCCTGTGATTGCAAGTGGTAATGCGGGATCAACAAATAGAATCGCTTACCCTGCATGTTTACAACGTGCTGTTTCTGTCGGTGCGGTTTGGGAAGCAAATTTAGGTCGGGTTAGAACAGGTGTTTGTACGGATAACGCTGTAGCCGATAAAGTTACTTGTTTTTCAAACTCTAATCAAAACTTAAGTTTCTTAGCGCCTGGTGGTCAAATTAATGCAGGCGGATTTACGAAAGGTGGTACATCACAAGCTACGCCACATGTTGCGGGTGCTTATGCTGTATTGCGTGCGGCACTCCCTAACGAAAGTATTGATCAACTCACTCAACGATTGAGCAATAGTGGTAAATTGACTACGGATCATCGTACAAGTAATAGAGTGACTCCACGTTTAGACTT
Organism: Acinetobacter sp. CY81; assembly: GCF_059515925.1. Classification (NCBI taxonomy): domain Bacteria; kingdom Pseudomonadati; phylum Pseudomonadota; class Gammaproteobacteria; order Moraxellales; family Moraxellaceae; genus Acinetobacter; species Acinetobacter sp. CY81. The sequence goes on from NZ_JCAKNC010000004.1 coordinate 302,454, forward strand.
AGCTTCGGCAGTTCGAGGAGTTACTGCAGGAACGATTCAACCATCTGTAACCCACCCGCCAGTGGTACAGCCACCTACAGTACAACCTCCAACGGTTCAACCACCTGTTAATCCTCCACAAGTCGTTCAACCACCTGCTGTAACTCAGCCATCGGGTCAAACTTGTCGTCGGATTTTCTTTGTTACCGTATGTTCAGGCTAATAATACGGTTGAATTTTTAATAAAAAAGAAAAGCCATCTGATTTATGAGATGGCTTTTTTATTGAGTATTATTTTACCAATGGGCGATGAGTCGGAAATTGCTTAAACCAGTTCAGTTTCATTTCGATCAGTGCCAAATAATGCACGACGCTTATCTTTGGAAATTTTTGGACATTGAGTTGAGATTTGATAAAGCACATTAGCTAAGGCGGGCAAATGAGTTCCCACCACAGATTTACCTGTATTCAATAAGGCAACACTAATATCACGCTCAGGATCCGCCCAACATAGAATGTTTGAAAAACCTAAATGACCAAAGGCTTGCCCTGAATTTGGACCAAATATTCCAACAGGATTACTACCCAACATTGGTCCAAGTGCATAGCGCATTGGTGCAAGCAAGTTACGGTCAATGGTGGTTTTTGATGTTGGTAGGGTTGAGCGAAATACCGTTTCAGGGCTTAAAATTTGTTTACCTTTATAATTTCCGCCATTGAGTAACATCTCAAAAAAACGATTGGCTTGCTCTGCGCTGGTATAAATATTTCCTGCTGGGCAAACGGTATCCATAAAACGAGGATCGTTGGTCACGTCAACGGTGAGTTGTAATCCACCACCCAATACACGGTTAAGGTAAAGATCTGTGCCTAATTTAGGATGCATGCCTGTTGGATAGTTAGTCGCAACTTGATCTCGATATTCAGGCTTTAAGCCATAATTGAAGAAATCCATTTCCATGGGGTTTTCAATATTCTCATGCAAAAACTGACGAATATCTTGTCCTGTTACTCGTTCAACCAGTTCACCTAAAATATACCCCGCGGTGACAGCATGGTAAGCCAATTGATTGCCACTATAAGAGATAGGTTTAGCGGCATATAACAATTTTAAAATCTGTTCGCGGTCAAAGAGCAACTCAGGTGTGACTTCTGTTTCAATATTGGGGATACCACCACGATGCGACAGCAAATGAAAAATGGTTGCGCGACGTTTTCCATTGGTAGCAAATTCAGGAATGTAGTGGCTCACAGGATCAAACAAGTTAATTTTGCCTTGTTGATTGAGTAAATGAACCAACATTGCGTTAACGATTTTAGAGGCTGAAAAAAGACAAATCGGCGTATCGGGATTGGCAATAACCGCATCATCAGCAGATTGATTTTTTGTCACCGCGTGTTGGTATCCGATACTTCGATTGATGATGATCTGACCTTTGCGACGAATACATAGGCTGATGAGTGGGTGATTGCCTGATTTATAAAGTGATTCGACACTCTGCCAAATTTTTTGAACTTGTTGTTCTGTCATCCCACCCATTTCGGCTGAAACTTCATGTTTCGCTTGAGTAATGCTGTTTAAATCTTGTGGGACATAATAGGTGTTGGTTGAAAATAACTTCACGAAGATTCCATGTTATTTGTTTTTATTGAATCAAAGTGTGTACGGAGTTTCAGCTTTTGTCAGTGTCTCTAGCGCTTGTAGTCCGTGACATTTTTGCAAGCCAGTTTATTGAAACAAGATAAATGCTGATAACTTTGCAATCTGAGGGTAGTTCCTTTAAAATAGTTGACTGCTGTAGTGATGCACGGCAGTCAACTTAGCTTTGAAGAGTGAAGTTGATTTGTATCAAATACTTAACATATAAGCATCTCGGAGAAATCGAATGGCTTTAACAAATGCAGATCGCGCAGAGATCATCGCTAAATTCGCTCGCGCTGAAAACGACACTGGTTCACCAGAAGTTCAAGTAGCTCTTTTGACTTCACAAATCAATGATTTGCAAGGTCACTTCAAAGAACATAAACACGACCACCATAGCCGTCGCGGTCTTATCCGTATGGTTAACCAACGTCGTAAGCTTCTTGATTACCTTAAAGGTAAAGACGCTACTCGTTATGCTGCATTGATTGCTGCTTTAGGTTTACGTCGTTAATTCGATTAAACTTTTATTTTCGGACTATTGCATGTTACGTGCTGTAATACTGAAAACTAAAGTCTATCTAGCTTGGTCTAGATAATGGGGAAGGGGCGATGTTTCGCTCCTTCTTTGTGTCTTAAATTCATATTTTACTCATTATGAGTATTTTAGTTATCTGGTGAGGTCGGCTTCTAAGCTTTGTCATTTATAATCGAACTCGGATTTCTGAGTTGTGAATGTCAAACCTTAGGGGTCTCCACTAGAAGAAAATCGGGAAACATAAAAATATGTCGATGTTTAATATTATTCGTAAAGAATTCCAATACGGTCAACACCAAGTTGTTTTAGAAACTGGTCGTGTTGCTCGTCAAGCTAATACTGTTGTCATCACAATGGGTGGTGTACAGGTTCTTGTTGCAATCGTAGCTCAACCAAAAGCAAAAGCGGGTCAAGATTTCTTCCCATTGACTGTAAACTACCAAGAAAAACAATATGCTGCTGGTCGTATTCCAGGTGGTTATGGTAAGCGTGAAGGTCGTCAGTCTGAATCTGAAACTTTAATTTCACGTTTGATTGACCGTCCAATTCGTCCATTGTTCCCAGAAGGTTTCTACAACGAAATTCAAGTAACAGCGACTGTTATTTCTTCTGACAAAACGATGGATGCTGACATTGCTGCAATGTTGGGTACGTCAGCTGCGATGTCAATTGCGGGTGTTCCTTTCCGTGGTCCGATTGCTGGCGCACGTGTTGGTTTAATCAACGGTGAATACATCCTTAACCCGAACCATGAACAAATGAAAGAGAGTGATCTTGATCTTGTTGTTGCGGGTACAGAAGCTGCTGTATTGATGGTTGAATCTGAAGCGAAAGAACTTTCAGAAGACCAAATGTTAGGTGCTGTGCTTTTCGGTCATGACGAAATGCAAATCGCGATTCAAGCAATTAACGAATTTGCTAAAGCTGCTGGTGCAGTTGAATCAACTTGGGTTGCTCCAGTTAAAAATGAAGCACTTCTTGGTCAGTTAAAAACTGCTTTTGAAGCGAAAATCTCTGAAGCATACACAATTGCTGTTAAGCAAGATCGTTATGCTGCATTAGATGCACTTCACGTAGAGGCTGTTGCTCAGTTCGTTCCAGAAAATGACGAAACAGGTATTGCTGCTGAAGTTGACGAATTATTTGAAGACCTTAAATACCGTACAGTACGTGACAACATCTTGTCTGGTAAGCCACGTATTGATGGTCGTGACACGAAAACTGTTCGTGCAATCGACGTACAAGTGGGTGTATTGGGTCGTGCTCACGGTTCTGCATTGTTCACACGTGGTGAAACTCAGGCCTTGGTAACAACGACTTTGGGTAATACTCGTGATGCGTTGATGGTTGATACCCTTGCTGGTACTAAAACTGACAACTTCATGTTGCACTACAACTTCCCTGCATACTCTGTAGGTGAAACTGGTCGTGAATCTGGTCCAAAGCGTCGTGAAATCGGTCATGGTCGTTTAGCGCGCCGTGGTGTTCAAGCTGTTCTTCCAGCAGCTGACCGCTTCCCGTACGTCATCCGTATCGTATCTGACATCACTGAATCTAACGGTTCATCTTCAATGGCTTCTGTATGTGGCGCTTCGCTATCACTTATGGATGCAGGTGTTCCGCTTAAAGCGCCAGTTGCGGGTATCGCAATGGGTCTAGTGAAAGAAGGCGAGCGTTTCGCAGTTCTTTCTGACATCTTAGGTGATGAAGATCACTTGGGTGATATGGACTTTAAAGTAGCAGGTTCTGCAAACGGTATTACTGCACTTCAAATGGACATCAAGATCGAAGGGATCACTGAAGAAATCATGGAAGCTGCATTGAACCAAGCTTATGCTGGTCGTATGCACATCCTGAATGAAATGAATCAAGTGATTTCACGCGCTCGTCCTGAAATTTCTATGCACGCGCCTACATTCCAAGTGATCAATATCAACCCTGATAAGATCCGTGATGTAATCGGTAAAGGTGGTGCGACGATTCGTGCGATCACTGAAGAAACTAAAGCTGCAATCGATATCGAAGATAACGGTACAGTTCGTGTATTTGGTGAAACTAAAGCTGCCGCTGCTGCTGCTGTTGCAAAAATCCAAGCACTTACTGCTGAAATCGAACCAGGTACAATCTACACTGGTAAAGTCATTCGTATCGTTGAATTTGGTGCGTTCGTAAACATCCTTCCTGGTACTGATGGTTTACTTCACATCTCACAAATTTCGAATGAACGCGTTGCAAATGTGACTGATATCTTAACTGAAGGTCAAGAAATTAAAGTACAAGTTGCTGACGTTGACAACCGTGGTCGTATCAAATTAACAATGAAAGACATCGAACAAGCTTAATCCCTTGATCTGTTTACACTGTTATTGAAAAAAGCCTGCATCAAGCAGGCTTTTTTTATGGCATGATTTCGGCTAAGACTTATTCTAACATTCATCACAACGTCGCTATGCAAACTTATTATTTTTATCAGCATCAGACTGAACATTATATTTATGTGACTAAAACAAAAATACAGGATCAAGCACCTGAATTTATTTGGGTGGATTGCTTGCGTTCAGATGTGATCAATCGATCAGAAGAATGGAATAAGGACATTCAGCAGTGTACTTCTCTAGTCTTAAATGAATTTCATATCCGTGATATTTTGAATTTAGAACATCCGTGTGTCTTCGATACGATGGATGATTATGATTTATTGATTTTTAGAAAACTGATTACACCCGAAGATAAAGTCAATATTAGTGATCAAGCTCTGGAAAAGCATGAAAGTTTATTTGGCTTATCAACCACACCGACCAGTTTTATTATCAATCCTCAAGTTTTAGTCACCATTCGTGAGCAAGGGAATAAGGCGATAGAAAACTATGTCACACGGATTGAAACCATTGTTTGTCGTGCTATGGAAGAGCAGAACAAGCCTCGAAAATTGGCGAAAACACCTATCGATCTGACGCTTAGATTATTAAATACGATGGTCGATGGTTATTTAGATCTCAGAGTTCCTTTAACCGCACGCGTTGAATATTGGCAACAACAGTTGTTGCAGGGGCATCGTCGTTTTACGCAGTGGAATCAGCTATTACAAGAAAATATGGCATTCCAACAGGTTGAAAATATTTGTGAAGAGCAAATTGAAACCCTACAAGAACTTCGTGATGAAATCGTTGACAACTATCCACATTTGAAAGGTAAGAAATATTCAGAAAAACAAGATTTAGTGTTGGTACGTGTAGATGATTTAGTCAGCCATATTGAACGTATTCAGAAACATACCACTCGTTTAAGAAATGCAATTCAAGCAGCAATTGACTTACACTTTTCAGCAGTAGCGAACCAGACCAATGAAAATATGCGAATTCTTGCGATTATTACTGCGATCTTTGCACCATTAACGTTACTCACAGGCATTTACGGAATGAACTTTGTCGCTATTCCGGGACTGCATGATCCGAGAGGGTTTTGGATCATGATTGGTATTATGTTGCTGTGTACCGTTATTTTAATTATTTTCTTTTATCGACGACATTTAGTTGGGCGTGGAGAGCGTAGTGTGATGGATATGTTGGCGCAACAACATAAAGATCAGCATGTGAATTTTTTCTGGTTTTTAGATTATGAGCCGATTAAAAAAACCATGAAAGAAGTTGAAAAAATCACTCGTCTCAAATAGTAAGGATAATCGAGTGATTTAAATCTGAGTTTGCACAGAAGTCGTTTTTAAAATCTGATAAAGATGATCCTTCAACTTGAGTTTTTTGCGCTTTAATAGCTCGATGTCATCATTGATATTGATTAGATTGACGGGGTCTTGCTCAAGTTGTGTAATCTGACGATTTAAATCATCATGATCTTCCATGAGTCTTGCAAAATGGACATCTTCAGTCGCTAACTTTTGCATTAAGTCACGATATTCTGGGAACATGTTCTTTAACTTTTTATTCAAATTTTTGCTGTTCATGTCGCTGTCATTACCTCTTTCAAATGATAAATAATAGAGCAATTAGCAAGCACTGATTCTAAGAAAATCAGATTTGTATAGCTGAGAATACTTAGCTATGCGTCATTTGTACGTGTTTAACTTCCTTGCGTAGTTGTTGAACCTCATCGATTAAATCCAACATCATTGCTACCGCAGAAAGACTGGCATCAAAATCGCGTTGTAAGCGATAGGCACGGCGTGCACGAGATAATTCATCACCAAAGAATTGATGAATACGTGTTTCTGAACGGGCAGGTAGGATTTCGTATTCTAAGAGCTGCAGAACCCATTCAGGGCTTTGTCCACATGCTTGTGCGAAATGTGTTAAATCAAAAATATAATGTTCATCGACGATTTCAGCTTCTAAACATCCATCTTTAATAATTTCTCGATAATGAATCGTGGTCATGATGATTCTCCTTAATTCGATCTCGGATTAAAGTGCGAAAATGCTTGGGCAAAGTCTTGATAGGCATTGATTTGCTGTTCAGTCTCAGCTTTTGGATAAACAATATTGAGAACCAAATAAAGATGCCCAGGTGTTTTAGAGGGAATACCTTTGTCTTTCAGGCGTAATTGTTTTCCGTAGACAGTATTTTTAGGGATGCTGACTTTCACTTTTCCAGAAGGGGTCATAACTTCAATGTCTTGTCCTAGCGCTGCTTCCCAAGGGCTAATATCAATGTTGTAATAAATATCGGCACCTTCAACTCGAATCTGATCGGTATTGATATATTGAATCTCAATATATAAATCACCTGCTTCACCGCCATTGATTCCAGCTTGTCCTTGTTTAGCTAAACGGATTTGCTGACCTTCTTTCATGCCTTTAGGGATTTTTACTTGTAGTGTTTTACGTTGAACCTCTGGCTCACCATAGACATTGTAGGTTGGAATTTGCAAAGTAATGGTTTGGGTTGCCCCTTCAAAAGCAACACTCAGATCCACGTCTATACGAGCATGTTGGTCTTCACCTTTGAAGCTAAATTGCTGTGATTGACGGTTTTGGTTTGCCTGTGAACCATTACGTTGATACCGACCGCCACCAAAGCCTTGTCCAAAACGGCCAAATAAATCTTCAAATCCACCATAGTTATTTTGGTTAGAACCATTTTGATCAAAACCGCTGTGATCAGTGTTTTGATTGAATCCTTGTCCGAATCCACTATTAGAATTTCCGTCACGGAACTGATCGAAACTCTGAGGGTGGTCTAGTTCGAAATCATATTGTTTTTTCTTTTCTGGATTACTCAGGACATCATAGGCCACATTGATGCTCTGCATCTTCGCTTCGGCATCAGCTTCTTTACTGACATCGGGGTGATATTTACGTGCGAGTTTACGATATGCTTTTTTTATATCTTCTGGATTGGCATCACGTGAAATGCCGAGTTCTTCGTAATAGCTCTTTGCCATAGGTTATCTATATTTTTTGATCAAGTTTTATTCATTATTAGCTGAGTTTGCTGTACGACTGTATTATTTCTTAGTGTTTAATTGTTTCTATTTTTTTCAAAAGGATGATCTGAGATCAATGTCACACATATTTCTTTTATTTCAATGTTGAATAGACTCACTTCAGTGAGTCTATTCAACAGATATCTGTATTTTAAATTACAAGATCGGACTGTTAGTTGGTACGAACCCAAGTGGTTGAACGTCCTAACATTGATACGCCGATATAGCCACGTAAACTTACGCGATTTCCACGTGCATTAATTTTGGCTTTACCGTTATAAACATTGCCTGAAAGAGGGTCTAGGACTTTGCCATTGATATATTCCAATGGTGATTTTGGATTTTGTTTAAAGCCCGAAACAATTTCTAAACCTACTAGTGGTTTGTTTTTTAAAGAACCTTTGCAGTTAACACAGACATCGACTAACGGTTTATCGGGTAGGGGGCGAATCGTGACGATCTTTCCTGTATAGCTACCATCTGAGTTTTTAGTCACCAAAACATCTGCACGGGAAAATCCAGTCTTATCATCGATTGTTTTCCATTTTCCTGCAAAATCGTTTGCAGATGCAGTGCTCATACATAATACACTGAGTAACAATCCATATATTTTATTCATCTCATACATCCTGTTTTTGTTATGTTCAAAAAAAATGAGTAAGACTATGCTTACTCATTTTTGTACTCAAAACAATCAAATTTTGATAAATTTAATCAATTAAGTAATTGTTTAAATTAGCTTAAGTGTTCACCAAATAAACCTAAAGCTTCTTCTGCTGTAAAGCTATAACGTGTATTGCAGAACTGACAATCCATCGTAATTGGATTTTGCTCTTCCAGCGTTTCTTTCACTGAATCTACACCAATTTGTTCAAGCGCTGTAGCACAACGTTCTTTTGAACAGGTACAACCGAAGTAAAGATTTTCAACCTCAGGAAGACGCACTTCTTCTTCGTTATATAAACGATAAAGAATTTCTTGCGCTTCTAATTGCGTCAGCTCATCCGCTTTAAGTGTTTCTGTCAGCATCGTGAGACGTGGCCAAATGTCTTCATCGACGCGTTGTTGCTCTTCTTCATTATTACGTGGCAATAATTGAATCAGTAAACCACCTGCACGTTCAGCAGAGCTTGCTAAAACAATACGTGTCGGGATTTGCGCAGACAAATCATAATATTGCATTAAGCATTTTGCTAGATTCGGCTGATCTAAAGGCACGATCCCTTGATAACGTTCACCAAACTCGGGCTCAATATTAATAAAAAGCACAGGGCTGACTAAGGTATTCAGCACGGTACTGCTGTTTTCAGCCGCATTGAAGTGAGGGTCTTGTTCATAATCCGCCAAAGCACGTACTTCACCATTATGATCACATTCAGCCATAGCCCATTTGAGTGTGCCAGATGCTTGAATTTGGAGGCTAATACGTCCTTTAATTTTAAGCGTACTGGCAAGGAGTGCGGTTGCACTTAACATCTCACCCAATAGTACTTGGATAGCAGGTGCATAATCGCGCTGAGACAAAATAGTTTGTAATGCTTTTTCTAGATGAACGACTTCACCACGAACAGGACTGTTTTCAATATAAAAACGTTGACGTAAATCTGACATAAAATTCTCCAAATCCCTGCTTAGATGGTGACGAAATTGTAAATCACAAGTTAATTTTCTTCATCACGACAGACATTAATTTGATCTTGAGGAGGATGATTGCGAGCATGGGTGAATTTAGATGCATCGGAGTGATGTCTGTATACATTGGGTCCAAGCTCTAAAGGTGAATCATGTTCCTGAAGGTTCTTTGAATCACTTTCAAAAATATGTTCCAACTCTGCAATAAAGCCACGATAGCTTTCATACACTTTCTGTTCATCCGTGTATATTCGCTGCTGTTCTGCAATCAGTTTCTCATCATAGTCACGGAATAGCTCAATGCTTTCTCGCGCTTGTTCTTCAGGAATATCCAATAGACATAATGTTCGATATGCCATGCCGAGCGATGATAAATAGGTTTCACGCCAAATGTATTCAATACCTAAATCTTTGAGCAGATGCATATGATAGCGGTCACGTGCACGTACGACTAACATCAAACTTGGATAGTTCAATCGAAGGTGTCGTGCCACATTCATAGAGACTTCTACATCATCAATTGCCAATACAAAGACTTTGGCATTAAGGATGCCTGCGGAGCGTAATAGCTCTGGTTGAGTGGCATCTCCATAGTATAGCTTACCGCCGTATTTTCGAACAAAATCGATCCGTTCTAAATTGTTATCAATTGCGGTAAAGGGTAGGCGATGCATATGTGCCAAACGAGCAATAATTTGTCCCACTCGACCAAAACCTGCAATGATCATATGAGGATGCTCATCTGGAACATCATCATACTCTGGGGCTTCAGTCTGTTGATCTAAATGCGGAACTAACCACTTAGTCACAATCCAAAATAGAATAGGCGTCAACGCCATAGAAACTGTCACAATCAAAGTCACAGGATTCATAATGGCATCGCTAATCACTTTCTCACTTTTTGCAACTGCAATAATGACATAAGCAAATTCACCCCCTTGGGCTAAACATACAGCGGTTAAAACACTTTGTTTCCAGTTGTATTGATAATATCGTGCAATACCAAGCATGATGAGCGCTTTCAAGAGCATTAATAATAAAGCACCACCAATAATGATTAGGGGTTCTTCGATAATTAATGCTAAAGGTGTCGTCATCCCAACGGTCATAAAAAATAGACCGAGCAATAAGCCTTTAAAGGGCGTAATACTGGCTTCAAGTTCATGTCTGAACTCAGAGTCTGCCAATAGTACACCCGTTAAAAATGCGCCTAATGTTGTGCTAATACCGAGTACATCCATCAGCACGACTACACCGAGGACAATGAATAATCCTGCGGCAGTCACCAATTCGGTTGCGCCACTTTTGACAATGAATCTAAAGAAGGGGCGCATGATATAGCGACTAAACAGGAACAGACCTGTAAAGGTGGCAATGATTGCAGCAAAATAAGCAATACCATGATGGGTTGACTCTGCACCAGCCAATAGCGGAATAATCGCAATCAGTGGAATAGCGGCAATATCTTGGAACAGTAAAATAGAAAAAGATTGCTGACCATAGGTTGTATTGAGTTGTTGTTTTTCTGAAAGCAGTTGCAGGACGAACGCTGTAGAAGACAGTGCCAATGCAAAGCCAATCACGAAGCTGGCACTTAAACTCTGTTGAAATAGCAACCATACAGTCGCCATTAAAATCACACCTGTGATGATGACTTGTGAACTACCAATTACGAAAATTGAACGTCGCATTTGCCACAATCGTTGTGGACGGAGTTCAAGACCAATCAAGAACATCAATAAAATGACGCCAAATTCGGCTAAGTGTGAAATTGCAGTGGTGTCTTGAGCAATATTTAAAACACTTGGTCCAAGCAAAATACCTGTGAAAAGATAACCGAGGACGGTTGCAACGCCGAATCTTTTTCCGAGTGGAACAAGAATTAATACAGCGCCTAAGAAAATCGTTATTTGAAGCAAAAGCGACATCGGCTCTTCCTAAGCATCATGATTGGTCTGTAGAAATTGTAATCCTGAAAAGCATGCCTGTGTATGAAAATTTGTGTGATTCACTTTGAGGCTTTAAATTTTTATCTATGTAATTCATTTTATTGAATCAGTTCAAATGATCAACTGTAACAGTCCTACATTTGTTTTAGATCAAGCGAGTAAGCTTCACGAATAAATCAAATTAACTTAACTCTTGTGGATCAACATCGATGGTGAGTTTCATCGAAGATGGCTTATAGAATAAAACTTGTTGCCACCATTCTCGAACGTAAAAATGCAGTTTGGCGCGTTCAGTTGATAATAAAACCACATGCGCTTGGAAGCGACCTGCTTTACGCTCCATCGGTGCGGGGATTGGTCCCCAAATATCAATCAAATCACCTGAATGCTGACGCAAAAGTTGAGTCATTTCATTGAGGAATTTTTGATTATCCTCTTGGCTTTTGGATTCACAGCGAAGCATGACTGCATAGCGACACGGAGGTAGGAGTGCTATTTCGCGGTCATGTAAGGTTTCTTTGGCGAAAGCACGATAATCTTTAGTAATTAAAGTATTTAGCAACGGGTGATCAGGTCTGAGCGTTTGTAAGAAAACTTCACCTTTTTTCTCTCCACGACCCGCTCGACCTGCAACTTGAATAATGAGTTGGGCAGTTCGTTCGGTTGCTCGAAAATCAACACTGAGTAATCCAGAGTCAATATCTAAAATCGCAACCAAAGTCACATAAGGAAAATGATGACCTTTAGCAAGCATTTGCGTGCCTAATAAAATCATCGGTTCACTTTTGTGGATTTGATCGTAGATTTTTTGCCAGCTTCCGACACGACTTGTAGAGTCACGATCGACACGAACAATATTTTGATTGGGGAAAAGCTCATTCAGGCTTTCTTCAACCTTTGCTGTTCCCATACCAATCGGCTTCAAAGTGCTTTGATTACATTGCGGGCAGGCATCAGGAAGTCGGTTGATCGTTCCGCAATGGTGACAGTGTAAATGTTCATACGGTTTTTTATGTAGGGTGAAGTGAGCATCACAATGTGGACAATTGGCTTGCCATGCACAGCTTTCACAAATTAAAACAGGTGCATAACCACGTCGATTTAAAAAGATCAGGACTTGCTCTTTTTTATCCAGTCGGTCTTGAATCTCTTTAATGAGGGTTTCGCTAATACCATGCTGTTTTTTCGCAATTTTGAGATCAATCAAATGCATTTTAGGCATGATGGCACCGCCAGCACGGTGATTTAATTCTAAACGCGTTAATTTACCTTGATGGGCAAGATGAAAACTATCAATACTCGGTGTCGCTGAACCTAATACAATTGGACATTTCTGTAGATGTGCACGATACATGGCAACATCGCGTGCATGGTAACGAAAGCCTTCATGCTGCTTAAATGATAAATCATGTTCTTCATCTAGAATGATCAGCCCCAAATTTGGCATCGGGGTAAATAGCGCAGAACGTGTACCGATAATAATTGATGCTTTGCCTGTTTGTGCATGTTGCCATGCCTGCAGACGTTTACTGTCGTTCAGACCTGAATGGAGCAAAGCAATATTGCAATGAAAACGAGATTGAAAGCGACTCACGGTCTGTGGGGTTAAGCCAATTTCAGGCACTAATACCAATACTTGTTTACCTTGTTTCAATACCTCGTACATGGCTTGTAAATAGACTTCTGTTTTACCACTACCGGTTAAGCCATCGAGTAGAAAGGCTTGATATTTTTTTAAGGATTTAACAATACTTTGAATGGCAACTTTTTGTTCGTCATTGGCCGTTAATGGCATTTGAGCCAGTTGTACAGGTTCTGGGCTGAAATCCTGCGGTTCAAGTTCACATTGAATAATGTCTTTTTTTTCGAGTGCTTTGAGTGTCGCCGTTTCAATCCCACTCAAATTGAGGATAGTCTCCGCCGTTCCATGTGGATGAAGCTTTAAAATTTTATAGGCATCTTGTTGCTTTAAGGAGCGTTTGAGTTTGTCTTCAGCTTGTTGATCAATGATTTTCCAAGTGAGTGCAAGTAAGTTGTATGGTTTTCCCTGACGTAATAGTGTCGGAATTGCACTATGCATCACTTCGCCAATCGGGAACTGATAATAAGATGCTGACCATTTCACTAAATTTAAAACTTGATCATCTAAAATCGCATGATCATCCAAAAGCTCTGTAATGGCTTTAAGTTTAAAGCGGGGATCTAGAGGTGTATCTAGAGGTAATTTTTCTGTAATTAGACCCACGAGATTTTGTCTGCCAAAAGAGACAGAAACCCGCGCTCCTACAGCAGCTTGAGCATATTGCTCAGCAGAGACTTGATAGTCAAAACAATCATAAAGATGCACAGGCACTGCGACGCGAATGCGATAGATGGCTGGGCTTAATTCTGTTGTATTTGACATAAATATAGTATAAATCGCTGAGTTGAAATTGATCGTTAAGCTGAAAGGCTTATGTTAAAGTGAATTGTCATTTATAAAGAATGAATATGAATGATTTTAGTGGTCTGACGCAATACTGCAGACAAATTAATTGGACGTACTAGAGCATTATAATGCCTGCATATCAATATACCGCCGTAGATGCATCAGGAAAGCAACATAAAGGCGTGCTCGAGGGTGATTCAGCACGACAGATTCGACAGCAACTCAGGGACAAACAATGGATCCCGATTAATGTTGATGCTGTTGAATCGAAAGATAAAAAGCAATCTACAAGCGTATTTCGGAAAAAGTTTACGGCATATGATTTGGCATTGATGACACGTCAATTGTCGGTTTTGGTTGCAGCGGGTATTCCACTTGAAGAAGCTTTACATGCGGTCACCAAACAAAATGAAAAAGCGCATATTAAAAATTTGATGGCATCTGTCCGTTCTAAAGTGATGGAAGGGCATTCCTTAGCACAAGCGATGCAGCAGTCGAGTAGTTTTCCTGATCTGTATATTGCAACGATTGCCGCAGGAGAACGTTCAGGTCATTTAGATTTAATTTTAGATCAGTTGGCTGACTACACTGAAAACCGTTTTGCGATGCAAAAGAAAATCCAAGCGGCGATGGTCTATCCGATTATTTTAATGCTGATGTCATTTGCCATCGTGATGGGATTAATGACTTATGTTGTTCCAGACATTGTCAAAACATTTGATCAAAATAAAGATGCATTGCCCTGGATCACCGTTGCATTAATGAAATCGAGTGACTTCATTCGACAGGCTTGGCCATTCATGTTGGTCTTTTCAGGTCTTGGTATTTTTCTATTAATTCGTTTTTTAAGAACATCGGCAGGACATTATGCCTTTGACCGATTAACCCTAAAATTGCCACTTTTTGGAAAGCTGTCTAAGGGAATTAATGCTGCACGTTTTTCTAGTACTTTATCGATTTTGACGCAGTCCGGTGTACCTTTAGTTGATGCATTAAAAATTGGTGCAGCGGTGAGTAATAACTGGGTCATTCGTGATGCAGTCAATGTTGCAGCAGAAAAAGTCACGGAAGGAGGTAATCTAGGAACGCAGTTGGAGCGTTGTGGTTATTTTCCCCCAATGATGGTGCAAATGATTAAAAGTGGTGAGACATCGGGTGAGTTGGATCGCATGTTAGATCGTGCTTCTACCATGCAAGATCGAGAAGTGACGACACTCATTTCAACTTTATTGGCACTCCTTGAACCTTTAATGTTGGTATTAATGGCAGGTATAGTTTTGGTGATTGTGATCGCAGTGATGTTGCCAATCGTTAATATGAACAATATGATTTAATTAATTCGCAATGGATCTGTGCCAAAATCGAATAATAGATTCAACCTTTTTATTGAAAGACTTATTGATAAGAATCATTGATGATTCAGAATGTATATAGAGAGAAATTAAATGCAAAAAACGATGCAGGGTAAGCAATCTGGTTTTACTTTAATTGAAGTCATGGTTGTTATTGTGATTTTGGGTGTTTTGGCAGCGTTGATTGTACCGAACGTGATGGGACGTGGTGAAAAAGCCAAAGTCGATACCACTTTGATTACTTTAAAAGGTGTGGCGGGTGCATTAGATCAGTACAAACTAGACAACAATCAATATCCATCTATGCAAGATGGCGGTTTGGATGCATTAGTCACTCAGCCTGCATCTGCAAAAAATTGGTTACCAGGCGGTTATGTCAAAGGTGGATATCCAAAAGACAGTTGGGATAATGACTTGCAATATGTAATTCCAGGTTCAGATGGGCGTGCATTCGATTTATATTCTTTTGGTGCTGATGCGAAGCAAGGCGGTGAAGGAAATGATGCAGATATTTTCTATACACCTTAATTGAAAATCATTCTGATTTATTTGGAGTGGGAATAATCACTTCATTTGATCGAATTAATAAATACCAAATGAAGTGATAATGTTTATCATTTAATTCAAAAATTTAAGTTGTTGAAATAATTAAATAAAATATTTATTTCTATTTGAGAGTTATAATAAGAATTATTCCCATATTTAATAGTTACAAGAAAAATAAAATATGGATAAATATAGACTTTTTATTTTTTAAAATACTTGCATAATAGATCCCAATACATGGGAATATGATGGAGGGGGTTAAATGAAAGCATTATTTATCGCAGATGAAATCAATCAATTTCATTGGTCAATGCTAAAATCCGTTCTGTTGATTCTTAGCTTATTACCATTGAGCCAATTTTTTATCAGCTTATGGCAACATACAGATGGCAGCAGCCAAATCATGGTCGGCTTCATGGCGATCAGTGTGTTTAGTGCAATCTCCATTATCAGCTTTTGTAGTGCTTTGCATGCAAGCGTGATGAATGTTCAGCAAGATGAACAACCTTCTGCTTTTGAACAGATGATCGTCAAACTTTATCGCTATATTCCGATGTTAAGTTTGGCTGTGATGATGTCTTATTTAGCGACTCAATTTTAAAAATATCGTTTAGAAATTGTGTATCGCTTAGAAACTTAGAATTCATAAAAAACCGAGAATAAGTCTCGGTTTTTTATCGCTGATTTTAAGGTTTTAGTTTGGACTAACGTCTAGATTTAAAAGAGACATCGACCTTACGTGGACGGTAAATCCAGCCTACAATTAAAAGTAATAATGAAAAGATCAGAATAGGCCAATCACTTAAACGGTTATACAAGGTTTGACCTTGCATTGCAGGTAACTCACCGCGTAATACGGCTCTTTCATCCATAGGGGCTTGTTTTACAATCTGCCCTTGATGGTTAATAAATGCGGTTACACCTGTATTGGTTGCACGAATAAACCAACGACCATTCTCTTTAGCGCGCATTTGTACCATTTGTAAGTGTTGCAATGGTCCAGCTGTACCTTTAAACCATGCATCATTTGAAACGGTGACAAGGAAATCACTGTTCATTGCATTACGACGCGTTAAGTTCGGATAAGCCACTTCATAGCAAATCGCAGCAGCTAAGTGTTTACCTTTAATTGAGAAAGGTTGTTGATCACGATCACCACGTGAAAAGCCACTCATAGAAGGATCATTTTGTAGTGCAGGAAGAACCCAACTTAAGAAACCTGAAAGGGGAATATATTCACCAAAAGGCACTAAGCGTTGCTTTTTATACAAGCCAGATGCATCACTGCCAGATGCCATCATCGCATTGTAATACATCGGATAACCGTGTTGCTGAGACTCTTCAAGATCCCAATAGGGAATACCTGTCACCCAAGCAGTATCTGTAGTTTTACCTTGTTCATCGAGTGCTTTTAAGAAGGGTTCGATGTCTGTTTGGAACAGAGGGATAGATGATTCTGGCCAAACGATGAGATCACGTCCCCATTCACTACGACTGAGCTCGGCATAAATTTCTAAAGTTTTAACTTGGTATTCAGTGAGCCATTTTAAGTCTTGTGGAATATTGCCCTGAATTAAAGAAACTGAAAGTGGCTTCTCAGGTTTTTCTTCCACAAATTGAATAAAAGAGACAGCCCATGCACCAACTACAAATAAGAGGGAAATAAATGTCCATGCATATTTTCTTCTTAGTGTTTCAACAAGCGCGCATGCCAATAGGATGACCACGAAAGAGACAGCATAAACACCAAAAAGGGGTGCATAGTTATCGAGTAAACGCTCAGTAAATGCATAACCTGCGAACAGCCATGGAAAACCTGTAAATACCCAGGTTTTTGCCCATTCAAATAACACCCAAATTGGGGCAAAGGTCAGCGGTGTTTCTGGGAAGAATCGACGGTATAACCATGTTTGAAATGCAGTAAACAAACCCATCAACAGTGCCATGATGACAATCATCACAACACTTAAAAAGGCATTGGTATCGCCGTAAACATGGATAGAAGTGTACAGCCAAAAAGCACCGACAAACCAAAGACCGAATCCATAAGACAAACCAATCGCAAAAGCTTGCTTTGCTGTTTTTTGATGTAAAACAGCATAGAGCAAAGCTGGAGAAAGAATGGCTAACCACCACCAATGAAAAGGTGCTAATGCAAAACTAAAGATTGCCCCTGAAATAAGGGCAATCAACAATGGAAAAATAAAAGGTAATGGTTTTTGTTGTTTTGAAGGATTTAACTGCTTGTCAAAAAAAGCTCTCATTTACGTACGGCTCGAATCAGATGAATAGTGCGGGCATCTGCTTCGATAATGGTAAATTCCCAATTATCGAGTTCAATCACTTGCCCTTGCAAATCGCTTACAAGACCAATTTCTTGAAGCAATAGACCGCCCATAGTCTCTACTTCATCGTCAGAAAAATCAGCATCTAAAATATTGTTGAAATGTTCAATTGGTGTAAGTGCCTGAACCATCCAAGTATTTGCGGTTTCAGGTGACTGGTCTGGAATAATATAGTTGGCTTCTTCATCAATATTGTCATGTTCATCTTCAATTTCACCGACAATCTCTTCCAGAATATCTTCTAAAGTGACCAATCCCGAAGTCGTACCATATTCATCAATCACAATCGCAATATGAGTCTGCGTATTTTTAAGCATACGAAGTACTTGATCTGAACGAGCGCTTTCTGGGACAAATATTGGCTGGCGCATTAAGGCATGAACAGTAATGCTCGAATCACGGTCACTCAAAAATGGTAGAAGATCTTTGGCCAGTAGTATCCCAACAACATTATCAGGCTGATCAGTTGAAAACACAGGAAAACGAGAATGTGCTGACTCAATCAGAACGGGTAATATATCAAGCAGATCATCATCTTCTTGTAAGCTGACCATTGATGTACGAGGAGTCATGACTTCACGGATTTTGGTCGCTGGTAGATCGAAAATACCTTCAAGCATTGCAACGGTATCGGGCTCGAGTAATCGACGAGAATCTTGTACGATTTTTAATAGTTCATCTCGGGTTTCTGGCGCTGTACCTAACCATTTGCGTAAACCGCGCATACCCCATGATGTACCTGACTCATCTTGCATGATCTTTCCTGAAGACTCTTGAAATAAAAATAATATTTTTATCATACCTCAGAAAAAAAAGAAGTCTATGCATAAACATGAACACTAGTCGGAATGAATTAAATCATTTTATGAGACGGGTTGATGGAGTGTGAGAAATAAGCAAAATTCATTAAAATATATGATTAATAATAAAATTTGGTAATTAAAATTTTGGTATGTGAAAAGGGGAAATTAAATCTAACCTCAAAAAGGTTAATCTTGAGTTAAATGTGGATGAAAATAGTCAGGCTTAAAATTGATGGGGGTAGCTGTAGTGCTTGGCTATGTTAGAATGGTTTGATTTTTAACTTGAGTTGAATCATGACTGAGTCCAATGTTACGCCTACCATTCAAATTAACACGCGCGGTCTACGTTGCCCTGAACCTGTGATGATGTTACATCAAGCGATTCGAAAGTCTAAATCTGGTGATATTGTGGAAGTCTTCGCAACCGATAACTCTACATCTTGGGATATTCCAAAGTTTTGTATGCATTTGGGACATGAATTATTGCTTCAAGAAGAGCATTTAGATGGAGATGGGAATAAAGAATTCCACTATTTGGTTAAAAAAGGATAATCAAATAACTCATCATGCAGGTTAAATTAACTCAAATAAAATGAAAGCCAACTATGATTTTGATCAGTTGGCACTTTAAATCTATTTATCTAATTCATTTACATAAAACTGTTAATTTTTGAGCTAATTCGTTCATTTTTTGTTTATAATAATCTCAAAATATTTCAATAATAATTAATTTGGCTAATGAATAGTTTTCTAGACAACATTAACAGCGTTTTGGATGGTTTGGGCATTGACTCAAAAAAACGAGCAATACACGTACAATTCTCGAATCCAAGTCTAAACCAAGAAGTCTTTCTACAACGCATAGACGGACAACACACGCTTAACGAAGGCGTGAAAGCAGAACTGATCTGTTTATCTACCAATGCCACCATCTCCCTCAAAGAATTCATCGGTTGCCAAGTAGCCGTAGACCAAGTGACCGAAAATGGCACACTGTTCAGAACCACAGGGATAATCACCGAAGCAGCCCAAGGGCAAAGTGATGGCTCACTGACCCTCTACAAACTCAACTTAGAAGACGCAACCACACTGTGGCACAAACGCCGCAACAGCCGTGTGTTCATGAACAAATCAGCGGTTGAAGTCATTGAAACCATCTTCCAAGAATGGCAAAACAAAAGCCCACTGTTTGCAGCAAGCCTAAGCCTAGATCTCAGTGGGCTTCAACAACAATACGACGTCCGTCCGTTCATCATGCAAAGCAACGAAACGGACTACGACTTCCTGACGCGTTTAATGCGTAGCGAAGGCATCAA